>JAZKDY010000038.1:0-49924 GCA_040387325.1 Pseudomonadota bacterium | reverse complement strand
GGCGACATCCTGATCGACACCGACGACGTGTACGAACAGGCCCAGCAGTTCATGGCCCACGTGATGCCCGAGCACGCTGCGCGCGTGAAGCGTTACCGTGATGACGCCCCGCTGTTCAGCCGCTTCCAGATCGAACACCAGATCGAATCCGCGTACGCCCGCACCGTGACCCTGCCTTCCGGCGGCGCCATCGTCATCGACCACACCGAAGCCTTGGTGTCCGTCGACGTCAACTCGGCCCGCGCCATCAAGGGCGGCGACATCGAAGAGACTGCTACCCGCACTAACCTGGAAGCCGCTGACGAAGTGGCCCGCCAGATGCGTCTGCGCGACTTGGGTGGCCTGATCGTCATCGACTTTATCGACATGGAAGAGTCCCGCAACCGCCGCGAAGTGGAAAACCGCTTGCGCGACGCGCTGCGCCAAGACCGCGCCCGCGTGCAGTTCGGCACGATCAGCAAATTCGGCCTGATGGAAATGAGCCGCCAGCGCCTGCGCCCGGCTCTCTCCGAAGGTGCATCCATTCCTTGCCCCCGTTGCGGTGGTTCCGGCCACATCCGCGACACAGAATCCAGCGCTTTGCAAATTCTGCGGATCATCCAGGAAGAGTCGCTCAAGGACAGCACGGCATCCGTGTTGTGCCAGGTGCCGGTCGATGTCGCATCGTTCCTGTTGAACGAAAAGCGCTCCGAAGTGGCCAAGATTGAGCTCAAGCAGCGCATCAACGTGCTGCTGGTGCCCAACAAGACACTGGAAACACCCAACTACAAGCTGGAACGCCTGAAACACGACGACCCACGCCTCGACAACATCGAAGCCAGCTACAAGATGGCCGACGTGGTGGAAGACCCGACCAGCGTGACACGCCGTTCGCAAGAACCTACCAACAAACAGACACCCATCATCAAGGGTGTGCTGCCGGATGCGCCTGCGCCTGTCGCCGCACCGCGCCCAGTCGCGCCTGTGGCACAACCAGCAGCGGCCGCACAGCAGCGCCCCACAGAAGCCAAACAGCCGGTCGCGGCAGAAAAAGGCTTCTTCGGCTGGATCAAGAGCCTGTTTGCAGCAGAGCCAGCGGCGCCCGCCAAGCCCGCATCCACTCCTGCGCCAAAGGCCCCCGAAGGCGGCCGTGAAACCCGTGATGGCCGCAACCGTGATGGCAACCGCAGCGGCGGCAAGCCGGGTGAAGGCCGCGGTGATGGCCAACAAGCCCGCGGCGAAGGCCGTGGACCACGTGGCGAAGGCCGCGGCGATGGACGCAACAGCCGCGGTGGACGCGGTGGACGTGGTGGCAGCGGTGGTGCTGATCGCCAAGGCGGCGCACAGCGCGAGCGCTTCGACGCTGAAGGCAAACCCATGCCCATGGACGCCAACCTGCAAGCCGGTGGCCAGGCGCCAGGCGGCCCCGAAGGCAATCGCCAGGAGCAACGCCCTGAACGTGCTCCCCGCGAGCGTGGTGAACGCGGCGGCCGCGGCGGACGTGGTGGCAGCGAGCGCAATGAGGCCGGTGAGCGCAGTGAACAACCGCGCGCAGAAGGCCGTGCCGATGCCGTAACCGAAGGTGGCATCGACGCTCCCCGCAACGAGGGTCAGGCCCGCGAAGGCCGTGGTGAGGGCCGCGAAGGTGGTCGAGACGGTGGCCGCAATAGCCGTGGTGGTCGCAATGGACGTGGTCCCCGCCAGGATGGCGAAGGCCGCAATGCCGGTGGTGAAAACAACCAGCAGACCCAGCTCGGTTTCGCGGAGGCAGACGCCAGCAGCTCCGCTGCCGTAGACGTAGATGCGCAATTACATGCCGAGGCCAATGGCCAGGGACCACGCGGAGAAAACGGTGAACCCCGTGAGAAGCGCCCACGCGACCGTTATGGCCGTGAACGCGGCCCCCGTGGGGACCGTAGCGAACGCGAAGAACGCCCAGACCTGCGCATCCCGGCCCAGGCCGCTGAGCAATCCGCTGAAGCGGGCGAAGCAGCGACAGTGGTCACACCGCAAGCAGCACCTGCCGCAGCACCCGTTGCAGCAACTGTTCCCGAGGCACCTGTCGTGCAACCGGTCCGTACAGCCGCGCCGGTCGCAGTTGCACCAGTGGCCGCTGCTGCTCCGATAGTGGCATCCGCTGAACGCATGCCCAAGGTCACAACCTACACCTTGCCCACCGAGACCCTGGTCGACGTGGCACAGAGCTCGGGCTTGCAGTGGGTGAACTCCGATGCAGACAAGATCGCTGCGGTGCAAGCCGCGATTGCGGCCGAAGCCAAGCCGATCCACGTGCCCCGTGAACGGCCGGCACCGGTCAGCATCGATACCGGGCCTCTGGTTCTGGTTGAAACCAAGCGCGACCTGCGCAACATGACGCTGCCGTTTGAGCAACCGCCTGCGGCCTGAAGGTAAGACGACACCCCGCACAACGGGGTGCCCCATAAAAAAAGAGGCCCTCGGGCCTCTTTTTTTATGGGATGCGCCGTGGCTTAGAACAAATCAACGGCGCCTACTTTTACCGCATCACCAAAGAAGCCTTTGCGCACCAAATCATCGTAACTATGGACCTGGTTGCGGCCGTTGCGCTGCGCATAATCGACAGCCCGCTCGGCCCGCTCCAGCGACGTACTCGGCGAATCATCCGCCGTGACGCGTGTAAAGCCGGCACAGGCGGTGGCCCGCCCCACCTGCGGAAAATTGAACTTCTCCATGTTGGCGCGAAAGCGCTCAAACGCAGCCAGCACCAGCGCCTCATCGGGGCAATGCATCAGTACCGCAAACTGCTCACCACCCAGGCGGTAGATACGGTCATAGGTGCGAAAAGTGTTGTTCATGATGCGCGCCACCAGCAGTAACACCTCTTCAGCAATCAGGTGGCCGTTCTTGTCATTGATGACACCAAAGTGGTCCACATCCACCGTGCCCAACCAGTAGTTGGGTGGCACCCGGTGGCGGCGCTCGGCGACCGGCAACACACTGGCCTCCAGCACGGCTGTTTCGCCTTCGAGACCGTGGTCCATCTCTTCGAGCACGGCGCTGTAAAAAGTATCGTCCAATGATTTGCGGTTGAGCAAACCGGTCAGGGCGTCACGGTCGCTGTAGGCCAGCAACTTGTACATGTTGCGGAACACGTGGACCATGTCCTCAATGACCTGTACCTGGCCTTTATTCAGGGGTGAACCGGAATGCACTTCGATCACGCCCTCGTCGTCGCTGGCAGAATCCGAAAACAGGGGAATGAAACTGATGCGGGGGCCATCTTCGCCGGCCCAGGCATATTCGACCAGGCTGCGGCTTTGCAAACACTGGAGCCGGTCTTTTTCATCGGCCAGTTCACGCAAGGTCTCAAAATCTACACGCAGCGGGTCCACCACCTTGCCACCACCGCGCACGTCGAGGGATGCGACCTCCAGCCATCGCTTGACGCCTTCCTCACTGAGGACCCGCGCAATGACCACCCGGTCTATGCGCAGCAAATCAATCAATGCCTTGGAGAGTGTCAACTCCAGAAGCTCCCGATCCCGGTGGTCGGTCAGCTTGATGATGTGTTCGGTGAGTGTTGCCATGGCCGCATAATAGCCCTGAATCCCGCCCACGTCACTTTTTGGCAGCCTCCCGGTAGGCCTGTGCGGCGGCCTGTGTATCCTGGCGCTGTTCGGCCATATAGGCCAGCGCCAACCAGGTGTCGCGCGCCAGTTCAGAGTCCTGCAACATGGCCAGGGACTGCTTGAACAGTTGCTGGGATTTACCCCACAGGCTCAGGCGCATGCAAACGACGCCGGCCAGGTACTGCAACACAGCGTCGCGCGGATTGGCCATTTGAGCGGTCTCAATACGGCTCAGCCATTCTGCATCCGGCGCGCCATCGGGGGCTGCAAAACCGCGCTCCAGTACACGGGCCAAACGCACACGCTGCGCCAGCGTCAACGCGTCGTGGCGCTGCACCATGGTTTCCCAGATGGGCAGCAACCATTGCCGCGAATCCGTCACTGCGCCACCATGCGCCAGCAGGCGCTCGGCCGCCTCAAACGCAACTTCGGGCACATGCTGCTCCGCAGCGTCCAGCGCATCCCAGGCGCGCTGGATCTGCACGCTGTCGTGCGCGGCCCGGATCAGCTCGATGGCCAGGCCCCGCGCAATACTCTTGCCCGCAGCGTCTGAAAAGGCCCGGTGTTTGGTCAGCAGGCGCCCGGTCTCCAGCGCCAGAGGCAACTGGCCTGCCTGTCGGGCCGCCCGAAAGCGCAGGCGCAGCGCCAGCGTGCGCCGGGATGCACCTTGCGGCAATTGGTCCAGCAACTGCATGGCCGCCGGTGCATCACGGTCGTCCAGTGCCCACTGGGCGCCCCGCAGTTGCACACCTTCACGGGCATCCTGGGCTTCGCGGCCCTCCGACTCCTGCAGTGCCAGCTGAAAGTGGGCATCCCGCACACTGCGGTTTTGCAGGGCATGCGCACTTTCACCCGCCAGCACATGGGCCAGCGTGCGCAGGCGAGAGCCATAGGCCACCCGTTCACCACTGCGCTGGACCGATTCTTCGAGCGAGATCACCAGCTCGGCTGCCTTGCGCGCCCGCACAAAACGCCCGGCCACCAGGTGGGACAAAGACTCCAGCAGGGCCGTGTGCATGCCCCGCTCTTTTTGCAGCAGGCGCCAGTGGCGTGCCTGGTGGGGGATATTGGTCAGGGCCGACAAGGCCCGCATGGCCAGGTGCAAGGTCAAGAAACTGCCGGCCAGCAGCAGCAGGAACAGATTCAAGGACAGGTCCACCCGGTGTGGGGGAAAAAACAGTGTCACCGTGCCATGGTTGTCCCCCGCGAACAGCGCACTGGCCACCGCGATTGCGAACAAGGCCATCAGCCACAGTGCAACCCGCATGTTCAGCGTCCTGCCGCGGCCGTTGCCAGAGCCGCCAATGTCTCGTCCACGCGGGGTACTTCCAGCGCCTTCATCTGGCCGCGCACCTGCAGCAGCAGCGCACTGGCGGCCTGGGTCTTGCGCGATGACGCATCGAAATACCGGCCCACTGCCACGGAGGCCGATGCCAGATCGGAACGTACCGCATCGATCTGGCGCGACAGCAATCCCAGACGGGCATTGAGCAGTTTCAGCTTCAGGTTTTCACGCAGGAAAAACGATTGTTCGGGCGACAGCAGGGCCGCATCCGGGTCCTCGATGCGGCTCACCCGCACCAGGTTGCGAACCTCATCACGCACCAGCAAACCCATGCGCACCCACCAGGTCGTCACGGTTTCCTCGGGCTTGCGTTTAAGCGTGTCATTGGAGCGGGGCGTGGGCAGCGCATTGGCCACTGGCAGTTCATCGGCCAGCAGCACCAACTCGTCGAGCTTGACCAACAGCGCTGGTGTATCAGCCTGGGCCGTGGCCTTGATGCGACTGATATCCCGGGTTATGGCGCGTTGCACCGGGGTCAACCGGGGTTGGGCGGCACGGGACACCCGCAGTTCGGCGCTGCGGAGGGCGGCCAACAACGGCTCCACACTGCCGGTCAACTGCGCCTGTTGCTGCGCCAGGCGCAGCGCGGATTCAATATCCACGACCAGGTTCTCGTCACGCGAACGCGACAGGCTTTGCATCAGCTCTTCGAGCTGGCTGCGCTGCAAGGACACCTCGCTGAGCCGGACTTCGGTCACCGCCAGCTTGGCGGCCGTTTCCATGGCCAGCTCCTGGGCTTGCCGGGCAGTCGCTCGGGCCTCGACGGCCTGGCTACCCGCGTCTGCACTCTGGCGCGCCAGTTGTTCCTGGATGCTGCCCAGCTTTTGCCACAGCAGCCCACTGACCACCAGTGCCACAGCGGCGACCACGGCTATGGCCCATTGGAACCGGATAGCCATGCTCTTTGCCGGGACCGGTGGCAGTGCTGGCGCGCCTTCCAGAGGCGCACTCGCCGCGGTAAGGCTGGGCTCTGTGTTCATGCCACCGATTCTATAGACGCCATCAATGCGGCCAGCGAGGGGCGTGACTCGCAAACAACAGAAAAACCGGCCTTGCGGGCAGCCTGCGCAATGCGGCTATGGGTGACCACTGCCTTGGCCTGGGTCCATGCCTGGTCGGCACAGGTGGCGACCAGATTGCCAATGGCTTCCGAGCTGCTGAACAGCCACACCGAACCGTCGGCCGCTGCTTCGCGCACCAGGGCGCGGTCGCTGTCCGACAGCTCCGGGGGGCGTCGCTGGTACGAGACCACGAACTCCACGCTGCCACCCGCTGTGCGCACCTGCTCGGCAAACCAGTCCCGTCCAACGCCGTCGGCAGCTTTGTCCGCACTCCCCGCACCAGACGAACCGTCCCCATTGCTACCACTGCCACGCACGATCAACACGCGGTAGCCGGGCTGCACCCGCGGCGCCACCACGGCCCACAGGGCCTCGGAGTCAAACTGTTCGGCCGCACGGTCCGGCATGTCGATGCAGCGGGTATCAACCTGCGCCCGCTTGAGTGCCGACAGGCTACCGGGCCCCGTCACGAATGCTCTGATATTTATAGCGCCAGGCATACCAAACACGGGGGCTACAGCCGGTTTTGACGCAAAGAAATGCTCCACGGCATTGCCACTGACAAACATCACCGCATCAAATTCGGTGATACGCGCCCAGGCCGCTGCAACGGCCGCCGGGTCGGGTGGCGGCAACACACCAATCAAGGGCAGGGCCAGGGCCTTAAAACCAGCATCGTTCAGGGCATGGACCCATTGCGCGGCTTCCTGGACTGGGCGGGTAACGATGACACGCATGGCTCAGGCTCCTTGTTCGGACTGCTGGCGCACCTTGGCCTGCAATTGGCGTGCGACATCTTCACCCAGCAGGTTAGCGCCCGGGCCATCCACGACCCTGCCCTGCGCCTGCGCATGGACCAGGGGCAACACACCCTCCGGATCGCCCCACACCGCACGGATGCTCAGCTCATCACCCTGCAGCGTGGCGTAGGCCGCCAACGGCATGGAGCAACTGCCACCCATGACACGGCTGACCGCACGTTCGGCCGATACGGCCAACCAGGTTGGTGTATGCAGCAGGGATTGCAAGACCTGCACGACCTCGGCACGGCCGGAGCGCACCTCAATGCCCAATGCACCCTGACCGGCCGCCGGCAACATCTCTTCGGGACTGAAGGTCGCGCGGATGCGGGATGCGAGGCCCAGGCGCTTGAGCCCCGCGGCCGCCAGCACAATGCCGTCGTACAGGCCATCGTCCAGCTTCTTCAACCGCGTATCCAGGTTGCCGCGCAATCCTTCAATTTTGAGATCGGGTCGCAAGGCGCGTAACAAGGCCATGCGCCGCAAGCTTGATGTGCCAACCACCGCGCCCTGCGGCAGGTCGGCCAGCGTGGCGTAACGGCTGGAGACCCAGGCGTCCCGCGGGTCTTCACGCTCCATGACGCAGGCCAGGATAAAACCCTCCGGCAACTCCATGGGAACGTCTTTGAGCGAATGCACGGCCAGATCGGCCTGCCCGGCCTCCAGGGCCACCTCCAGCTCTTTGACAAAAAGGCCCTTGCCACCGACCTTGGAGAGCGAGCGGTCCAGAATCTGGTCACCCTTGGTGGTCATGCCCAGCAGGGTGACCTGGTGGCCTTGTTGTTCGAGCAGTGCCTTGACATGCCCCGCTTGCCACAGAGCCAGTCGGCTCTCGCGTGTGGCGATTGTTAAATTGTGTGCAACCATGGCCTCTACTCGTAACCCATTTGTAATCTATTGCGGGTGGTCAATGCTAGCATGGGCCCCATGAAAACTGTATCCGCCCCAGCCCCCGCCAAGCGCGCAAAAGACAACGAACGCCCCTTGGTCGAGGACATCCGTCTGCTGGGCCGGATACTGGGCGACGAGATCCGCGAACAGGAGGGCGAAGCAGCTTTTGAGCTGATCGAAAAAATCCGCACCCTGTCGGTCGCCTTTCGCCGCGATGCAGACCACGAGGCCGACAAGGCGCTGAAAAAACTCCTCAAGGGCCTGAGCGGCGACCAGACCGTCAGCGTGATCCGTGCCTTCACCTATTTCTCCCACCTGGCCAACCTGGCCGAAGACCGCCACCACATCCGCCGCCGCGCCATCCATGAACGTGCGGGCGACACACAGGAAGGCAGCATCGACGTCGCCATGTCACGCCTGCGTTGGGCCGGCATTGCACCCAAAGCGATCTCCAGCATGCTGGCGCAGAGTTATGTGTCACCGGTGCTGACGGCCCACCCGACCGAAGTGCAGCGCAAAAGTATTCTGGACGCCGAACGCGGCATTGCCCGCCTGCTCACCGAGCGCGACGAGATCAAGATGCGCAGCGCCTTTTTTGAGAACAAGAAGGACGCCCTCTCCGCCCGCGAACTCGCCGCCAACGAGGCCCAGATGCGCGCCCGCGTGATGCAGCTGTGGCAAACCCGGCTGCTGCGATTCAGCAAGCTCACGGTGGCCGACGAGATTGAAAACGCGCTGAGTTATTACGAGTCCACCTTCCTGCGCGAGATCCCCAAGCTGTATGCCAACCTGGAGCAACTGCTGGGCAACAACCAACCGGTGCACAGCTTTTTGCGCATGGGCCAGTGGATTGGCGGCGACCGCGACGGCAACCCCAACGTCAGCGCCCAGACGCTGGACTATGCACTGCGCCGCCAGGCCGAGGTGGCGTTGCGCCACTACCTGACCGAAGTGCACTACCTGGGCGGCGAGTTGTCGGTGTCGGCCATGCTGAACGAATGCACGCCGGCCATGAAGGCCCTGGCCGAGAGCTCGCCCGACACGAATGCGCACCGTATGGACGAGCCCTACCGCCGCGCACTGACTGGCGTGTACGCCCGCCTCGCGGCAACGCTGAAAGAATTGACCGGCACTGAAGCCGCACGCCACGCCGTCGCACCCCAAAACCCCTATACCCGCTCACAGGAATTTGCCGCCGAGCTGCGCACGATCGAAGCCTCATTGAAGGCCAACCACGGCTCGGCACTGGTGGCCGAACGCCTGCACCCGCTGATTCGTGCGGTCGAGGTATTTGGCTTCCACCTGGCCACGGTGGACCTGCGCCAGAGCTCCGATAAACACGAAGAAGTGGTCGCCGAACTGCTGGCCACGTCACGCGTCGAGGCCAACTACTCCAGCCTGGACGAAGCCGCCAAACGCAAGCTGCTGATGGGCTTGCTGGGCGACGCGCGCGCGCTGACGGTGCACGGCGTCACCTACTCGGCCCACGCACAAAGCGAGCTGGCCATCTTCGCCGCCGCGAAGGTGATGCGCGAGCGTTTTGGCGCAGATGCCATCCGCCACTACATCATCAGCCACACCGAGACGGTCAGCGACTTGCTGGAAGTCTTGCTGCTGCAAAAAGAAGTAGGGCTGATGCGTGGCGTGCTGAACGGCGCCGCCCATACACCAGCCGCGTCCGCTGCGTCCGACCCGCTGAGCCCGGTCTGCGACCTGATCGTCGTACCCCTGTTCGAGACCATTGAAGACCTGCGCAACGCCGCGCCCATCATGCGCGAGTTTTACGCCTTGCCCGGCATTGCCGCGCTGGTGCAGCGCAGCGGTGGCGAACAGGACATCATGCTGGGCTACTCTGACAGCAACAAGGATGGCGGCATCTTCACCAGCAATTGGGAGCTGTACCGCGCCGAGATCGCTCTGGTCGAGCTGTTCGACGAACTGGCCGCCCAGGCGGGGACCAGCGCTGCCCCGATCAAGCTGCGCATGTTCCATGGCCGTGGCGGCACCGTAGGCCGCGGCGGCGGCCCCAGCTACGAGGCCATCCTGGCCCAGCCCCCAGGCACCGTGCGCGGCCAGATCCGCCTGACGGAACAGGGCGAGGTCATTGGCTCCAAATACGCCAACCCCGAGATCGGCCGGCGCAACCTGGAAACCCTGGTTGCCGCCACATTGGAGGCCACGCTGCTGCAGCCCACCAAGTCGGCCACCAAGGCCTACCTGGACGCCGCCGCCGAGTTGTCAAGCAACAGCATGGCCGCCTACCGGGCACTGGTCTATGAGACACCGGGCTTCACCGAATACTTCTTCAGCGCCACACCGATCCGCGAAATTGCCGAACTGAACATCGGCTCGCGCCCCGCATCGCGCAAGGCATCCCAGCGTATCGAAGACCTGCGTGCCATCCCCTGGGGCTTCAGCTGGGGCCAGTGCCGCCTGACCCTGCCGGGCTGGTACGGATTTGGCTCGGCCGTGCAGACCTTTATCACCTCAGGCACAGCTGCAGAGCAAAAAGAACGCACCGCACTGCTGCAGAAGATGTACCGACAGTGGCCTTTCTTCAAGACGCTGTTGTCCAACATGGACATGGTGATGGCCAAGAGTGATCTGGCCCTGGCTTCACGGTATTCCGAACTGGTGGCCGATGCCCGCCTGCGCAAGAAGATCTTTACCGCGATCGAGGCCGAGTGGCACAGCACCGCACAGGCCCTGGCCACCATCACGGGTGACAAGAACCGCCTGGCCAACAACGCGGCACTGCAGCGTTCCATCCGCCACCGCTTTCCGTACATCGACCCGCTGCACCACTTGCAGGTGGAACTGGTGCGCCGCTACCGCGAAGGCAAAGCCGATGAACGGGTGCAACGCGGTATCCACATCTCGATCAACGGGATTGCAGCCGGGTTGCGGAACACTGGTTAACGAGAAACGAGCTCCCGCACTGCGGCCAGCTGGCGGCGTGACACCGCCAGCAGCTCGTCCACACCGTTGAGCCGTACGGCCCAGCCCTCGCCCTCTTCGGCGTCAAAGTGCTTCTCCAGCGCCCGCACGGCACGCCGGGCGATCAGTGCGTTTCGGTGTATGCGCACAAAGTCGGCGCGGTGTTTGTCTTCCAGTTCATTGAGCGAGCCGTCCAGTATGTAGCTGCGGTTGGCGGTGCGCACGGTCACGTATTTGAGCTCGGCCTTGAAGTACAAAATCTGCTGCAACGGTATACGCTCGGTGCGGCCACGTTCCTGAATGATCAGCACATCGTCTTGAGCCAAATTGACCTCCAGCCCCCGCCGGGATTGAAGGTACCGCTCTACTTTTTGTAGCGCAGATTGCAACCGCTCCAGCCGCACCGGTTTGGTCAGGTAGTCCACCGCCTCCAGATCAAAAGCCTGAACGGCATGTTCGGCATGGGCCGTCACAAAAATCAGCGCGGGCGCCTGGGGCAGCGATTGCAGGGAACGCGCCAGCGCCAGGCCATCGGCGCCGGGCATGTGGATATCCACCAGGGCTACGTCAACCGGCTGGTGTTGCAGCATCTCCATGGCCTGCACCGCGTTGGCGGCCTCGCCCACACACTGCACAGCGGGTGTGGTGCAGTCAGACAGCAGCGTGCGCATGCGGGCACGGGCCAGGGCCTCGTCGTCCACCACCAGCGCCTTGAGCACACCGCCGGTCATAAAGGCACCTCCATACGCACCTGGTAAACGCCATCCTTGAGGACACTGCGAAACTGGCTTTGCACATCATGCAGCAAATTCAGCCGCTCACGCACATTGCGTAGCGCCAGCCCATGGCCTTGTTCACCCTGGCCATTGGGCACAGTATTGGTCACTTTGATCACCACCATCGACCCCCTGCGTTGCGTGGAAATGCGCACGTCGGCGCCCTGTGCACTGGGCTCCACTCCGTGGCGTACCGCATTTTCCACCAAAGGCTGCAACAGCAAAGGGGGCAACAGTGCGCCATCTGCCTCAGGGTCCAGCGCCCACTGCACACGCAGGCGATCGCCAAAACGCACCTGCTCGATGGCCATATACCGCTGTGCCAGCTCGATCTCCTGCGCCAGGCGAACCGGCTCACCGGAGTCTTTCAGGGCCTCGCGGAACAGGTCGCTCAGGTCTTCCAGCAATGCCTCTGCCTTGGCCGGCTCGGCCCGCACCAGGGCAATGGCGCTGTTGAGCGTGTTGAACAAAAAATGCGGGCGTATGCGGGACTGGAGCTCGGCCAGCCGGGCCGAGGTGTCGGCCGGCATGCGGCTCTTGCTGCGCATCACCAGCGCCGCCACCAGAACACCGGACAACAACAGGCCACTGGCACCACTGGCCACCCAGGGCGCTGCATCCAGCAACAAACCCGACCAAGCCAGCATGGTGCAACCGTACAGGCCGGCAGCACCGCCCATGGCAACCCCCACCAGGTATTGCAGCATTGGCGCCAGGCGGGCGATCAGCCGCTTGGTCATGCAGGCCACCAGCAACCAGGCCAGGGTGGCCGGCAGGGCGCCGCCGGTCACCATTGCCAGGCGGATGACCCAGTCCACCGCGTCATTGGCAAGAAAAGCCACGCCGACGCCAGCCGACACCTCCACAAACAACACGGCCCGCAGCACCACGCCGGTCTGGCAGGCATCAAACACCAAACCGGCCTCTACCGGCACCGCGCTGGCGGGCTTGCCGTCCTCGGCCGGCGGGGGCAGGTCGTGGAACGCCGATAATATTTGGGTGTCTTTCATGAACCCGGATTTTGACTCCATTACCCGCCCTGCCCACCATGTCCAAAAACCAACTCGATAAAAAATCCCAGGCGTGGTCCGCGCTGTTCTCTGAACCCATGAGCGATCTGGTCAAACGCTACACCTCCAGCGTGTTTTTTGACAAGCGCATGTGGCAGGCCGATATTGCAGGCAGCCTGGCCCACGCCGAGATGCTGGCGGCACAGGGCATCATCAACGCCGAAGACCATGCGTCCATCCAGCGCGGCATGGCGCAGATCACCGCAGATATCGAATCCGGCAACTTTGAGTGGAAGCTGGACCTGGAAGACGTACACCTGAACATCGAGGCACGCCTGACCCAATTGGTGGGTGACGCCGGCAAACGCCTGCACACCGGCCGCAGCCGCAACGACCAGGTTGCCACCGATGTTCGCCTGTGGCTGCGCAGTGAGATCGACCTGATTGGCGAACTGCTGATCGACCTGCAGAAGTCTCTGGTGGATGTGGCCGAGAAGAATGTGGACGTGATCCTGCCCGGCTTCACCCATTTGCAGGTGGCGCAGCCCGTGAGTTTTGGCCACCACCTGCTGGCGTATGTAGAAATGTTCAGCCGCGATGCCGAACGCATGCTTGAAGTACGTCGCCGCACCAACCGCCTGCCCCTGGGCGCCGCCGCGCTGGCCGGTACCAGCTACCCGCTGGACCGCGAACGTGTGGCCCGTACGCTGGGCATGGTCGATGACAAGGGCAACCCCCAGGTCTGCCAGAACAGCCTGGATGCGGTCAGCGACCGCGACTTTGCAATCGAGTTCACATCCGCCGCCACACTGACCATGGTGCACATCAGCCGCATGAGCGAAGAGCTCATCATCTGGATGAGCCAGAATTTCAGCTTTATCAAGATTGCGGATCGTTTCACCACCGGCAGCTCCATCATGCCGCAGAAGAAAAACCCTGATGTGCCCGAACTGGCACGCGGCAAGACCGGCCGTGTGGTCGGCCACCTGATGGGCCTGATCACGCTGATGAAGGGTCAGCCCCTGGCCTACAACAAGGACAACCAGGAAGACAAGGAGCCTTTGTTCGACACCGTGGACACGCTCAAGGACACGCTGCGCATCTTCTCCGAAATGATTGGCGGCCAGCTGAACCCTGCCACGGGCCAAAAGGAAGGCGGCATCACCGTCAACGCCCCTGCCATGGAGCAGGCCACGTTAAAAGGTTACGCCACCGCCACCGACCTGGCCGACTACCTGGTCAAGAAGGGCCTGCCGTTCCGCGATGCACACGAGATCGTGGCCCATGCCGTGAAGGCCGCCACCTCACACGCCTGCGACCTGTCTGAACTGCCGCTGGCAGTGCTGCAGGAATTCAATCCGATGATTGAAAAAGATGTGTACGAGTGCCTGAGCCTGCGCGGGAGCCTGAACGCCCGCAAGACGCTGGGCGGTACGGCGCCGGTACAGGTACACGCGCAGATTGCACGCCACCGGGCGCGTTTGGGCTGACGGTAACGCAGGTGACTCGGGCCGGTTGGGGCCATACGAATAATGTGTGTGTCCCAACCAACCTCCAAGGAGTGCATGCCCGTGAACACAAGTCCATTTCTGTCCGGCGCAGCCGCCGCGCTGTTGATCCTGGCTCCCGCCGTCTCTGTGGCGCAAACCGTCACCTTCGAAGGTCTTCCGCTGTATGAACAGAGAAACACCTGGGTCTCGGAAGGCTTTTCCTTCTCGGGCAATGGCCCTGAATACATCCACCTGGACGGTGAAAAGGCCACCAACGGCACCAACTACCTGATTTGGGGTTGGGGCCCCAGCTACGTGATGACCGTCAACCGGGTCGACAACACCTGGTTTGACCTGGTCAGCCTGGACCTGGGCAACAGCTACTACACCAACAGCTTCGGCACGGTCAATTTGACGGCCAGCTACGGGGCCGGCGGCAGCTATACCACCACCTTGTCCCTCACCGATTCGTTCCAGACCTTCAACCTGGGCCTGCAGGGTGTGTCTGCCGTCTATATCAGCGGCGTAGACGATGGCGCCGGCGTGGGCTACACCGCCATAGACAACTTCAACACCACGACGCCGGTGCCCGAACCATCCACCTACGCGCTGCTGCTGGCCGGCCTGGGGCTGATGGGGACTATCGCCAGGCGCCGCAAGTCGACAATATAAGTCGAGGGCGAGTGACGCACCAGCAAAGACAGGAATCGCGCGCGCCGGCAGCTGCGACTACGCCGTAAAGATATAGACCACCGGCATGCTGCGTTCGTATACCGTTTGGCCGGACGCGTTTTTCATCAGGAGTTTGAGGCTATTGACTCTGCAGGGAGCAATGACGGTGAAGTGCTTGCGCACGACACCGGTTTCGAACTGTCGGCCCGTGGTGCCGTCGTAGGTCATATTGGCCTGCGTTTCGGGGATGACCCAGATGTCGAGGCCCTCCTCCGCATTGATGTCGTATTCGACTTCGACATCGATGCGCGTGCCCACCTTGACCGTGGCAGGGGATGGAATTGACAACCGGATACCGGTGATCTCCGATCCGTTGCCATCGTTCTTCAATGCCTCGTCCAGGACCGCCTCTTCATACGTGAAGTCAACGGCGACGGCCTGCTTGAAAACCTCCCCAAAATCCTTGTTTTTTGCCACGATGAAAAGTTCGCGCACGGTGCCTGCCTGTGTGAGGTGCACCGAGCGGCTGACGCGACCTTTTCCGGGGTTCATGCAGTCATGCGACCCCTCGTAGATGGAGTCATACGTGGTGTCCAGAATCTTCACCCAAACATACAGCGGCTCCTGGGGGGCGCTGTAGCGGTAATCGATGGTCACGGTGATTGGCGTGTTGGCCTGCAGCACGCTGCCCAATGGGGGGGAAATGTTTATCGCGGTGACCCGCAGGTTGGTCTGCGTGTTGCCCTGCCGCTTGGCACGCCGCCTGGCGAAGAAGACCAGTCCAAGTACAACCAGCCCCGCGATGGTGATGTAAACGTTCTCCACAATGAACTACCTCCTGATCTCTGTTACTACGCCCTGAATACAGCGCAAATTCTCTCAAAACGCCGCAGGCCTAATACGCCGGGTCGCGCATCTCCAGCCGGATGGCGTCTATCGCCGCCAGGGTCTCCGGTGCCAGCACCGTTCCATAGGCGTTGATGTCTTCCTCCAGTTGCGCCAATGACGTCACCCCAATGATGGTGCTGGTGACCTGCCACTTGGTGTAACAAAAGGCCAGCGCCAGTTGCGCGGGTGTCAGGCCCAGCGACTGGGCCAACGCGTTGTAGCGCCTGGCGGCAGCCAGTGACTGTGGCCGCCCCCAGCGCTGTTTGCGGATGGACTCAAACTTGGCAATACGCGCCTCCATGGGGGCGTCGGGGCCCACCGTGCCACCCGTGTCGTATTTGCCGGTCAACAGGCCAAAGGCCAGTGGTGAATAGGCCAACAGGGATACGCCCAGGCGGTGCATCGTCTCGTCCAGGCCGTTCTCCAGCCCCCGGCTGATCAGGTTGTAGACGTTTTGCACGGTGGCGATGCGTGGCAGGCCATGCTGCTCCGCCAGGCGCACCATCTCGTGCACACCATAGGGCGTCTCGTTGGACAGACCTACGGCCCGCACCTTGCCGGCCTTGACCAAGTGGCCCAATGCCTCCAATTGTGCGTGCAGGCTAGCCACGAGGCTGTCGTCGGCCGGCTTGTAATACAGCGCGCCAAACATGGGCACGGAGCGGTTGGGCCAGTGGATCTGGAACAGGTCGATCACATCGGTCTTGAGCCGCTGCAGGCTGCCATTGCAGGCATCGATGATGTCCTGCGCCGATGTATCAGCCTTGCCACCACGCACCCAGGGCATGCCGCGCGAAGGGCCGGCCACCTTGGTGGCGATGGTGAGCTTCTGGCGCAGGCCGGGGCGGGCCGCCAGCCAGTTGCCCATGATTTTTTCGGTGGCGTTGAAGGTTTCGGCGCGGGCGGGTACGGCATACATCTCGGCCGTGTCCAGGAAATTGATGCCGCGCTCTACGGCACGGTCCATGATGGTGTGGGCGGTGGTCTCATCCACCTGTTCGCCAAAGGTCATGGTGCCCAGGCAGATGGGGGTTACGTGCAGATCGCTGCTGCCAAGTTGAACGGTTTTCATGGGTACGGGAAATCGGGAGAGTTAAATCGCCGGCCATTCTGGCATGGACAGGCCGTATAGTTGCGCACAATGGCATCCAATAAACGCTAAGTGAAAGGGAGCGCTCAATGACGCAGTGTGGCTGGGGGGTTTGCAAAGCCTGGCGGGCCTGCCTGCTGCTTCTGGCGCTCCTGCTGTCGGGCCTGGCCACGGCGCAGACCCCAGGCATTCAACTCAGCGCCGAGCAAAAGGCCTGGTTGGCCCAACACCAGACCAAACCCCTGACCGTAGGCTTTGACCCGTTCAGCGGCATGGACAGTTTCGAGCTGCGTGGCAAACGCTACGGCTTCCTGCACCTGCTGCTGGCAGATATCCAGAAGAAAACAGGCCTGCGCCTGGTGCCCGCCAATAGCGCGGGCTGGGACGATGCCTACAGCCGCTTTACAGAGGGCAAGATCGACATCCTGTATGGCGCCAACGCCACCCCCGATCGGGAAAAGATCATGCGCTTCACCGCGCCAGCCCAGCGCTACCCCTATGTGGTGCTGGCGCCCAAAGCAGGCGCCGTACAAACGCTGGGTGACCTGGACGGCAAACGCCTGGGCGTGATCGCCAATGACTTCGTGATCGAGGCCCTGCCCCGCGTCTACCCCAACGTCCACTTCAAACCCATCGTTTTTGGCGACCAAAACCTGGCACTGGCGGCGCTGACCCAGGGCAGCATCGACGCCTTTGTCACCTCGGGCGGTGGTGTGGAGGTGGAATACCTGGTGGGCCACCCGGAACTGGCCGTGGTCGCGCAACTGCGGGCCATCACCTCGGACATGACCCTGGCCGTGCTGCACAAGGACGCCGTATTGGCCAGCATCCTGGAGCGCTATCTGAACCAGAGCCAGGACACCATCACCAGCATGGCCCAGGATGCGCGCAAGATCTACAACCGCAAAGCACTGAGGCTGTCCGATGCGGAGCTGGACTGGCTGGACACCGCAAACGGGGCCGTGGTGGGGGTGGCCGAGGACTACCTGCCGTTTGACTACTTCAACAAGGGCCGTTACCTGGGCATTGCAGGTGAGTCCTTCCGCGCCATTGCCGACACCATTGGCATACGCTACACCGTGGTGTCCGCCCCCTTTGCACAGATCATGGACCAGGCGCGCGCCGGCAAGGTGCATGTGGTGGATATGGCCAAGACCGAAGACCGGCTGCGCGACTTTTTGTTCCCCCACCCCATCAGCCAGGAGCGGGACATTGTGGTGGGCCTCAAGACCAGCCCGCCGGTGTCTGACATCTATGCGCTGGACGGCCTGCGGGTCGCCGTCATTGAAGGCTTCTGGCACGAAGAGTACCTGCGCAAGAACCTGCGTGACCCCCGCATTGTCAAGACCCAGGACATCATGGAGTCCCTGCAAAAGGTGCGCAAGGGCGAAGCCGATTACCTGATAGAAAACCCCACCGTGGCCGAGTTTTATATCAACGGCCTGGGCTACCAGGACCTGGTCAAACGCGGCAACACCTCCAGCGATTCGTTTGTCTACAGCCGCACCCAGCCGCAGTTGGCCAGCATCATGGACAAGGTCATCCCCCTGCTGTCGTTTGAAGAAATGAAGTACCGCGGCATCCAGACCGTGCCAACCCTGACCAACGAAAGCACCGGCCGCCTGCGCTGGATCGCCGGGCTGCTGGGCCTGGCACTGGTAGGCATTGTGGTGGTGACCGCCGTGACCGCCCGCAAGCTGACCAACGAACGCCTGACCACCCAGTTCCTGCGCGAACGCGAAGAACTGCTCTACACCGATACGCTGACCGGCCTGCTCAACCGCAACCACTACAGCCACCATGGTGATGCACTAAGCAACAGCCTGGGTTTTCCGCAGGCCGTGGTGGTGGCCGACCTGAACAACCTGAAACGCACCAACGACACCTACGGCCATGCCGCCGGAGACCGCCTGATCCAGATGCTGGCAGACGCGGCCCGTGCCCACTGGCCTGCGGCCAAGGGCTACCGCATGGGCGGCGACGAATTCCTGTTGCTGATCCCCATGCCCGACAACAGCCCACCTGTGCAGCAACAGCTGGAGGCCTTCCAGGCGCGCTGCGCCGCCATGCGCCACACCCTGGCCGACGGCACCTCCATGCACCCCAACAGCGCACTGGGCTACGCCCTGCGCATGGACAACACCAGTACCCTGGAACACTGCCTGGCCATGGCCGACGCACGCATGTATGCGATGAAGGCCAGCCAGAAAAAGCGACGCACGGATGTGATCTGACAAGCGATGGGGAACCAGCATGGACAAGCCTTTTGACACCGGAAGCCGTCAAACCGTGATGGTCGTGGACGACACGCCCGCCAACCTGATTCTGATGAACGATTTGCTGCAAGAGCAGTACACCGTCAAGGTGGTCTCCAACGGGGCACGCGCCCTGAAAATTGCCAACGGCGACACACCCCCCGACCTGATCCTGCTGGACGTGACCATGCCAGACATGGACGGCTACGAAGTCTGCCGCCAGCTCAAGGCCAACCCTGCCACACAAGGCATTCCCGTCATCTTTTTGACCGCCCGCACCGACGAACACGACGAAGAGATCGGCCTGGAACTGGGTGCCGTGGACTACATCCCCAAACCCATCAACCCCGCCATCGTGCGGGCCCGGGTCAGCACCCACCTGGCGCTCAAGGCCTCGGCCGACTTCCTGCGCAACCAGAACGACTACCTGGAGCAGGAGGTACAACGCCGCACGGCCGAAGTGCAGCGCCGCACCGCCGAGCTGCGCGATGTGCAGGATGTGACCATCCTCACCATGGCCTCGCTGGCCGAAACCCGCGACAACGAAACCGGCGACCACATCGTGCGCACCCAGCACTATGTGCGCCTGCTGGCCGAACACCTGCGCCACCACCCGCGGTTCAGCGCCTACCTGGACGATGTGATGATCGACCGGTTGTTCAAGTCCGCACCGCTGCATGACATCGGCAAGGTCGGCATACCCGACAGCATTCTGCTCAAGCCGGGCAAGCTGACGGACGCCGAGTTCGAGGTCATGAAGACCCACACCACGCTGGGCAAACTCGCCATCGAAAGCGCCGAGGCCCGGCTGGGCAAAAGCGTGCCCTTTCTGCTGTGCGCCAAAGAGATCGCCTACTCACACCAGGAAAAGTGGGACGGCACCGGTTACCCCGAAGGCCTGGCCGGCGATGCCATCCCCATCTCCGCCCGGCTCATGGCCATTGCCGATGTGTACGACGCGCTGATCAGCAAACGGGTCTACAAACCCGCCTTCACCCATGAGAAAGCCATGCAGATCATTGTGGAAGGCCGGGGCCGCCACTTTGACCCCGATGTGCTGGATGCGTTTGTGGCCCTGGAGGCAGAGTGCAAGGCGATTGCGCAGCAGCACAGCGGTGCGGATGGTGATTAGGGTGCCCAGCGCTTAAGGCGTAACTGGCTGGGCCGCAGGCCAATCGGTATCCCCGGTGCGTTTGAGCGTCATCTCGATGATCTGGCGTGGCGACTGGTCTTTGGCCAGGTAGTGCCCCACTTCGCGCCACAAACCACGGTACAAATTGGTCGCTTGGCAGAATGAAGACACTATCATTCCAGTAGCAGCTTACGTCCGCTACACGGGGGCTACAGCCAGATTTTTCATATAGATATCAAACGTCTGCAACCCAATTATTTAATTACAGTGTCGGCACACAGTTCGCCAATGGCCCACATGACCGCGGCGCCGAATCTAGTGTGCAGGTCGGTTCACGCAGGGCGCCGTCACCCTCCGCTTCTTGCGCCACACACCCAAGCGCTCTAACACCGCGTCCAAGCCCGCCCGCAACTCTTGCACCAGCGACACCGCCCGCGGCACCATCACAAGCAAGTCAGCATCCGCCTGCGCAACGATCTCCACCCAAGTCCATACATCCACACAGTGAACGGCACCGCGCTGCATCGTCGTTTGCTGCATCAACATGCAGCGCTCCAGGTTTGTGCGCTGCACCAGCGCAACAGAGCCGGCAGCCACGTGGATCACGGTGCCGCGCGGCAACTGTTCAAAATGGGATTGCCCCTTGGCCAACAGCAACTGGCTGGTTAGGAACGACTCGGGTTTGCTTTGCATACGCCACCACCTTTCTGCAGGGTTTAAAAATGGCCTGTCCATGTTCGGGCAGGCAGTGGAGTAATCGTAGGTAGATGCCCTCGCCCGCAACAGGCACAGCGGCGCGTTCTCTTTGGCAAAACAGATCGGCGGTTTGGCATCTGTTACGGTACGGTTTCGACAAATCTGTATCTGTTTTCCGCACCCCGGATCAAGGAACATGGGCCATGGACACCGCACCCCACCCCACAACAGCACAGCAACAACCCATCTACCAGCGCCTTGCCGCGCACTACCGTGGCGCGATACAGGCCGGCTCGCTGAATGTGGGTGACCGCATGCCCTCGCTGCGCAGCCTGATGCGCCAGCACGAGGTCAGCCTATCCACTGCCATGCAACTGAGCCGCCACCTTGAGAGCGAGGGCTGGCTGGAGGCGCGGCCACGCTCGGGCTACTTCGTGCGCAAGCCCTTGCGCAACACGCTGGCCACTGTCAGTGAGCCGCGCATGGACATCACCCCGGACCCGGCGCAATACGTCGGCATCCACGCTCGGGTGTCGGACTTCATCGCACGCGGGCGGTTGCAGATGGTCAAGACCAACTTGGCTGTGGCGCGCTGCGCGCCTGAGCTGTACCCGGGTGAGGCCCTGAAGCTGGCGACGATGCGGGTGCTTCGCACACGGCCCAAGGTGCTGGTGTCGGCATCCTCTCCGCGAGGCAACCCGGAGTTTCGCGCGGTGCTGGCCAAGCGCGCGCTGGGCATGGGCGTGACGCTGGCGCCCAACGATGTGCAAATCACCAATGGCTGCATCGAGGCGCTGAACCTCGCGCTGCGCGCAGTGGCCGACCCGGGCGACACGATTGCCGTGGAGTCGCCCACTTTCTACGGCCTGTTGCAGGTGCTGGAGTCGCTGGGCATGCGCGCGCTGGAGATACCTACCAGCCCGCAGACCGGCATCTCGCTGGACGCGCTGGAGATGGCGATGCAGACCTACGACAACATCAAGGCGGTGGTGGTGGTGCCACACCTGCAGAACCCGCTGGGCAGCATCATGCCGGACGCGCACAAGCAGGGCCTGGTGCAGCTGTGTGAACACCATGGCGTGGCCTTGATCGAAGACGACACCTACAGCGAACTGGTCAACGAGGCCACGCGGGGTGACACACCGCTGCGCGCAATGAAGTCGTGGGATACGACAGGCAACGTCATCTACTGCGCGTCTCTGCACAAGATACTGGCGCCCGGCATACGCATAGGCTGGATGGCGGCGGGGCGCTGGCAGGCGCGGGTGGAGATGCTCAAATTTACCCAGACCCGCAGCAACGAAGAGTTGTCGCAACTGGCGGTGGCCGACTACATGGCCTCCCCCGCCTACGACCGCCACCTGCGCCGGCTGCGCAGCACCTTGCATGTGCAACGCGAAAAAACAGCGCAGGCCATTGCAAGTTATTTCCCCGAAGGCACACGCTTGAATGTGCCCGACGGCGGGCTGTCGTTGTGGGTGGAGTTGCCGCACAAGCTGTCCAGCCGGCGTGTGTTTGACGCCGCCCTGGCGCAGCAGATTCTGGTGACACCTGGGCAGATGTTCTCCAACTCGCTGCGCTTTGACCCCTACCTGCGCATCAACTGCGGCTGGCCGCACCAGCAGGATGTGGAGCAAGGCCTGCGGCGACTGGGGCAGATTGTTACGGAGTTGCTGGAGGGGAAAGCATAGTGGTATACGTGCGGCGATCCACGTGTGAAAACTGATCTAGCTAGCTGCTGGAACCTGAAATATGCGATTCACATCATAGTTTGACAAATTACTCCCAATTTATGACGCCAAACGCAAATTCTCTAATGACACTGACTGACGTCGGGGCGCGGTACAAGCAGTTGCGAAAGGCAGCGGGCAAGACACAGACCGAGGTAGCGGCGGCAGCCGGATTGCGCCAAGAAACGTTGTCGCGCTTCGAGACTGGTGCATCCAGCGATTTATCCGCTGGCAAGCTTTTGCGCTTACTGGAGGTGTTGGATTTGGAGATGGAATTCGTGCCTGCTACCCGCCGTCCCAATTCGAACGACTTGCAACTGGAACTGCGCAATGCTTCGCTTGAGGCATCTCGCAAGCGATGAACATTCTTGGACGCAGTGTCTTACTAAACGACGGGCACGTGGCGGTCCCACCGAGTACCACTGGGTTCGACATTACCTGAGCTACCTCCACGGAACCCGGCACGAGGGCTTTTTGCTCACTGTCCTCAAGGAGCAACTGGGGCCCCATTTGGGTGCAAGCCCTATCGATCTGTTGTCCGTGGTGGGACACAACATGATCGGGCGCATGCAGGTGAGCGCGGGCAATAGCCCGAATCCACAACTCGCCGCCAATGAACTCGACGGACTACTGCATGGGGAATCTTCAAGCGAGGTGTTTCTGCATCTGATGGGGCAGTATGCAGCCTCTGGTGTATCGGGAGTGGTCCCCAAGTTTTTAACGTATCCACCGAGCGCCACATCGTCAAAGCCAGCTCGGACAAACAGCCCTTCGTCGGGCTCAACGAGCACCTGTGCATGCAAGCGGCAAAAGCCACCGGCTTCGCCGTTGCCGAAACACTCGTTTCAGACGATGGTCAAATCCTTGTGGTCGAGCGCTTTGACATCGACCCGGTCAGTGGCCAGCGGCTGGGCTTTGAAGACTTTTGCAGCATGCTGGGCATGGGCGCCGAGCAGAAGTACGACGGCACCTGGGAGCGCGCCGCGCGCCTGGTACGCAACTATGTGCCACCACAGGGTCGACGCGCGTCCTACGAGCAACTGGCCGTCACACTGCTGTTGACCTACGCACTCGGCAACTCAGACTGTCACACCAAGAATCTGGCCTTTTTGTATTCCGGGTTGGACGATGTCCATGTCGCGCCTATCTACGACATGTTGACCATCGTGGCCTATGACAGCTACGCCGATAACCCCCCTGGTATGTCGATTGATGGCCGAAAAAGCTGGACCAACCTCAAACCCTTGTGGCAATTTCTGCAAGTGTTTCTTGGCATAGACCCTCCACGCCAACGTGAGCTCATCGAACGGGTATGCACCGCCATTGCGTCAACCGTGCCGGAGTTGACCCAGCGTATGAAACACACACCAGGATTCGAAGCGGTGGGCGCGAGGATGCTGTGGCACTGGAACGTAGGGCTCAATCGGCTGAACGACCGTATCAAAATTCGGGTGCCAGACATCACAAAACTCACCATCACCGCAGGGGTGATGGAACCAACGCCACCCCAAAAATTTGCCGCTGCACGCATTGGTGAGTCGGTGTTGCTTGCGCCCAAGCGAGGGCGCAAATCACAACGGCCTTCTTAACAATCCCCAGGCTTTTCTTCCAGCACAAACCCCACCCCATACACCGACCGAATCCACTCATGGTCCGGGTCTATGGCCGCGCATTTGCGGCGCAGGTTCTTGATGTGGCTGTCCACTGCGCGCTGGTTGGCCTCCAGGTCGTCGCTGTAGACGCTGTCCAGCAACTGGCTGCGGGCGAAGACACGGCCGGGTGATGCCGCCAGCACACGCAGTAGCTCGAACTCTTTGGCCGTCAGGTTCAGCGCTTGACCATGCAGGCTGGCGCTGCGATTGTCGCGGTCCAGCACCAGCGCGCGCGGCACCGCATGGGCGTTGGACAAGGAAGGCAGACTGCGGCGCAACACGGTGTGCACACGGGCCATGACCTCGCGCGGCGAGAAGGGTTTGCAGATGTAGTCGTCCGCGCCCAGGTCCAGGCCCAGCAGCCGGTCGACCTCTTCCACGCGTGCGGTGAGCATGATGATGGGCACTTGGGAATGCTGGCGCACGGCCTGCAGCACGCTGATACCATCGCGGCCGGGCAGCATCACGTCCAGCAGCACCAGGGCTGGGGGTTGACGCAGGATGCAGTCCAGCGCGGCGGTGCCGTTGTCCACATGCTGGGGCGCGAAGCCTTCGTGGCGCAAATAGTCCACCAGCACCGATGCGATGTCGGGTTCGTCTTCCACGACCAGGATGGTTTGGGGTGGCTGTGTTCTCATGACAGTGGCAACACCACGCTGATGCGCAAACCACCCAGCGGCGACATTTCGGCAGAGATGCTGCCGCCATGCGCTTCGACTATCGCTTTGCAAATGGCCAGACCCAGGCCCGAGCCACCGTGTTTGCGGTCACGCGAGCTTTCGCCCCGGTACAGGCGCTCGAACAGGCGCGGCAAGTCGGTGGCCGAGGGTGCGGGTGCGGAGTCGTCGAAGCGGATCAGCAACTGGGTCTGCGTGCCCGGCGTCACCGGTTGCAGTGCGGCGTGGATCTGCAACAGGCCGCCCTGCTGCGTGTACTGCAGGGCGTTTTCCAGAAGGTTGACGAAGACCTGGTGCAGGCGCGCGGGGTCGGCCTGCATGGTCCAGTGGGGATGCTGTTGTGCCAGCAGGGTCAGTGGTGCCAGGTCCAGTGACAGCTTTGCTTGCAGAAAGCGGCTTTCCATCAACCTCGCTGCCTCCAACAGGCTCTCCAGCGGACGTACACCGTCGCGCAACTCTGCTGCACTGGATGTGGCGTCTGCCGCCATGCTCAGGCGCAGGTCATCCACCAATTGCCCCAGACGCACAACCTGGCGGTGCAGGCGTTCCGCCGTTGGCGGGGTGAAGGGGCGCACGCCGTCCTGCACGGCTTCGATCTCAGCGCGCATGGCCGCCAGCGGCGTGCGCAGCTCGTGGGCCACATCGGCCAGCCAGCGCTGGTGCTGGTCCTGGGTGTCGGACAGTTGCTGGGCCATGCTGTTGAAGCTGCGCGACAGCGTAGCCAGTTCATCATTGCCTTGCACGGGCACACGGGTGTCCAGCTGGCCTTGGGCCACGGCCTTGGAGCCATCCATCAATGCGCGAATGGGCGCCAGCCAGCGCCGCGTGAGCTGCCACGAGATCAGCAGCGCCAAGGCCAGCCCCACGAGCCCGGACACGACAACAAAGGTGGACTGCTGCGCGATGAAGGCCCGACCTGCATCGGTTTGAGTACTGGGCAGCGGTGCTATGGCCAAGTAGGCCACCACGGTTTGCCCATGCAACAAGGGGCGTTTGGCTGCGGTAGTGCTGTCAATCGGGTTGCCGGCCAAGTGCTGCAGTGTTTGTGGGTCCAGCAAGGCCATGCGGGCGTAGACCGAATCGCCGCGTGCACGGGGGTCGTTGGGTGCATCAGGCGGTGGTGGGGGCGCGTGGCGCTGGGGCAGCAGATCCAGTTGAGCCTTCACACCACCCTGGCCTGGGCCTGGGCCGGGCCCGTGGTCGCGTGGCGGCCCGGATCGCACTGGCGGTGGGCCAGGGGGCTGCCGTGCACGCTCGCCCGGCATTTGCAGCCGGAACCAGGCCTGCGGGTCTTGCACCAGAAACTGCCAGCTGCCGTCGTTGGCATAGGCCTGCTCCAGCCGGGTGGCCAGCCAGTCCATGCGCGAGAGTTCGATCTCTGCCACGTAGTCGCCCAGGCTGCGCTGCAGGCCCAGCCGCGAGAGGCCCACAAAGACCAGCAGCAAGGCCACCAGCAGGCAGGCCAGGGCCAGAAACACCTTGCGCGCCAGCGTGGGCTGCGGCATCCAGGCGGGTCGTGCGGGTGCGGCGTCTGCGAGAGGTGTCTGCGGCATGGGGCCAATAGTAAGGCAGGCGCTAGGCTGCTATGCCCACCTGCAGCGCAGCTACATACCCTGCGGAGGTATCGCCAGTCACCGTGGCCAATTGTGTGCTGTAGCCATCACTGAACACGTTGTCACTGGCAAAACTGATGGCAGCAAAGTTGCGGATGCTGGCGCTGTAGCCGCTGGTGGCATACACCGCGTCACACACGGCATTGGGGAAGGCGATCTGTGAGGTGCGCACCTGGTCACTGGCCGGGTTGGTGGTGGCCGCTGCCACGCTGGCATACACCTCGAAATGCATGTGTGGCATGCGCCCGGCGTAACAGCCGGGGAAGACAGTGGTGAAGGTGACCTGGCCATTGGCGCCGGTCACTTGCACGCCGCGCAGGTAGTTCTCGTTGGTCACACCGGTGGAGTACATCGAATACAAGCCTACGCGGTCGCAATGCCACAGGTAGATTGCATAACCGGCCAAGGGGGCGCAACTGTTTTTGGTGTTCACCAGCGTCAGTGTCACGGTCAGCAGAACACCGGCAGCGGTGTTGCTGCTGGTGACAATGCTGGTACGTATGTCGCGCCGCACGATGCCCGACAGCAGCAAGGCATTGGCAATGCCACTGCCGTTGCTGTTGGAGCCGTCACCGGGATAAGGGCCGGCGGTCTCGTTGGGTATCACCGAGCAGGTTCCGCCACTGGTTGTTGTGGTCGTTGTGATCGGGGTCGTTGTTGTTGTCGTCGTCGTGGACGTCGTGCTCGCCGCTGTGGCTTCGTCCCCACCACCACAGGCAATCAGTGCCAGCGGTGACACGGCACCCGCGCCCAGCCAGCGCAGGGCTTGGCGGCGGCCGGACAATTTTTCTATCCAGGTGTCCAGGTCTTTGGCCAGACTGGGGTCATGGGAATGGGTGTTGGTGGGCATTGCAAACTCCTGAGGGTGGGGGATGGTTGCAGTGTGCGGTGCAATGTAGGAGAAATCTGGTAGAGCCTGATTTGAAAAAGGGCCATCGCCTGCCCATACTTGCAACACCGCAGCGTACCCCTGCTAACCGGGAAGGAGCACACCATGTTCAAGCACATACTGATTCCGACGGACGGTTCAGACCTGTCCAATATGGCCATTGCGCAGGGCGTGAAATTTGCCAGGGAGATCAACGCCAGGGTCACCGGCATCACCGTCACCATGCCGTTCCACTTCTTTGCGCTGGAGGCCACGATGCTGATCGACTCCATGGACCTATACACCGCAGACACCAAGGCCATGGCCACGCGCAACCTCAAGATCCTCAAGGACACCGCACAGGCAGCGGGGGTGGAATGTGCGACCGTGCACAGCGTCAGCGAACACCCCTACGAGGCCATTGTGAAAACTGCCCACGACGAGGGTTGTGATGTGATCTTCATGGCATCACACGGCCGCCGTGGCATACAGGCACTGATCATGGGCGGAGAGACCCACAAGGTGCTGACCCACACCAAGATACCGGTGCTGGTGTTCCGCTAACCCGAAACCGGATGCCGTTCACCCAAAGAGCTGCACCAGATCAATCGACGAGGCCTGGCCGATGGCGGTCGCGTGCTGGGCAATCCACTGGCGGGCCCTGTCCTGACCCTGCTCTTTCAGCAATTCCAGAAACGGGCCATGGGCCAGCAGGCGCGTTTCGCCACGCTCCAGAATAGGCAACTGGCTGGAATCAACCATATGAAACCGCATGCTCTGCAAGCGGCGTTCCAGCCGCCCCCAGGTCATCCAGCTGCTACGGGCGTAGGCCTTGGCCTGCGCAAACATGTTCATCTCCCGCATGAAATGGGCGCTGAAAGTCAGCTCTGCGATGCGGGCTTCGATCGCGT
Source organism: Pseudomonadota bacterium (assembly GCA_040387325.1). Lineage (GTDB taxonomy): Bacteria > Pseudomonadota > Gammaproteobacteria > Burkholderiales > Burkholderiaceae_C > Allorhodoferax. The sequence continues at coordinate 21,843 of JAZKDY010000038.1, read as the reverse complement.
GCACGCTGTGGGGTGTGCCGGCGTGTTTGAGCGGGCTCAGCAGCACCAGCAATACATCGGATGTTTGGCAGTCGTAGAACAGCGGAAACACTGCCGGGTTGGCGCAGTAGCCGCCGTCCCAGTATGGCTCCCCGTCGATCAACACCGGATGGTGGATCTTGGGCAGGCAGGCTGAGGCCAGCAGCATGTCCACCGTCAGTTCAGTCTCGCGAAAGATGCGCAGCTTGCCAGTGTTGGCCTGCGTGGCAGCTATAAACAGTTTGAAGGGGCTGCTGTGGCGCAGGCGCTCAAAGTCGATCTGGCGCTCCAGCATGTCACGCAGAGGGTTCAGTGCAAAGGGGTTGAGCTGCGACGGGGAAAAGTGCCCCGCCCACTGGGCCACCATGCGTGTTGTCGCGGACAGGCTGGTGGCGTCGCCCTCGCCCTGGGTCATGGTGTGCCACGGCATCTGGCGCCCGACCTCGGTCCAGAAGTCTGCCAGACACTGGCGCGCGCCATCCCGCCCGCCCTGCATCCAGCCATGGGCAAATGCCACCGCGTTCATGGCCCCGGCGCTGCTGCCGCTCAGGCCCTCAAACGCCAGATCGGGTTGATCCAGCAAGGCATCCAGCACACCCCAGGTGAACGCACCGTGTGCACCACCGCCTTGCAGCGCCAGGTTCAGGGTTTGCCGCGGGGTACGGCCCAGGCGGGCAAACCAGGCAGGGCGCGCTGACGCAAAGATGCCTGGGCTAGGAACAACCGATGAACTGTCGTGCACGCTGCCTCCTGTGCGGCACACCGGGGTGCCGCGTGGACCCCAGTATCACCGTACCGGGTTACGCGCCGCGTCCTGAAAGTATTGCACCCGCTGCGCGTCCGCAGGGTGTGAAGCAAATGCAATGCCAAGCCATGACAGGGGATCGCCATCCGATTGGCCGTCCGCCTTGTCAGCCGCAGCGGATGTGTCCGGTTTACGGGTCTTCAATATGTCACGCACCTCTTGTTCCTTGCGCACGCGCCACGCGCCCAGTTTGTCAAACATCGTCACCATCACCGTTGGAGACAGGCCTGCGTGGCGCAGCACATCCACGGCAAAGGCATCGGCGTCCTGCTCGGCCTGGCGCGAATAACTGGCCTGGCCCATCAGTACCGGCACGCTGGCCAGCAGGCTGCTGAAGTCCCCCAGGACCGTGCTGGCAAGGGCGCCCAGCGCGGTCACCTGCACCAGCATGCGCATGCCGTGGCGCTGCTGCACATGCCCCAGCTCATGCGCCAGCACGCCAACCAGCACATCCACATTGCCGTCAACCATTTCCACCATGTCATCTGTCACGATGATGGTTCCATTGGGCAGAGCCAGTGCATTGGGCCCGAGCTTGCTGGCACGCAGCAGCAGTTGCCACTGCGGCACCGAGTCTGCGGGCATGCCGGCAACGGCCTTGGCCAGTGCGTTGCGTATCTGCTGCGCCCGGTGTTCCGGCAAGGCGCTGGGTTTCATCAACTGCTCATCGACCACCGTCTGCGCGTAGTCCCCGATGGCAGCGTCTACCGTGCGGGGAATGAACACCACAGCGACCCGCGCGGCAACGGGTATGCCCCACTGCTGCAGGGCAACGATGAGCGTCACCAGCAGCAGCACGCTCAGCGCCACGCCACGCCAGCTCTGCTGCAAACGCACGACCAGAGAGTCGTTCAGGCCAGCGGCGTGGCTCCAGGCGTCCCATGCAGCGCTGTCCTCAGACTGCACCGAGCCACCGTCGTTCAGATGCGCAATCCGTATGCCATGGCGGGTGCGCTCGGGCCACTGCAGGCTGCGCAGGGCCACGGTGCGGTCTATGCCATCACCAACAATACGCAATTGCACACGGTCCAGTTGCAACTGGACCGCATGGCCCTTGCCCTGCTGCCCATCAAAGTACAGGCCGGACAACAGCGCCGGCGCAGTGGGCGTTGAGGCCATCAGAAACCGATATCCATACCGAAGAGGTCCCCAGCGGCATCACCCGCCGCCTCGCCTTCATGGCTGCGTGCATCGCTGACCAGTACATCCAGGCTGATCTGGCTGGTGATACCCACGGCCTCCAGTTGCATGCGGGCCCGGGCAATGGCCGCAAAGGGCCAATACAGCCCCAGCGTGCAGACCACCAGAAACCAGTTCTTGATCGACAGCCACAGCATGGAACGTGCCTTGAGCTTGCTGTGGATGCGGATATCTTGTGACTGGGTGTTGGCCCACACCAGATTTTGCAGGCGGGTCACCACGTAGGGTTTGATCAGCGACACAAATAGCAGCATCAATGCGATGAAGCCAAACACCGCGGCCACAACAAGCCACACCGATTTGGTGTTTGCACCCTGCGCAAATGGGTTGCCAGACAGGCCCAGCACGGCGACCCCGACAAAGACCGCCACAGCGACCACGGTGCCCAACAGAATGGATATCGCCAGATAGACGACCAGCACCTCGCCAAACAACTTGTAGAACATGCCAATGCTGGCGTCGAAGCGGGTGTGCTGCGAAGCCAGTGCGTAATGGTTGTGCTGGTAGGCCTTCAGGCGCTGAAACAGCCACGGCGCCACCACGACCAGGCCGAGCATGACGCTGCCCGACACATAGAAATACCACATCGGCGGCCGCTCCTGGTCCGCTACAACCGCGCCTGCAGTCACCAGACACAGGGCCGGCACAAACAGCGGAAGCATGGCCGCATACGCGCCGCGCAGGTCACCGGTGAAACGGAACCGCAGGCCGCGCCAACTGGTGTTGGCCAGGCGGAACTGCATGGACGACTTCAGCAGCGCGGGCCAGATCAGCATCACCACAACAAAGGCAACCAAGCCCGCCACCGCATTGAAGTGGCCGGCCACGGAGTAAAGGATCAGCAAAGCTCCGACCAGCAGATAACCCTTGAGCATCTTCTTGGGGTCGGCGTGGAAACCCAACGGCTTGCCGCCCACCAGCGTGTTGCCATGGAAGTAACGCAGGCGCCGCACTTTGGCCCAGGGGTAATAGATGCCCAGGGTCACCAGCGTCAACAGCAGGTTGACGATCCAGATCCGGAAATATTCGCTGCCAGAACCCGTGAAGGCGATCGCCAGGATGTTGGCGGGCGCGGGCTCCGTGTCGGCAAAATCGCGCCCGTGGTGGGCGTCTTTCGCCATTGGAGGGCTTGTGCCCAAAGGCATGGGCAAAGTCAGTTCCGTCATCTCTTGTTTCTCCCTGATTGAATCGAACACGAATGCTTCGCTTTTTATAGCGCGAAGTCTATATTTCTCGGGGGCTACAGCCCGTTTTTATGTAAGCCGTCTGCTGCAGCGGCATGCCGGCCGCGTTACCAGGTAACGGGTGCAGCCTTGCGTTGGTCAAAAAATGCCTCGATGGCGGCGACCAGTTCCCGCTGGGCGGGGTTTTCAGGTGGCTCCAGCGCAATGGCGGCCTTGACCACATTGAGCAGTGTGCGCTGGTGGTATTCGCTGAACTTGTCGGCACTTTTGGTCAGCACGCCTGGCACTTCGCGTGCGTCTAGTGCCCGGTGGCGCAACAGGTGGGAGCTGAGTATCCACAGCTTGTTGGCCTCGGCCGCGTCCATGCTGAGGTGTTGGCACAACAGGGCCAAGACACCTTCTTTTTGAGTGCTGGTCACCACACCCGAGGTCTGCACCGCAGCCAGGGCCAGCACCGCCACCACGTCCACCGGATGGTCCAGCGCGTACAGCGGGGGCACCATGGACTTGCGCCGCCAGCGCAGGCGGTGGAAGAACGTGAAGGGGTTGAGCCAGCCAATGTCTACGCCATTGCGTTTGAGCGCACCGAGCGCTACCGCGATGGCAACCACCAAGCCCAGCAGTTGAAGAAGAATGCCCATGGAAACCGCCCCCATTGATTGATTTTTGGGCGGATTCTACCTGTAGCCTCTGCCGGGCCCGGGCCTATTCCTCCAGGTTCTCGTGGTGGGCCACGGCGCCGTGCTTCCAGTAGGCAGCCGCACGGATGGCGTGGCGGTCGTGGCCCTTCTCGTCCACCAGGATGTTGCGCAGTGTGGCCATGGCCGCCGCTTCACCGGCGCACCAGGCATACCCTTCGCCCGGCGGCAGGGCCAATGCCCGCACCGCGTCCACCAGCTCGGGGGTGTTCGCTACCCACTGCAACGTGACGTCTGCGGTGCTGTCCAGGCGACGGCGGTCGGCCACATCGGGCACTTGCAGGATGACGATGGCGCGGGCACCCTGCGGCAACTCCTCCAGCCGGCGCGCGATGGCCGGCATGGCCGTGTCATCACCCACCAGCAGATGCCAGTCGTAGTCCAGCGGGATGATGAAGGAGCCGCGTGGGCCGGCAATGGTGGCACGCTGGCCGGGCGCTGCCTGTGCGGCCCAGTTTGCGGCGGGACCATCGCCATGCAAGGCGAACTCCAGCGTCAGCTCACCCGCGGCAGCGTCAAAGTGGCGCGGCGTGTAGTCGCGGCGCACGGGTTCGTCTGCCCCCACATCCAGCAACAGCTTGATGTGGTCGTCGAAGGACGCGCTGTGGAAGCCGTCCAGGGCTTCGCCACCGAACACCACACGTTTGATGTTGGGGCTTAAGGGTTCGACCCGCAGGACTTGCAGGTCGCGGCGTTTGATCTCGTGGCGCACACGTTGCACGCGGCTCCGGGAAACAACAGGAATGTTCATGGTGCGCTGAAGGTTAATGGTTGATAATGTCCTTTATTATGCGAAAATCAATTGATAATGTCAACCATTCACCGGCCGCGGCCGATGACAACGTGCTGGAGCTGGTCCACCATGTGATGCACCAGTACCGCGCGCAGCAGTTCCGTGTGTTGCGCGACGGAGCGCATGACATCACCCACATGGACAGCAAGGTGCTGGGTTTCTTTGGCCGCAAACCTGGCGCCACACAAAGTGATCTGGCGCAACACACCGGCCGCGACAAGGCCCAACTGGCGCGCCTGATCAAAGGCCTGCGCGACCAGGGACTGTTAGACGGCGCGGCAGACCCCAGCGATCGGCGCAATACCTGCTTGACATTGACCGAGGCCGGTCAGGCCGTGCGGCGCGCCCTGCAGCAACAGGGCAAACGGCTGAACGCGGCTGCAGTGGCCGGAATGGACAAAACCGAGCGTGCGCAACTGGCGGCCTTGCTGCAGCGTGTGAGCCAGAACCTCACGGCCATGGACCAGCCAACCGACAAAGCCTGAAGCGTTTCAGCGCTTCAGGCCCAGTCTGCGGCCATGGCACGCACGGTATCCAGCACACGCTGCTTGCTGGCATCCACACGTTTACCACTGCGCCAGGCCACCATCACCTCCCACTCCCACAGCGGCAGGTCCTGCAAATCCAGCTTGACCAACTTGCCCTCACGCAATTCGCGTTTGACCGCCACCTCGGGCATAAAGGTCAGAAAGCCATGCTCCAGCGCCATCTCGCGTGCAGCACTGGCGGGCTGGATGGTGTGGATGGGGCCGGGCACGGTGCGCAGGCCGCGCAACTGGTCGATCAACTGGTAACAGCCATCACCCCAGGACTGCGGCGCCAGCTGTTCGTTGGCAACGGCGGCCAGGCTCTGCGGTTTGGAGCGCGCCAGCCGGTGGCTGCGGTGCACCACGGCCACGATGCGTGAGCGCCAGATGCGCTCCATCTGGATGCCGGCCATGGGTGGGCACTTCAGCACAAAACCCAGATGCGACTTGCCGGTGAGCAGCTCTTCCATGATGGCGGGCGAGTGATCGGTACGGCAGCGTATCTCCATCGGCGCCTGGGCCAGTGCCACCAGAATCGGGCCAAACACCACGGACGCCAGAGACGGCAAACAGGCCAGGGTGACCAGGGGCAAGGGTGGGCTGTGCTGTATCGCTTTGCGGCCCTGGTCGAGCGCCGCAAGGGCTTCTTTGGCGGCGGGCAGAAATGCGTTGCAGGCCGCAGTGGGCAAGGCCCCGCGGCGGTGCCGCTGGAAAAGGGGCGAACCAATGTCGGCCTCCAATAAACCCACGCGGTGGCTGACCTGGGGCTGCGACCAGCCCCGGCGCGCAGCGGCCTGGCTGAAGCTGCCGCAGTCCACGATGTCCACCAGTAACTGCAAATCGTCTACGCTAATAGACATAAGAAAAATCCATATCAAGTATTAGGAGTTAGCGACTTCCATAATAACTAAGGCTGCCCGAAAATTGGGTTTTCAACCGCAAAGACACCATGGCTGCACAACGCGCACGACGGCTGGGCCGACGCTTCATCATGCTCGACAACCTGCTGGTGGTGGTCGGCTTTTTCTGCGTTTTCCCTCTGATCAGCCTGCATTTTGTGGACCAGATGGGCTGGGCCGCGGCGGCAGTAGGCTTGGCCTTGGGCCTGCGCCAACTGGTGCAGCAAGGCCTGGGCCTGGTGGGTGGTTCGCTGGCCGACCGGTTTGGCGCCAAGCCATTGATCGTGGCTGGCATGTTGTTGCGGGCTGCGGGTTTTGCGGTGATGGCCGTGGCCCAACACCCCGGTGTGCTGGTGTTCTCCTGCCTGCTGTCGGGCCTGGGTGGCATGTTGTTCGACCCGCCGCGCAGCGCGATGATCATCAAGCTCACGCACGCACATGAACGCAGCCGTTTCTACAGCCTGTTGATGATGCAGGACAGCGCAGCGGCCATGGGTGGCGCACTGCTGGGCACCTGGTTGCTGGGTTTTGATTTCTTCTGGGTTGCGATGGGGGGCTGCGCCGTCTTTGTGCTGGCCGCAGTGGCCAATGCCGTGTGGCTGCCGGCCTACCGCGTCGCATCCGTACGCGCACACCCGCTGGCTGCCATGCGCACCGTGCTCAGCGACAAGGCTTTTCTGGTGTTTGTATTCACGCTGAGTGGTTATTACGCGCTGGGTGTGCAAATCATGCTGCTGATACCGGTGACCATCAAGGAACTGGCGGGCACGGCGCAGGCCGTGAGCTGGATGTATGCGCTGGATGCGGTGCTGTCGCTCACGCTGCTCTACCCGCTGGCGCGTTGGGGCGAGCGCCATCTGCGGCTGGAGACCCGGGTGTTGGCGGGTGTGTTGACCATGTCCATCAGTATGGCCGCCATGGCCTGGGTGCACAACATCCATGCGGCATTTTTTATCTTGTCCATTTTCTTCATCGGTTCACTGATTTCCGAGCCGGCACGCGAGGCCCTGCTGGCCCGTTTTGCCAGGCCCCAGGCACGCGCCAGCTACATGGGCATGGGCCGCATAGGGCTGGCTATCGGGGGCCTGTTTGGCTACACCGGTGGCGGCGCGCTGCTGGACTTTGCCCGAAACCACAAGATGCCTGCACTGCCCTGGTTGAGCCTGGCATTGGTGGGTTTGGCAACTTGGCTGGCGCTGCGCTGGCAGTTCTCGCCCGCACGGAGCCGGGCTGCGCTGCAGCTCAAGCCCGTCTGACAACTGCCTAGCGGTTCATCCGCACCGGATGCATGGTGTCGATGAAGAACAAAAGGTCCCAGTTCTCACCCAGTTTGCCTTGCACGCCGACTTCTGGCGGATGGGTGGCATATCCGTAGTTGAACTGGGGCATGTCCACCGGCTGTTTTGGGGCTGCCATGCCAGCCAGCGTGTAGCCAGCCTTTGCCAGGCCAGCCTCCAGGCTGTTGGCCTGGGGTTGCGTGAGCTTCTGTGTTGTCATGTCCGCAAAATCCAGTACCTCACCGCGGGCCGCGGTGAAATGCACAACCTTGTAGGCCCCACCCCAATGCCGGTGCATGACCTCGCCTGCCTGCAGGTTGGCGGGGCCGCGCTGAAAGCCCCGTGCCACGTGTACGGTGTGGGCCCAGACCACCGTCTTCTTGCCACCAAACATCTTGTCGGCCAGCCAGATGGCATTGGCGCCCATCTGGTTGTCACGCTGGTAGTCCTTGCCACCGCTCCAGTACGTCGTAGCCTGGGACTGGACACTTCTGACAGCCTGGCACCACCACTGGGGGCCGAAGCGCGCGTGGTCATTGCCCGCCGCGCACAGTTCTTTCTGCAAGGATTCGGACACGCGGTAAAAGGCGGCCTGCTGGTCTGCCGCTGGGGCATCACGCTTCTGGCTGAACAGGGGCTGGGCCACGGCTACATAACTTTGCCAGTCGGGCCCTTGTGCCAGCTTGGAGCCACGGCCCTGAAAGAACTGGGCCAAGCCGGAAAGCAGCGTGTCCCCACTCAACTGGCCGGTGTGCTGGCTGTCGATGCCGGCCAGCAGCATGGGCGTGCCGGCGGCCTTTTGCTGGTCCAGGTAACGCAGCATGCTGCGGCCCTCATCACTTTTGGCATACATGAAGAAAATGTTACCGGGCGCGGTGTCGTCGATCTTGAGTCCCCGCTCCTGGTCTGCGGCCAGACGGCCCACGTCGTAAAAACCGCTCTCCAGCAGCAGGACCTCAAAGCCCATCTTTTGGTGCAGGTACTTGAGCAGCCGGGTCTTCAGCAAAAACTCTTCACGGCCACCGTGGGTCTGCTCATCGAGCGCGACCACACGCGCGTCGCCGATGGCGTCGGCAAAAGCCTTGAGGTCGCTGTCGTCGGTATGGTCAGGGTCCACACTGGCCACCGCCCAGGGGCGCGTTGGCAGATCAGGTAGCGGCGCCGCCTGCACAGCGGACGGGGCTACCGCAACCAACAGGACCGCCTGCAAAAAACCTAGCAGTGCGCACCGACCGGTACCGAAACGTATCCATTTTTTCATCTCATCTCCACCTTATAAAAGAACCAAATCAATACCACAATGACAAACATCGCGGCAAAAAGTTCAATTCAGGCGAAAAACAACCCATTTTGGTCTTAATTTAATAAGACCAAAAATGAACTAGTGGTCAAAAACACCCACGGCTGCGATTGTGCCGTTCACACCAGCCGCGACAGCATGTGCTGGGCGTGCTGCAGCAGTGCAGCCTTGAGGGCCTTGGGTTTGACGATTTCAAAGTCGATGTCCAGACGCGCCAGCTCCCGCGCAAACCAGCCCAGCTCATCGGCCTGCGCGTCCAGCCGGATGTGGCCACGCTCCTGCGTGAGCTTGCCCATGCTGGACGGAATGCGCCGGCGCACCGATGCCATCTCGGCCTGCGGGAAGTGCACCACCACCGCATGTGTGCGTTCGACCGCAGCAATCGACTCGCGCAGGTACTGCAGCACATTGAAGTCTGCAGGCACACCAAAGGATTTGGGACAGGCCTGCACGGCCTGCACCCGGTCCAGCCGGAATGAACGCAGGCCGCGGCGCAGGTGGCAGTGGCCCACCACATACCAGGCGCCATAAAGGTAGCCTAGGCCGTAGGGGTCCACCTCGCGTTCGGTCACGCTGCCATCCAGCGCACAGTAATGCAAACGCAGGGTTTGCCCGGTGCTGGCGCATTTCGTGACCTCCGCAAAAAATTCACTGCCGCTTTGCGCCTGGGGTGGAGCCAGATCCAGCGCAACCACAGCATTGAGATCACCAATCTTGCGCCGCAGCGATGCGGGCATGACCCGGTCCAGCTTGGCCTGGGCGCTGGCTACCGCAGGTGTCATGTCACTCAGACCCAGGTCACGCGCCACGCGCAGGCCCACGGACAGCGCCAGCGTCTCGTCGTTGCTGAACATCATGGGTGGCAGCTTGTAGCCGGGCATCAGCGCGTAGTGGCCATCGCGCCCGCGTGTGCTGCGGATGGGCACACCAAAGTTTTCCAGCTCCACAATGTAGCGCCGCACGGTGCGACGGTCCACACCGATCAGCTCAGCGAGTTGCGTGCCACTCAGATGGGGGTTCGATTGCAGCAGTTCCAGCGCGGCCAGCACGCGTTGCAGGGGCTTCTCCATGGCTGCAATGGTACGTCCTGCAGCACCGGGCGGGACGGTGCAGTATCAGCGCTCGGGATTGGGGAACACCAGTCCGTGCAGGCCACCCTTGCGTGCAAAAGGTTTCCAGCATCCCTCGGCCTGCGCCAGCCGGTCGGCCAATGCCCACCAGGCCGTGGGATTGAGCCCCAGGCCGATGTGGCTGGCATAGACCTCGATGTTCTCGGTGTGTGGGTTGGTCTTGCTGGGCGCCTGCAAGCTGGCCTGCCAGGCCACCACACCATCGGTACGGGTGTAGATGGATGTGGTTGGCACAGGCGGGGCTGTGGGCAAATCAAAGAGCGCGGTTTCGTGCTCTACCTTGCGCCCGCTGGTGAGTTCGTAGACGCGCCAGGCGTTGGTGCTCTTGTGCGAACCCGAAAACGGCGTACCCAGCGTGGTGACACTGCGCACGCAGTGCGGTAGTTCCTTGGCCAGTTCGCGGGCGTAGACACCGCCCAGGCTCCAGCCGATCAGGCTGACCTTGCGGCCACTTTCGTCATAGGCCGCCTGCACCTGGCGGCGTGCTTCCTGCAATACACCGGCGCGGGGGCCGAAGTTGTGGCTCTGGTTCCAACCCGACACGTCATACCCCAGGCCTTGCAGGTAGCCGCGCAGGGGCAAGGTGGAGGTGTCGCTGGCAGACAGGCCGGGAAACACAATCACGGAATGCCCGTCGCCTGCGGGCGCACGCTGCAACATCGGCCAGGCCGGAATCACGGCACCAAATTCCCACGGTGCCCGGAATTCCATGGCCATCAGCCAGGCGCTGGGCGCCGGCGGGTGGGACGAAGAAGCTGCGCTGTTGCGGGTCTGGGTGGCTGCCATCTTGTAAAGCTGTTGTGGTGGAGACAACAGTAGCAGTTTTTGCTGTCAGCAGCCTGTAATGGAAGCTGGCTTTTGGGTCAGGATTCTTGCCTTCTGTCGCGTGGGAGACTTGGGGCGGTCTCCGACATACGGGTTACTACCGAGCCTGCGGGCCGCTCAATGGAAATCCCGGCTGGTCGTGGACAAGTTCCCCAGCATGGGCGTCAGGTCCACCAGCGTTTTGGCAATCACGTGGCGGACGTTGCCGCCACTCTCTTCGTCGCGCTGCCATTCGCCGTACACCATCAGCAGGCGGGAGCGGTAGACCTCCTGGCGGAAACGCTCGCGCACCGCTTTCCACACGATCACATTGACGCTGCCGGTCTCGTCTTCCAGCGTGATGAAGATGACGCCCTTGGCGGTCTGGGGGCGCTGGCGCATGGTGACCAGGCCACAGGCACGCACCAGGCGGCCATGCGGCAGGTTGGCCATCTGTGCCGCGGTCAGCAGCTTTTTCTGCATCAGTTCACCGCGCATCAGGGCCAAGGGGTGGCTGCGCAAGGTGAGGCCCAGTGATGCGTAGTCAAACACGACCTCTTCACCCTCTTCGGCAGCTGGCAGCAAGAGTTCATCTTCATCAATGGGCACGCCCTGCAGCAACGCCGGAGCGGGCTTGAGGGCCGAGGCGTCCCACACCTGCTGGCGGCGGTGACCGGAGAGGGATAACAAGGCATCGGCACTGGCCAGGGCCTTGAGGTCGACTTCGTTTAACCCGCAACGCAAGGCCAGGTCCTGGGTGCTGGTGAAGGCCTGTTGCACACGTGCGGCGTAGATACGCTCGCCCACCTCGTGGCGCAGGCCGCTGACCATGCGCAGGCCCAGGCGGACGGCGGGTTGCTCTGAACGGATGGGGTCAGAGCACGCATTTTGCTGCGCAAAACGGTGGTCTGACCCCATGCATTCGAGGGTGCAATCCCAGTCGCTGTGCGACACATCCACGCGGCGGACCTCCACGCCATGGCGTTGCGCGTCCTGCACCAGTTGTGAAGGGCCGTAGAAACCCAGAGGTTGGCTGTTGAGCAGGGCTGCGAGAAAACAGGCGGGCTCGTGCCATTTGAACCAGCAACTGAAATACACCAGGATGGCAAAACTGGCGGCGTGGCTTTCGGGGAAACCGTATTCGCCAAAACCTTCCATCTGCCGGAAGATGGCCTCGGAAAAATCCAGCGGATAGCCGTTCTTCAGCATGCCGTTGACCAACCGGTCGTGGTATTGCGTGACATTGCCATGGCGCTTCCACGCGGCCATGGAGCGGCGCAGGCCGTCCGCCTCGCCGGGAGTGAAGTCGGCGGCCAGCACCGCAATCTGCATCACCTGCTCCTGGAAAATCGGCACGCCATGGGTGCGCCCCAAGGCCTGGCGCAACGCGGGGTATGGGGACTGCGCCAGCTCCGGGTTTTTGCGCGCCTTCAGATACGGATGCACCATGCCGCCCTGAATCGGCCCCGGCCGCACGATGGCGACCTGTACCACCAAATCGTAGTACGTGCGGGGCCGCAAACGCGGCAGCATGCTCATCTGAGCGCGGCTCTCGATCTGGAACACGCCGACTGTGTCCGCCCTGCAGATCATGTCGTAGGTAGGGATGTCTTCGTGGGGAATGTCATGCAAGGTCATGGCGTGCGGCATTCGGCGCCGCTGGGTGGTCAACTCCAGGCAACGGCGCAGTGCACTGAGCATGCCCAGCGCCAGCACGTCGACCTTCATCAGGCGCACGGCTTGCAGATCGTCCTTGTCCCACTGGATGATGGAGCGGTCCTTCATGGCGGCGTTTTCCACCGGCACCAGCCGGGTCAGTGGCCCCTGTGTCAGCACAAAACCGCCGACGTGTTGGCTCAAGTGGCGCGGAAAGCCCTGCAACTGCACGGCCAGCGACATCCACAGCTCCAGGCGATCCAGCGGCGGCGGTACGCAGTCGGTGCCCAACTGGTCCACCGCGCTTTGCAGACGCTCCACCAGCACCTCTCGGTTGTACATGCCGGGGTGCTCCTTGGCCAGCTCGGTGATCAGTGCTTCGGGGATCTCCAGCGCGTGGCCTACATCGCGCAGCGCGCTGCGCGGCCGGTAGCTGATGACGGTGGCGGCAATGGCGGCGCGCTCCCTGCCGTATTTTTTGTAAATATATTGAATGACCTCTTCACGCCGCTGGTGTTCGAAATCCACGTCGATGTCAGGCGGCTCGTTGCGCTCGCGGCTGATGAAACGTTCGAACATCAGCGACGTCTCCTCTGGATTGGCTTCCGTCACGTACAGACAGAAACACACCACCGAATTGGCTGCCGAGCCACGGCCCTGGCACAGGATGCCCACGCTGCGCGCAAAACGCACGATGTCGTGCACGGTCAGGAAATACATCTCGAACCGCAGTTCGCTGATCAGCGCCAGCTCATGCTCCACGCGCAGCCGGATGTCTTGTGGCATGCCGGCGGGGTAACGTTGCCGTGCCCCTTCTTCGCAGTATTGGCGCAGGGTCTGTGCCGGCGTATGACCAGGCAGAACGGGTTCCATGGGATAGTGGTATGCGATTTGCATCAGGTCAAATTTGCACGTGTCGGCAATCACCAGCGTGTTGGCCAGCCACTCGGCCGGATACAGCACCGCCAGCCGCGCACACGAACGCAGATGCCGCTCGGCATTGGCCTGCAGGGCAAAACCACACTGGGCCACCGGCTGCCCCAGGCGCACGGCGGTCATCACATCGTGCAGGGGTTTGCGCGAGCGCACATGCATGCGCACACCGCCCGTGGCCACGATGGGCACACCGCTGAGCGCGGACAGCTGCTGCAGGCGCACCCGCCGCAGCGCATCGTCCGGCCCCAGGTGAAAGGCCGCCGCCAGCCAAAGGCTTGAGCCAAATAGACCGCTAGCCCCCGCGGATACTGAACATGCCGCTTCCATATTCATAGCATCTGGAAAGAGCAGCAAAACCTCGCACTGCGTGAGTTGCGCCCACAACGCCTGGTTGGCAGCCCCCTGCCAGCCCACCTGGTACTGCCCCTTGGGCGCGGCCCGGCGCGCGGCCGTGATGAACTGGCACAGATTGCCCCAGCCCTGCAGGTTGTGCACCAGCACCACCGCGGTGAAACTGTGGCCCGAATCCAGCGGCACAGAAAACTCCGCCCCCAGCAGCAGCTTCAGGTTCAACTGCTCTTTGCGCACCTGTGCATGCGCGCGCACTACGCCTGCCACCGAACATTCGTCAGTGATGGCCAGCGCCTGGTAACCCAGTGCCGCCGCCCGCTGCACCAGCTCTTCGGGCTGGGATGCGCCGCGCTGAAAGCTGAAACAGCTCAGGCAGTGCAGCTCGGCATAGGCAGGCGGGGAGCTGGGTTGCATGGTGGATACTGTTTATTTAACCAGTATAACAATCGTAAACCTGCTCGCCTATAGTGCAACCCTTAACCACTTCGACGCGCGCCCGCTATGAACAAACACATCCTGCACCTGGCCATCACATTGGCCATGGCGACACAGACAACCGGCGCCTGGGCCGCTACCACCGCCAGCACCCAACTCGCCGCCGACAACAAGGCCGCACTGGCCCGTTACGACAGCGACAAGAAGCTGTGCAACGACGAAACCACGTCCAACGCCCGCCTGCAGTGCCGCCGTGACGCCAAGGCCGAATACGACCAGGCCCTGGCAGCAGCCAAGGCCAAGGCTGCTGCCACACCAGCCCCCGCCCCGGTTGCGGCGACACCGGCTGCACCTGCTGCGGTAACGGCACAGGCCACGGCACCCGCCTGTGCGGAATGCGGCCGTGTGTTGTCCATCACCGTGACAGAAAAGGCGGGTGAATATAGCGCCGTGGGTGTGCTGGCCGGTGGCGCGCTGGGCGCGGTGCTGGGCAACCAGGTGGGTGGTGGCTTTGGTAAAGACCTTGCCACCCTGGCCGGTGCTGCCGGTGGTGCCTACGCCGGCAAAGTGATTGAAGAAAAAATCAAGACCCACAAGGTGTGGACCGTCACGGTGCTCTACGCCAACGAGAGCAAGGCCAGTTTTGATTTCACCCACGACCCCGGCTTCCAGGTCGGTGACAAGGTGCGCAACACCGGCAGCACCGTGGCCAGGATGTAATCCCCGGATGAAATCAGTAGTGCGGCGGTAGTTCTTCACTGGCCCGGCTTTGCGCGGGGCCAGCGCCCTCGGGCATTTGCAGGCGCAACTGGCGCACTTCGCGCATCAGCAGATCGATCTCCTGCTGCTGGCGCACGATGACCTGGTTGAGTTGGTCCAGCAGGTCTTCGGCAAAGCTGGCCTTGATCTCCAGATCGGTCAGGCGCTGGTCGGTGGTATCAGAAGTAGTCATCGGTCGTTTGCTCAGGCCACACATTGCAAGGTTTGCAACAGGGGTAATTCTTCTCGGTCAAAGGCTTGCGCCAACACGGTGATGTGGGCCTCCATATCTGCCAGCTGTGTCAGCGGCAAGCCGTCGCGCACCACATGCACACCCGCGGCATGCAGGCGCGCAGCCAGGGCCTGTGCCCATTGCTGCGGCAACGGTAAACCCGTATTGCGAAAGGCCAGAAACTGCATATGCAGTTGCCCCACACGCACACCACCGCCTGTCACTGCTGATGCCAGGTGGGTGGTGTCGGCGCTGTGCAGGGCCTGCTGGCAGATGGCCGCGTTCAGTTGCAAGACCCGTTGGACTACCGACTGCGCACAGGCTTCATCCTGCGCCACGGCGAGGCTGCCATTGCCCAAGAGGTTGAACAGGGCGCGCAGCGCCTCGTCTTCCATCAACCCCGCGCGCACAGCATGGGTCAACACATCGCCCACTGCGTGCACCTGTCCGTCGGACAACACGGCCAAAAGTGGTGCCAGCGTGGTGGGTGCAATCTGCGTGTGGAAAACAGCTTGCACCACCGCGGCACTGGCGGCAGACGCGGTGCGCACCAGCACCACACGGGCCGCGCGCAGCGCCTCCTGTGCCTGGGTGGCAGGCATCTGCAGGCCACCCTTGATCCAGTAGTCCTGGCGGAACTGGCGGTTGACCAGCATGTCGCGCGCGGTCTCCCGCGTGGTCGCATCGGTGATCTGTGCCAGCCATTCCCGCTGCGATGGCACCAGAAAATGTTCATCGAAAAAATGCGTGGGAACCGCCGAGCAGGCAAACCGGAGCCGCGCGTCCTGTAGCGCGTAGGCCACCTCGCTGAACGACATGGGTGTCCAGTGTTGCACCAGGTATTCGTGGTTGAGGTAGCTGTTGGACTGCTGGTGCGCCAGGTCGTCCATGGTGCGTTTGGCCAGCGGGTGAACGTCCGCCAGTTGCGGGTTGCTGGTCAACATGCCCTGCACAAACTGGTAGGCCGCACGTGCCCGTTGCAGGTCACCCTGCCCTGCGGGCGTCATGCTGTCCATGTAAGACTTCATCAGGTTGCGCACCGGCACCATTTGGGCATGGCCCGGCAGTGCGTTGTAGCTGATGTAGACCACACCACCCCAACGCAGCTTGCGCTGCAGGAAATCAATGATGACGGCGCGGTTGGCATCCGACACCCAGGACCAGACGCCATGCAGCGCGATGAAGTCAAAGTCCGGCAAATCCTCACGCTGGCAAAAATCCAGGAAAGACTGGTCATGCAACTGCACCGGTACACCCGCCCGGTCTGCCAGGGCATTCGCCCATTGCGCATGCGCCGGGTTGTAGTCGGTCCCCCACCACTGCACGTTGGATGCGGCCGCATGGATGACCGTGCTCAACCCCGTACCGTAGCCCAGCTCGCAGGCGTGCACCACGCGGTCATGGGCCTGCAGACCCTGGTGGGCCAGCACCAGCGGCAGCCGGGCCGGATTGAGCTCGGCGAAATAGGTGATCTGGTAATCCAGCGCCGCGGTGTGTTCCTGGGTCCATTCACGCATCGGACATTTCCTCAGGCGGCGGGGTTTTGGCGGCGGATTTCGCGCAGCATGAAGAGGTACAGCCCTTCAACCTTCTCACGTGCCCACGGCGTCTTGCGCAGAAATTTCAGGCTGGAGTTGACGCTGGGCTCAAACGTGAAACAGCGCACGGGTATGCGTTCACCCAGGCCTTCCCAGCCGTAGTACTCGGCCAGTTCGGTGACGATGGCTTCCAGCGTCTTGCCGTGCAGGGGGTTGCGGGGTTGTGAAGGCGGGGGCGTGGTCATAAGCCGCTTATTGTCTACCGACTGGCCAAGGCCTTGTCGACTACCGGCCCCACAAGGCGTGCATGGCGGGTACAAAACCGGGGTCATTGTGCATCTGTACCGGCTGCCCCGCCACGTACACGGCGTCAAACTGAGCGTCCGGGCTGGAGAACACCAGGGCGTCCAGCCCATGGTCGGCGGGCACACCCAGCAGAGCTGGTGACTGCGTATCCAACACGGCAAAGTCGGCGCGCTGGCCCACTGCAATGCCGCCCAGCGCCAGGCCGGTGGCGTTGCGGCCGCCAGCCAAAGCCGCTTCCAGCAAGGCCGCTGCGCTGCTCAAAGGCCCCAGGGCCTGCGCCGCCACATTGCGCTTGCGCTGCGCCAGGCGCTGGGAGTATTCCAGCAGGCGCAGTTCTTCGCTCCAGCGGCGGGTGACATGGCTGTCCGAGCCTATGGACCAGGTTCCTTGCACCGCGGCATAACCGGCTAGGTCAAACACGCCATCACCCAGATTGGCCTCGGTGGCTGGGCAGATGACGATGGACGCACCACGTGCCTGCACACCGGCCAGCTCCTGCGGCGTGGTGTGGGTGGCGTGCACCAGGTTCCAGCGCGCATCCACCTCCACATGGTTCAGCAGCCATTCAATGGGGCGCTGGTGGCTGTGGATCAGGCAATCATCCACCTCCTGCGTCTGCTCCGCAATATGGATGTGCACCGGCAGGCCACCCTGCTTCGCATAAGCGGCCAGCTCCATCAGCGCCTGGGGGCTGACTGCGCGCAGGGAGTGGATGGCCACGCCCACGTTGATGCGCGCATCACCCTGGGCGTGGGCCTGCACGGATTCGACAACCCGCATGATGCGTTCGGGTGTGGATGCAAAGCGGCGCTGGTCTTCACGCAAGCCAGTGGCCGTGAAGCCCGAGCGCATGTACAGCGTGGGCAGCAGGGTAAGGCCCATGCCAGTGCGCCGGGCCGCCCGCACCAGGGCCAGCGACATCTCGGCCGCATCGGCATAGGCCGCGCCGTCCAGCGCGTTGTGCAGGTAGTGGAATTCACACACCTGGGTGTAACCACCGGCCAGCAGTTCGGCATACAGCTGGCTGGTAATAGCCTCCAACTGGTCGGGCGTGATGCGGTTGGCAGCAGAGTACATGCGGTCGCGCCAACTCCAGAAGTCGTCGGCCGCACCGGCCCCGCTGCTGCGCCGCTCGGTCAGGCCGGCGATGGCGCGCTGGAAGGCATGGCTGTGGGCATTGGTCACGCCTGGCAATACCGGGCCATCGAGACGCGTGATACCCGCTTGCTGCTCTAACGTGGCGTTGGGTTGAACCTGACTCCAGCATCCGTCTGCCCCCACCCCCAACAACACATCAAAGGCCCAGGCACCCTGCACCCAGGCCTGTGGCGCCCAAAACTGCTGCGCTTCACTTTTCATAACAACTCCGGCAAGCGGCCAGGGAGCTGGCGACCATTTTCTTCAACACAGGTTGTATACGTGCCGCCACATCGGCGTCATAGGCATAAGGTGCCACCTCCTGCATGTACAGGTGCTGGCACATCTCCAGCTGGATGGCGTGGATGCCATTGGCGGGTTGACCGTAGTGGCGGGTGATGTAGCCGCCCTTGAAGCGGCCATTGAGCACCGTGCTGATGTGGGGGAAACCGGCACAGGCCTGCATGACCGCGTCTGCAATACGGCTGTCGGCGCTGGCACCACTGGCCGTGCCAATGCTCAGGTCCGGCAGTCGGCCTTCAAACAGCCAAGGCAACTCCGTGCGGATGCTGTGGGCGTCCCACAGCAATGCGAAGCCATGTTGGGCTTTTATGCGCGCCAGCTCGCCGGCCAGTACGCTGTGGTAGGGCTGCCAATAGGTCTCACGGCGGCGCAGGCGTTCTTCGGGCGCGGGCGCCTGGCCGGTCTGGTACAGCGGCTCACCGGTGAAGAAGTGGGTGGGGCACAACTCGGTATTGGCGGCGCCGGGGTACATGGGGGTGTCGTCCGGTGGGCGGTTCAGGTCGATCACGTAGCGCGACGTGGTGGGCATCAGCACGCTGGCGCCCAGCTCACCCAGAAAGTTGTACAGCGTGTGCAAATGCCAGTCGGTGTCTTCCACCTGCAGCGCCCGGGGCGCGTAGTGGGGCTGCAGCTCCGCAGGAATGTGGGTGCCGATGTGCGGCATGCTGACCAGCAGGGGCACGGTGCCCTGTTGCAGCTGATAGACCGATGGTGCTGTGCTCATGACACTTCTTGTCCCTTGAAAATAGTTTGCAGGCGGGGGTTGCCGCCCAGGGCATAACTCAGCTCGGCCGGGCGTTGCACATCCCACAGCACAAAGTCGGCACGAAGACCTGCGGCCAGCACACCGCGGTCTTTGAGCCCCAGCGCGGCGGCAGCGTTGCGCGTCACACCGGCCAACGCCTCTTCGGGTGTCAGGCGGAACAAGGTGCAGGCCATGTTGAGCATCAGCAGCAGCGACGTGCAGGGCGAAGTGCCGGGGTTGCTGTCGGTGGACACCGCCATGGGCACGGCGTGCTGGCGCAGCAGGCCAATGGGCGGCAGTTTGGTTTCGCGCAGAAAGTAGAAAGCGCCCGGCAGCAACACGGCCACCGTTCCTGCTGCGGCCATTGCCTGCGCGCCCTCGGGTGACAGCCATTCCAGGTGGTCACAACTCAAGGCGCTGAAACGTGCAGCCAGTTGCGCGCCGCCGCTGTCGCTGAGCTGTTCGGCATGTAACTTGACCGGCAGGCCCAGGGCCTGGGCCGCTGCAAACACACGCTCCATCTGCGCGGTGCTGAAGGCAATACGTTCGCAAAAGCCGTCCACCGCATCGACCAGGCCCTCGGCATGCAGCACCGGCAGCATCTGCAACACGGCGTCCACATAGTCGTCCGTGCGGCCGGCAAACTCATGCGGCACGGCATGGGCACCCAGGAAGGTGGTACACACATCCACCGCATACTGCTGGCCCAGTGCATGCGCCACAGCCAAGGCTTTGCGCTCATGTTCCAGCGCCAGACCGTAGCCGGACTTGATCTCTACCGTGGTGACGCCTTCCGCGACCAGCTTGCGCAAGCGCCGCGCTGCACTGGCCTGCAGTTCCGCAGCCGTTGCGGTGCGCGTGGCCTGCACGGTGGACGCAATGCCGCCGCCGGCGCGGGCAATCTCTTCGTAACTGGCGCCGTTGAGCCGCATCTCAAACTCGTTGGCGCGGTCGCCGCCATAGACCAGGTGGGTGTGGCAATCGATCAAACCCGGCGTGATCAGAGCACCACCGGCGTCGTGTACCACCGTGCTGCGCTCCAGCCATTCAGCGGGCAGGACTGCGTGCGGGCCGACCCAAACCAGCGTGCCGCCGTCCACCACCAGCGCGGCGTTCTCCACCAACCCATACGGCAGTTCTGCGTTTGGCGCCATGGTGGCGGCGCTGCAATGGGTCCAGAGTTGCACCGTCATGTGGACAACTCCATCCACAACACGTGGGTGCCGTGGATGTGCACGGTGGCCGCCTTGGCCAGCGTGCGCCAGACCAGCGTGCCGGCCGGCAGAATAATATCTTCTGCGTTAAATCGGACGCTAGCCCCCGAATCCACTGCGTATACCGCTATTGTTTTAGTAGCACCTGCCAATACCGTGAGTTCACCCTGCACCCGCACCATGCGGGCCGGCAGGCAGTTCCCTTGCACCATCAGGTTGAAATCCTGGGTAGGACCACCCAGCAAGGCGCAGTGTGTAGTTGCGCCGCCGTCAAAACACAGTGCGGGATCGGTCACAGTCAGGCGGTGCTCGCAGTCACCTGCATCGTCGCTGTCGGACGGTGTACGCACGGTGAGCGCAACCCCGGCGCCTTTTAAAACTGCAAACCAGCGCGTGATGCCTTCAAAGCGCGAGAACGGCCCGCTGGACGTGACTTCAGCCACAGACATGCGCCAGCGCCATGCGCCCTCGCTGGGCCAGGCCGCCAGTTCGCGGGTCAACCCACCGCCATTGCGCCAAGGAGTTGCTGGCACATCGGCCAGGTGGATGGTGCGCCAACTCATACATAACCTCCGCTCATGCCTGAAACCTCCCCGCAAAGCTGTAACGTGAGCCCGGGTACACCAGTCGCACCACGCTGGCTACATGCCCGCCACTGACGGTGCGCCGCACCATGGCCAGGCAGGCCTCACGTGCCGATATTTCCAGGTGCTGGGCCTGCTCGGGTGTCGGCAGGCAGGCCTCGATCGCGTAGCTGGCCTCGGTCAGCGGGGCCTCGGTCAGCAGGTGGCGCGTGGGTGTGGTCTGGTGGAAGTCGGTCTTGAGGTACTGCGGCGCCACGGCCGGGTTGACATACCGGTCCTCCAGCTGGATGGGCACACCGTTTTCCAGGTGCACCAGCACCGTGTGGAAGACACGTGCACCGGTGCGCAGTCCCAGCGTCCGGGCCAGCGCGGCGTCGGCCTTTTCGACCTGGCTGAGCAACACGCGGGCCGCATGTACATGGCCCCGCTCCACCACTTCTTCCTGGATGTCGCGGATCGTCAGGTTGGACGCTATGCGGTGCAGCTCCGCCACAAAAGTACCCGAGCCCTGAACCCGCGTAACCATACCCTCGGCAGTGAGTTCGCGTAGCGCGCGGTTGACCGTCATGCGGCTGATGCCGAACTGCTGCATCAGCGTGGCCTCACTGGGCACCGGGTCACCCGGGCGCCACTCGCCCGAACTGATGTGCTGCTGGATAAAGGTCTTGACCTGGAGGTAGGCGGGTTGCATCAATCGGGGCTTTCCAAAGTGGCCGTGGAACATGGTCTCAAGTTGATTGTCTACAGTTTACCCCTGTTGACACAAGTTGTATAGACAAGTAATAATTCCGCACACCATTCATTTGAGGAGCCGCCATGCCTGATCTCGCCACCACCCGTTTTGCGGGCAGCACCGCCCGCCCCGTGCGTGCGCCTCGAGGCCCCGAGCTGAGCTGCGCCAACTGGCAGATTGAAGCGGCCTACCGCATGCTGCAAAACAACCTGGACCCCGAGGTGGCCGAGAACCCCAACGAACTGGTGGTGTACGGCGGCATTGGCAAGGCGGCGCGCA
>JAZKDY010000037.1:0-56892 GCA_040387325.1 Pseudomonadota bacterium | reverse complement strand
AAACCCGCAGCGTGGAGCCCACCCAGGTGCTCAGCGGCAATGGCGACGACAAAGAAATTTATGTGCTGGCCCGTTTGCACGAAGATGCCGACGCGCCCAAAGCGCCCCCAGAGTTCGGCCTGCGCTTCGACCTGACCGTGCCCACCGCGCGCTACGTGCAGCAGTTCAAGGGGCAACTGAGCTTTCCGTTCAAGCGCTACCAGATGCAAAAAGTCTGGCGCGGCGAGCGCCCGCAGGAGGGCCGCTACCGCGAGTTCACCCAGTGCGACATCGACGTCATTGGTGACGGCGCCTTGCCCAGTTTTTACGATGCCGAGGTGGTGCGCCTGATGGCCGTGGTTACCAGCACCCTGCCCATTCCACCGGTCACGCTGCGCGTCAACAACCGCAAGCTGCTGCAGGGCTTTTACGAAGGTTTAGGGATTGCCGATACCAATGCCGTACTGCGTGTGGTCGACAAGCTGGACAAGATTGGCGCACCCAAGGTGTCTGCGTTGTTGCAGACCGAGCTGGGTTTAACCGAAGTCCAAGCGGCCCAGTGCCTGGCCATAGCCAGCATCAAGACTGCTGACACGTCCTTTGTGGACCGTGTGCGGGCGCTGGGAATCAGCTCCCCGCTGCTGGACGAAGGCCTGACCGAACTGACCGAGGTGCTGGACAACGCCGCCGACCTGAACGCCAGCCGACTGGCTGCCGGCCTGCCCCCTTCCGTATCTGCCGACCTGGCGATTGCCCGCGGCCTGGCCTACTACACCGGCATGGTGTGTGAGGGGCAGATGCAGGGGTTCGAGTCGTCGGGCTCGGTGTGTGGCGGTGGGCGTTATGACAACCTGGCGGGCGACGCCAAGGTCAAGCTGCCCGGCGTAGGCATGTCCATTGGCCTGACACGCATCCTGGGTTTGCTGTTCGCCAAGGGCGTACTCAAGCCCACCCGCAAGACACCGACTGATGTGCTGGTCGCACTGAACGACGACGCCAGCCGTCCCGCAGCCAATGCGCTGGCCAATCGACTGCGGGGCCGCGGCATTGCCACCGACCTCTACCATCTGCCCAAGGCCTATGGCAAACAGATCGAGGCGGCGTCCAAGCGCGGTATCCCATTTGTTTGGTTCATAGGCGAGAACGCCAGCCACCAGGTGAAGAACCTGATGACGGGCGAACAAACGGCGGTTGATCCGGAAACCTGGCTGCCGGGCTAAACAAGCCACCGGGCGCTGCCAGTAGTGGCTGCAGCGCCTTTTCTTTCACTCTATTGCGCCACTAGCGGAATCTGTTTCATACGCGCCGCCAGGTTGACGCCGGGTTTGAGCAGGTCCACCTGGTCGCCCAGGATGTGGGCGGCCTCAATCAGCAACACATCCTTGTCGTTTTTGCGGGCCTTCTCGGCCGCCAACTCCGCATTCAGATCACGTTCACCTGCTTGCAGGCCGTCGTCCTTGTCGGCGTCGTTCTTGGCCGCATCCTTGCCCTTGCCGGGTTTGCGGGCCGCCAGTTTGGCTTCCTGGGTGTCCTTTTCCTTGCGCCGCTCAGCCTCGTTCAGCGAGACGGCGTTCTGCTTGCGGATGCGGTTGAATTCGGCGATGTCTTCCTGCAGGTACTGGAAGTCTTTCTCGCTTTTGATGCGTTGTTTGTGCTGTGCCACCAGGATGGGCAACAGTTCTTGCACAGAGCCCCGGGCAGTGTAGGTGGCCGGCGCTATCTGCGTCCATGGCAGCGCGTTGTCGAAGCGGGACTCACCATAGTCCACCGTATCCAGCACCGTGGGGAAGGTCACATCCGGTGCCACACCCCGCAACTGGGTCGTGCCCCCATTGATGCGGAAGAACTGCGCAATAGTCATTTTGAGCTCGCCCAGTTGAGCCTTCTCGGTCTTGGCGAAACGGTCCAGGTTGATCATGGTCTGCACCGTGCCCTTGCCAAAACTGGGCTCACCCACAATCAGGCCGCGGCCATAGTCCTGCATGGCTGCGGCAAAAATTTCGGATGCCGATGCCGAGTTGCGGTTGACCAGCACACCCAACGGGCCGTCCCAGGCCACATCGGCCTGGCGTGACGACTCTACGCGCACCTGTCCGCTGGCATTGCGCACCTGCACGACCGGGCCCTTGCCAATGAACAGTCCGGTGAGCTCCACCGCCTCGGCCAGCGAACCACCGCCGTTGTTGCGCAGATCCATCAGGATGGCATCCACCTTCTTGGCTTTCAGTTCCTTGATCAGCAGGGCGACGTCACGGGACGTGCTTTTGTAGTCGGGTGTGCCCTTTTGCTTGGCCGCAAAGTCTTCATAAAAAGACGGCAGCGAAATCACGCCGATGTTGTAACTTGCCTTGCCGTCCGTGACGGATTGCACGGAGGACTTGGCCGACTGCTCTTGCAGCGAGATGGGTTTGCGCACCAGGTTGATGAAGACGTGTTTGCCGTCGGGCCCGGCTTCGGCGGGCAATACTTCCAGGCGCACCACGCTGTCTTCGGCACCACGAATCAGCATCACGGAATCATCCAGGCGTGCACCCATGATGTCGGTGATGGGGCCTTTTTCGCCCTGGCCCACACCCACGATGCGGTCGCCCACCTTGAGCTTGCCCGACAGCGCCGCCGGGCCGCCCGCCATCAGTTCGCGGATCGTGGTGTAGTCATCCACCTCGGTCAGCACGGCGCCAATGCCGATCAGGGACAGCTTCATCGAAATGTTGAAGTTCGCCGCGGTACGGGGGGCCATGTAATTGGTGTGGGGCTCGATCGCCATGGTGTAGGCGTTCATATAGGCGTTGAAAGCGTCTTCGCTGTTGGCCCGGCCTATGCGCTTGATGCTGTTGTCGTACCGTTTGTCCAGCACGGTAGCGATGCTTTTATCGTCCTTGCCGGCCAGCTTCAGACGCAACCAGTCGTTCTTGACCCGCTTGCGCCACAACTCCAGCGCATCGGCTTCGGTCTTGGACCAGGCTTGTTTGTCCCGTGAAAACTGGTAGGTCTCATTGCTGTCAAAGCTGAAGCCTTTCTTCAGCAGGCTGCGGGCGTAGGTAAAACGTTCGTTGGCGCGTTTGACATACAGGTTGAAGATCGCAAAGGGCCGACCCAGTTCACCACTTTGCATCTCCACACCGAGCTTGGTGCGGGACCCCTCAAACTGGTCGATGTCGGCCTGCACAAAGTACAGCTTCTCCGGATCGAGTGCCTTGAGGTACTGGTCGAAGATGCGGCTGGAGAGAGTTTCGTCCAGTGGCATGGCCTTGTAGTGGTGACGCGACAGCACCTCGGCGGCCAGTCCCGCCGCTTTGGCATCCTGGGCTGCGGGTGCGAGCACCGCGCCCTGCGCTGCCGTGACAAAGGCAAAAAGGAGGGCCAGTAATTTCAGTTTCATCCGGATTCCGTTTCAGGCGACGGTGGTAAAAATATTGGAGCACCAGGAGAATTGAAAGTTCCGCAGCTGATCTACCGCGGCCGCAAAACCATTTTTTCTTTGGACATCGTGATGTCGAACTTTGACAGAAAACTCTGGCCCAGCAGGGCTTGGTCTTCGGCGCCCCCCACCAGGCCCACACCTACCCGCACACCAGACACCTGGATCGGCCCCAGCGTAACTGGCACGTCCTGGACAATGCGGCCCGGCATATCGCCGTTGGCCGTATGGAACGTGGTGGGTACACCCTCGCCCACCCCGGCACCGCGCGCAAAGGCTTCGCTCACCGCCACCAGTGACGCCCCGGTATCCACCATAAACATCACGGGACGGCCGTTGACCGTGCCGGCTGCATAAAAATGTCCGTCGCGGGCTTTGGGAATGATCAACTCGCCCTGGGCGGTGATGGTGACGGGTTTGGGTTTGAGGTATTGCGTAATCAGTGCATACAGCACCCCCAAGACCACCACCCAGAATGCGACGATGGCCAGCGGCCCCCATTTCAGACCTGGGCTGACATCGGGGTGGGGGCCAACCGGAGGCTGTTGCGTTGCAACCTTGCCATCATACAAAGCCATGGGGTATCTTTATCCGAATAGTGTGTTGTCGTGCCGGTGCCAAGCATAAGGCACGGCGGGTCGTGAGGATCAAGTCGCCCAGTGCTGGTGAAAGATGGGTGCCACGCGGGTATCCGCTTCGATGCGGTGCAGCAGCGCTGCAAACGCGGGCCGGTGCTGCTGCAGGTAGGCACGGGTGCCTGCCCATTTGCTGACCACGGCGGCGAGTAGGTCCAATGCGCCGGGTTGTGGGCCCGACAGGAACGGCCTGGCGGCAAAGCTGTCGGCAAAGATGGCCCAGTGGTTGTGGAGTTGCGCCCGCGCGCCCAGGCGCACTTTTTCCTGCGCGGGTTTGGTGGTGGCCGTGGTCCAACGCGCCGGGTAGTCGTTGATGCTGAGCGCCGCGTAGCAGTTGGCTGCAATGAAGACCAGGCCGCGTATCGCCTGCGCGCGGGCACTGGGGTCCGCAGGTAATAGGCCGCTGTGCGGATAGGTCAAGCCCAGGTGGATCAGGATGGCAGCACTTTCGGTCATCACCGATCCGTCGGGCAGCACCAAGGTAGGAATCTGGCAGAGTGGGTTGACAGCGGCCAGTTCGGCAATGGCCGAGTCGGGCTCCCAGCTGGACGCACGCACTGCGCGGTAGGGCAGGCCACACATGTTGAGCGCGATTTCTATGGCTGCGGAGCCTGAGCCCCAGGAGCCAAAGAGGGTGTGGGTGGGGGCGTTTGGCATGGCAAGACTCCTGCACGGCAATGGGCGTTATTTTCACCCACCCAGCGCGCGGACTACAGTCTGGTCACCAGGTTCACTGCACGCAGGTCACGTGACCACCGCGACAATAAACGCACCCCAACTCTGCGCCGGGGTGGTGTGCTTGCAGACCAGGTAGGTCTGGCTATTCAGGGGAAGACGAAGTTGGTGGTGACTGTCATACCCGCAGACAACGCCGCGAGTACCGAGAGTTTTTCGGCGAATCCCATCTGACTGGCACCCATGGTGTACTTGCCTGCGGCAGCGGTATCTGCGGTCAGCACCAGCGGATTGGGTGCTGCTGCGTAAGCGCCCACCAGCGGCGCGGCCACGGGCAGGGTGAAGGCGTAAGTACCGGTCAGGTCGTCAACAAACCGGCCCGCGACTTGAATCGTCGGACCTGCCGTCAGTGTTTGCAATGCGCGGACGTAACTGCCGGTTGTGGCAACCCCCATGGCGCTGGCGGTTGCCGACGCAGGCGGGTTCAACGGGGTGCTGGATGCGTTCAAGGACGTGACCGTGTCGGCAGCGACGACGACACCCGTCACCACCATGGTGGTGCGCCCTGTGCCCGTCAGCACCATGGTGTAGGTGCCCGGTGCTACAGGTTGCAGCAGAAACTTCCCGGTGGCATCGGGTGCCGTGGTTTTGATGACGACGCCAGCTTGCTGCAAAGACACGCTCGCGTTGCTGGAGGCGGCAGCCGCCGCATCCATGAAGCCCGCCACCCCGGATACATAGCGTGGTATCACGGTGACAACGGGTTTGAGCAGGTATTGTCCGGAGTTGCCGGCTGTGACGACCGATTTGCAGGCATCAAAGTCCAGCACAAAATCCGCCATCTGGTTGGAGGCGATGTCTATGCCGATATTGGTCTTGACACCCGACTGTTGTCCACTGGGCGTCTTGAGGGCCACTTCAGTTTTGCTGCTGGTCAGCACGACGGAGTTGGCCAGCGGGGTGGCGTTGCTGTTCTCCGCCAGCACGAGCCTGAGCTGGGTGTAGCGCCCGGTTGGCAAGGGGATCTGGCCCAGTTCACTCAATACGCCATTGGTCAGGCTCAACAGGTCGACCCGTTTGGCCGGGCTCAACACAATTTCCGCCCAGCCGCTGTCTGCCTCACCTGCGCTGCTGCTTTGGTGAACACGCACCTTTTGAACGGTGACGTTGACGGCATCAAAGCCGCAGGAGGGTGCGTCCGTCAGTGCCAGACGCAGTGTGCCGTTGCCGCTTGGGCTGCCGGTCCCGCTGGATGCGCCACCCCCGCCGCCACAGGCGGTCAGCAGCAGGGTAGCTGCCGCGGTTACGGCGGTCCAACGGAGGATGGTTTTGAGGTTTTTCATGGTCGTCTTTCCTGAATGCTTGTCTGGGGTCGTGCAAGTTTCTTGCATGGTGCGCGCTGGCGCCAAGTAAGAAAAGACATCCTAGAGAGATTCAAGGGGGATTCCATGCGGCAACGCACATAGCTATGCAAGCCCAGGTTTCATCTGTAAGCGCGCGTAACGGCGCTGGGCGCAACCACCGCTTCTTTTAGCGATCCTTGTAGCGTTGGTGCAGTATTTTGACCCGCTGAACGTAGACCTGTGTCTCGGCATAGGGCGGAATGCCCGCGTACTTTTGAACCGCTCCGGGGCCTGCGTTGTAGGCTGCTGCGGCCAGGCTGATGTCATTGCCGAAGCGTGCCAGTTGCTCGGCCAGGTACTGCGTACCACCCCGGATGTTGTCGCTGGGTACCAGGGGGTCGGCCACGCCCAGCATGCGGGCCGTGCCCGGCATCAACTGCATCAAACCCGTCGCGCCTTTTTGGGAACGCGCACGCGGGTTAAAGCCCGACTCCGCATGGATCAGGGCGCGCACCAAGGCCGGGTCCACGCCGAACCGGCGCGCGGCGTGTGCGATGTCGTCCGCATAGGCGTCCAGATGCAGAGGCGTGGTGTGCCAGTTGATGTTGGAGTGAACATTGCAGGCGTAACACGACGGCGTGAAGATGACATACGGAATCTTGGCTGGCGGTACGTCCGAGAACGACGGCGTGCCGCCCTTGAGGTACTTGTAGATCTTGGGGCCGGGCTTGGCCGCAGGGGCATCGCCTTCGGCGCCAAAACTTGCTTGTGGCACTGTGACCATGCACAGTGCGGTCAGCAGGGCGCTCCACAAGGAGCGCGGTTGGGGTGAGAACTGCAAATTACGAAAAGTCCATATGGGTTGGCAAGGCGTGTACGGCAATGCGGTTGCGTCCACCCTCCTTGGCGCGGTACAGCGCCTGGTCTGCCGAGCGTATCAGATCGTTCAGTGTGGTGCCCGGCTGCCACTGGGCTAGGCCACCCGAGATCTGTATCGTCAGCGTTCGACCGTCCTGCAATGTCAGCGGTGTGTCGGCCACGCTCTCGCGCAGGCGGTCGGCTGTCAATTGCCCGTGGATGATTTCGGTGCCCGCCATCAGCACAATCATTTCTTCACCACCATAACGTGCGCACAGGTCGGTGGAGCGCAGGTTGCGTCGCAACAGGTTGCCCATGTGGCGCAGGGCTTCGTCGCCGCAGGTGTGGCCGTATTGGTCGTTGACCTTTTTGAAGTGGTCTATATCCACCATCAAAAGCGACACACTCTGGCCTGTGCGCTCACACAGCTCCAGTTGTTTGGGGAATATTTCTTCAAACCAGGCCCGGTTGTGCAGGCCAGTCAGCGCATCGGTTTCTGCCTTGCTGCGGTACTGCCGCTGCAACTCCAGGCTGCCCAGCAACACGGTGTTGTTCTCGCGGATGCGGCGGGCCAGCACGTGTAACAGGTTCAGAGCCATGCCCTGTTGCACGGCCAGCATGCGCCACAACACCGGCTTGGAGATCACCAGCAGATGCGTTGGCACCGAGGCTACGACGTAGGCCGATGGCGCACTGGCGTCAATGATGGACAGCTCGCCCACGCAGTCGCCCACACCCAGGCGCACCAAGGGATTGCTGATCTTGGGTTCCAGACAAACCAGCAACTCGCCATGCAATACGATGTAGATGCTGGTGTTGATGTGTTTGGGGTCCAGCAGTACCTGACCCGCTTCGATTGCCTGGACGCGGCTGTCCTGCAGTTCGGCATCAATGGTCGCCAGTTCCACGCCCTTGAACAGCCCCGAGCCCCGGAGAATGGTCGTGACCTGGTCCGCGTGGAATTCGGTTTTTTGCATAACGCTGGTCCTGGCGAGGGTGGGTTGTGAACCAATTCTGCACCATTGCAAATGCCCTGAGGGCGTTTATTTGCCCACCAACGCTGACCAGCACAATGCCCAGCAACACGGGCACGGCGCCGATCAAAAAGCTGGCTTCAATCGGCTCCTGCAGCAGCCAGGCACCCAGGGCCATGCCAAACAGTGGCGTCATGAACGAGAACACGCCCAAGCGTGAGGCCAGGTACTTGCGCAGCATCCAGAACCACAGCAAAAAGCTGGCAAACGACACCACGACCGAGTGAAACAGCAAACTCGCCCAGATGGTCGGCGTGGGTTTGAAATGGGCCTGGCCGGTGGCAAACGATGCTGCCAGCAGCAACACAAACGCCGCCAGCAACTGGTAGAGCAGGGTTTGCGTGGCGGGTGCAGCCGCCAGCCGCGAGCAACGCACCACCACCGTCGTGGCGCCCCACGCGGCACCCGCCAGGAGGCCCAGAAAATCGCCCCACAACACATTGCCAGGTGCCGCGGCAGCGCCGGTGCTGCGGCCAAAGAAGGCCAGCGCCAGGCCGCCGAAGGCGAGTGTGATGCCCAACCATTGCACGGCGCCCAGGCGCTCAGCGGGTAGTTTCCAGTGCAGGCCCAGCGCCGCAAAGATGGGGGCGGTGTACAGAAACACCACCATGTGCGACGCGCTGGTGTGGCGCAGGCCTTCGCCCACCAGCAGGAACTCCAGGCCAAACAACAAACCGACCAACAGGCCGGCGCGCCAGGTTGCTGCCAGCGGCAGGCGCTCACCACGCACCAGCATGACCAGCCCCACAAGGAGCGCTGCCACGCCTGAGCGCAGCGCGATCTGGAAGATGGGGGCAATCTCGGCGGCCGTGGCCTTCAACGCCACCTGTTGCAGGCCCCATACCAGGCACAGCAGCAGCATCAGGCCGATAGCGTGTCCGTCCAGCGCTTTGCGCGTATCCATGTCTTCTTCCCGGTGTTGTGTCAGAGTGGGTGAATTATTGATTTGACGGCTTTGCTTGATATAGTGAATACCAGACAAGCCATAGCATCTAACCGCCAATCGCATCCCCAGGCCATCCACCAGACACCAAACCATGCCCATACTGCCGCCCAAGCTGGAGGTTCCGCTACACAGCCCGCAGCTGCCGGCGCCCACCATGTTCCGCAGCGCCTTTGTGCCGGCCCAGGGTCTGTACCCGCAGCACCAGCATGCCTGGGGCGAATTTGTGTATTCGTTCAGCGGGGTCATGGAAGTCAAGGTAGCCGACCACCACTACCTGGCGCCGCCGCACTATGGCATCTGGCTGCCACCCGACCTGGTGCATGTAGGGTTGAACCGGCTGGAGGCGCACCACTGCTCGTTGTACATTGCGCGTCCTGGTTGCTCGGTACTGCCGGCTACCCCCTGCGCACTGACGGTGAGCCCGCTGGTGCGTGCGTTGCTGGAGCATCTGCGCCAGCAAACGCCCGACGACCTGAGCACCCCGGAGAATGCGCGCCTGATGCAAGTATTGGTGGACCAGTTGGCGCAAGCCCCGCGTGCCGGCAGCTACCTGCCGGGTTCAGACGACCCGGCGCTGGGTGCCGTGCTGCGCATGTTGCAAGCCAATCCGGGCGACAACCGCCCGTTACCCGAGCTGGCACAGGCCGCCCACAGCACCGAGCGCACGCTGATGCGCCGCGCCCAACGCGACCTGGGCATGTCAGTGGCCGAGTGGCGCCAGCGCCTGCGCGTGGTCAAGGCCATGCCCCTGCTGGAGGCGGGCCAAACGGTGGAAACCATTGCGCTGGATCTGGGTTATGGCAGCGCATCCGCCTTCATCAGCATGTTCAAACGCCTGGTGGGCACCACACCAGACGAATACCGCAAAGGTGCAGCCGGAGCCTAACTTCTGGCCGACCAGGCGTTTGCCAACGCAAAAACCGAGTTGGGTGTGCTGGGCCGTGGTTTGTCTTGCTTGGGCTTGGCAAACACACCCTTTTGCACCGGCCGGCGCTCCTGCACCTGGAAACCCTTGGCCTTTTGCTCGTCGGCCAGGCTTTGCAGCGTGACCGTCTGCAGATAGGCCACCACGGTGGTCTGCAATGCATCCCACAAATCCTGTGTCATGGCCTGGGCGCTGGCGGAAGTCTCACGCTGGGTGCCTTCGCTGCGTGGGTCTGCGCCTTCTTCGATGGCACCAATGATGTCCGCCACCGAAATGGTTTTGGCGGTGCGCGCCAGCGTATAGCCGCCGCCTGGGCCGCGGGTGCTCTCCACCAGGCCGTGCTGGCGCAGCTTGGCAAACATCTGCTCCAGATAA
Source organism: Pseudomonadota bacterium (assembly GCA_040387325.1). Taxonomy (GTDB): domain Bacteria; phylum Pseudomonadota; class Gammaproteobacteria; order Burkholderiales; family Burkholderiaceae_C; genus Allorhodoferax. Next base: position 46,701 of record JAZKDY010000037.1, on the reverse strand, counting down.
GACATGGAAATGCGGTGGCGCTGCGCCAGGTCTTGCAGCGGCACCGGCGTGGTGGTCTGGCGCAGGGCCAGGTCAATCATCGCGGTAATGGCAAAACGGCCTCGAGTACTTAAACGCATGGGTCTTTCTCCTTCCAGCTCAAAAGGTGGCTGGTGAAGCGTGAATGTAGGCGCGACAATGCTTCGTGTAAATTCGTATTTGTAACAATTTCACTTCGAATAATGCGAAGTAAATCCCAATCCTATGAACTTCAAACACCTGCATTACTTCTGGGTCACCGCTAAAGCCGGCGGCATCATGCGCGCCGGCGAACAGCTGCACACCACGCCGCAAACCCTGTCCGGCCAGATCAAGCTGCTGGAAGACTGGCTGGGCCGCAAGTTGTTCCGCAAGAGCGGGCGCAAGCTGGAGCTGACCGAAGACGGTCACCTGGCCCTCGGTTATGCCGACCAGATCTTCGCGCTGGGCGCCGAACTGGAGACTGCCGTGCGCCAGGCCCATGGCGGGCAGCGCCTGCTGGATTTCAAGGTGGGTGTTGCCGATTCCGTTACAAAATCGATTGCCTACCGGTTGCTGGAGCCCGCACTGGCCATTGCCGAGCCGGTACGCCTGGTATGCCACGAGGGCAAATTCCCCGACCTGCTGGCGCAATTGGCGCTGAACCGGCTGGACCTGGTGATTGCTGATGAGCCCATGTCCAAGCGCCTGAACGTGAAGGCCTTCAACCACCCGCTGGGGCGCACACCCATGAGTTTCTTTTGCGCACCCATACTGAAGGCTGGGCTCAAAGGGAAATTCCCGCAGTGCCTGAACGATTTTCCGCTGCTGATCCCCGGCGCCCAGGCCTCGGTGCGCCAGCAGCTGGAGGGCTGGTTGACGCGCCACCAGATCCACCCCCGCATCATTGGCGAGTTTGACGACGGCGCGCTGATGAACGCCTTTGGCCGCGAGGGGCGCGGCGCCTTTATGGCGCCCACCGTGATGGAGCACGACACCGTGGAGCAGTTTGGGGTCGAGGTGATTGGCCGGACGGACGAACTGGTGGACGAGTTTTATGCCGTGTCGGTGGAGCGCCGGATTACACACCCGTGTGTGGTGGCGATTACGGACGCGGCGCGGGGGCAACTGTTCGGGTGACCACACTGGGCCCGGCACATCAACGGCCAGCAGCCTTGCTCAGGCCTGCGCCGGTGATACGTGCGAGATCACCATTGGCGTGGCCTGCGCGCAGGATTCTGTTCACCTCGTTCAACAGCTCCTGCTGACGCAGGTTTTTGGAGAAAGCCAGGTAGTTGGGATCAATCTTCAGCGGCACCGGCAGCACTTCAAACTTGTCCCTCTGGGCATACAGCTCCCGGTCTTGCTGGAGCACCTGCTGAAAACCCGCGGCGCCCCCGTTGAACAAGCCCCCATCCATGCGCCCAGCCAGCAACTTGCGCAGACGGCTGTCGGGGCCGCTGTCTTCCTCCAGGCGGAACAGGCCCGCCTTGTGGGCGCTATCAAAAGCATCGCCGTAAGATCCACGCCGGCCGATGCCAATGGTCTTGCCATTCAGGTCCGCGATACCTTTGAAATCAAACGCCCTGCCCGCCAGCACCACAATCATCACGTTGTCGGTATACAAAGACTCGGAATAGTCAAACAAGACCTCACGCTCCACGGTCTTGGATATGCCAACTATTCCCCCTTCACCATCCACCGCGCTTTTGTACGCCCGGCTCCACGGTGCCAGCTTGACGTTGAACTGGTGGTTGGGCAGCCGTTCGTCGATGTATTTCAGAATGTCCACCAAAATGCCCTTGCTTTCGCCGTTTTGGACATAAGCCTTGGGTATCGAATAGTCGCTGCCAAAAACGTCAACATCGGCAGCCCAGGAGGTCGCCACAGTGGCCAGCGAGGCCATCAAAACAACGGCGCGCAGCACATGCACCATGAACATTTCCTTCATAACTTCGCAGCATACCCGCGACGCTCGCATTTGCGCCCCGCACAAACTCTTATAGATGTTTAAGTAATTAGAAACAAAAAATACAGTAGTTCCAGTTTTAACGATGCGCTTCCAGAATCCAGTCCATGGCACTCATGCCTTGCTTGTTTATTTTTGGAGTTCATCGACATGGTCACCCGTAATCCCTCCCGCCGCCTCTTCACTGCATTGGCACTCACCACCGCCCTGGCGGGCGCCAGCTTCAGCGCATTGGCGCAAAAGGTGGAGCTGCTCAATGTTTCCTATGACCCGACGCGCGAGTTGTATGTCGAGTTCAACGCCGCTTTCAGCAAACACTGGAAAGCCAAAACCGGCCAGGACGTGACGATCAAACAATCACACGGTGGTTCTGGCAAACAGGCGCGGGGCATCATCGACGGGCTGGAGGCGGATGTGGCGACACTGGCGCTGGCCGGTGATACCGACGCCCTGCATGCAAACGGTGGCTGGATCCCCAAGGACTGGCAAAAACGCCTGCCCCACAACTCTTCGCCCTACACCTCCACCATCGTGCTGGTCGTGCGCCAGGGCAACCCCAAGGGCATCAAGGACTGGGATGATTTGATCAAGCCCGGTATCAGCGTCATCACGCCCAACCCCAAAACCTCGGGAGGCGCGCGCTGGAACTACCTGGCGGCCTGGGAGTTTGCCAAACGCAAGTTCGGCGGCGATGCAAAAGCCAAGGATTTCATTGCCAAGCTGTATGCCAATGTACCGGTGCTGGACACGGGTGCGCGCGGTTCTTCGATTTCGTTTGCCCAGCGCAACCAGGGTGACGTGTTCATCTCCTGGGAAAACGAAGCCTACCTGCTGGAGAAGGAATTCGGCAGCAAGGTCGATGTGGTCTACCCATCCCTGAGCATCCTGGCCGAACCCGCTGTCACTGTGGTTGACAAAAACGTGGACAAGAAGGGAACCCGTGCCGTTGCCCAAGCCTACCTGGAGTACCTGTACACCGAAGAAGGCCAGGACATTGCGGGCAAGAACTTCTACCGCCCCGCCATCTCCGAAAAAGCCACGGCCAAATACGCCAAACAGTTTCCCAAGCTCAACCTGTTCACCATCGAGCAGGCCTTTGGTGGCTGGGACAAGGCGGCCAAGGACCACTTTGTGGACGGTGCCAGCTTCGACCAGATTTACGTGAAGAAATAAGCACAACACGCCGCCACCCAGGGAGAAAAACAATGTCAGTCTTATTGGTTGCGGGCAGCCCGTCCGAACACTCACGCTCCGCGGCCCTGCTGGATGCCGTTCAGCAGCGCCTGCATCTGCGGGGCGTGGAGGTTGAACGCCTGCACATCCGCGACCTGTCGCCCCAGGCCTTGCTGCTGGCGGACTTCAGCCACCCCTCCGTGGTCCATGCCACGGCACTGGTGGCGCGGGCCAAGGCCATCGTGGTGGCCACACCGGTCTACAAGGCGGCCTATAGCGGCGTGCTCAAGGTCTTTTTGGACCTGCTGCCGCAGACCGCCTTCAAGACCAAACATGTGTTGCCACTGGCAACCGGCGGCAGCCCGCACCACATGCTGGCGTTGGACTATGCACTGCGCCCGGTGTTGCAGGCTCTGGGCGCTGCCCACATCCTGCCCGGCATCTACGCCACCGATGCCCAGGTGGTGGTCTTGCCCGAAGGTGGCTATCAGGTGTTGCCCGAAATTGCGCTGCGCCTGGATGACAGTGTCAATGTGCTGATTGCCGAAGCCTTGCGAGAGATCCCCTCGGTAGCCGGCCGTTTTGCCCCTGTGCCTTTTGCGCAGGTGCGATGTAGCGTGTAAGTACACACCGGCAACGGCCCGGTGGTTTTGCTGACCGGCCGCCTCCTTCTTTTCTTCACTTCTTGTTTGAACCCGCGCATGCGGCAAGGGAGAAGCCTTGCCTGCGCACAACCAAAGGACATCGACCCATGACACACACCACTGCCAATCTCCATGACGTGGAAGACAGCCCTGTCTCCCCCGCCAAATGGCGACTCACCTTGCGCAACCTGGCCGTTGGCCTGGTGGTGCTTGCCACCGCCGTTTTGCTGACCACGCTGTTGCTGCTGCCTGTGGCCCACGCGCAGACCGCCACCAAAGGTGAACTGCGCATCGGTTTCCAAAAGGGCGCCAGCCTCTTCGTGCTGCAAAAGTCCCAGGGCAGCATCGAGAAGCGTCTGGCCCCGCTGGGCTTTGGTGTGAAGTGGATCGAGTTCCCCGCCGGCCCGCAACTGCTGGAAGGCCTGAACGTCGGCTCCGTGGATGTGGGTTTTGTGGGTGAAGCGCCCCCCATCTTTGCGCAGGCCGCTGGTGCACGCTTCTACTACATCGGCCATGACCCGGCCGCTCCACAAGCCGAGGCGCTGGTGGTGCCCAAGGACTCCACCATCAAGTCCGTGGCCGAGCTCAAGGGTAAAAAGGTTGCGCTGAACAAGGGCAGCAATGTGCACTACCTGCTGGTGCGTGCGCTGGAGAAAAACGGCCTCAAGCTCAGCGACATCACTCCGGTCTACCTTGCCCCGGCCGATGCCCGTGCCGCATTCGAGAGCAAAAACGTGGACGCCTGGGTGATCTGGGATCCGTTCACCGCCGCGGCCGAAAAACAGATCGGTGCCCGCATCCTGGTGGACGCCAAAGGCCTGGCCAACAACTACCAGTACTACCTGGGCGAGCGCAGCTTTGTCGAGAAAAACCCGCAAGTGATCCGCGCCCTGTTTGAAGACTCGGTGGACAAAGGCAAATGGCTCAAGGCCAATATCCGCCAGGCTGCCGAGCTGATCGCTCCGCTGCAAGGCCTGCCCGTGGAAGTGGCCGAGCTGAGCCTGCGCCGCTACGAATTCAATGTGACACCGCTGACCGACGCCGTCATTGCCGAACAGCAAAAAATTGCAGACACCTTTTTCGAACTCAAGTTGATTCCCAAGGCGATCTCCGTCAAGGAAGCCAGCTGGAAATCCGCCCCCCTTTGAGTCTGGAGCACACCATGCATAAACCCACACCCCTGTCCGTGTTGCGCCGACGCTTTCTCCGCATTGCTGGAACCACGGCCTCCGTCTGGGGGCTGGGTCTGGGCCTGAGCGGCGGTGCACTGGCACAAGACAAGGCTGCAGAAAAAGCACCCGAACAGTTGCGCATCGGCTACCAAAAATCCGCCGTCAACCTGGTCATCATCAAGCAACAGGGCACCCTGGAAAAGCGCTTCCCAAACACCAAGGTGGTGTGGCTGGAATTTCCGGCTGGCCCGCAGCTTCTGGAAGCACTGGCCGTGGGCAGCCTGGAATTTGGGTTGACTGGCGATTCACCCCCGGTGTTTGCACAGGCAGCCGGCAAAGACCTGGTCTATGTGGGTGCCGAGCCGCCCAAGCCCGACAGCTCGGCCGTGCTGGTGCTGAACGATTCACCCATCAAGACGCTGGCCGACCTGAAAGGCCGCAAGATCGCACTGCAAAAAGGCTCCAGTGCCCACTACCTGCTGGTGCGTGCGGTCGAGAAGGCCGGCCTGCAGTGGAGCGACATCCAGCCCATCTACCTGGTGCCGTCCGACGCCCGCGCCGCTTTCGAGCGCAAGAGTGTGGACGCCTGGGCCATCTGGGACCCGTTTTATGCCGCCACCGAGCTTGCCATCAAGCCGCGTGCCCTGGCTACCGGACGTGACCTGACCAGCAACAACTCCTTCTACCTCGCCTCGCGCAGCTTCGCCACGCAACAGCCGCAGGCCCTGGCCGTGTTGTTTGAAGAACTGACCCGCGCCGACCAGTTGGCGCAGAGCAACCGCAAGGATGTCATCAAGCTGATCGCCGATTTCAGCGGTCTGGACGCCGGTGTGGTCAGCCTGTTTTTACAGCGCCGCCCGCCGTCGCCGGTAGGCCCACTCAGCGCCAAAACCATCGCCGACCAGCAGCGCGTGGCCGATGCCTTCCACAAGCTCGGGCTGATTCCGCAACCGCTGCAGGTGGCCAACATCGTCTGGCAACCCGCAGGTGTGCGCGTGGCACAGGCCAAACGCCCGTAGCGCCTGAGCAGCCCTGACTAGCTCCCCCTCAGCCCCGATACATCCCCATAGGAATTTTGCGTATGAAAGTTTTCTGGTTCATCCCCACCCATGGCGACAGCCGCTACCTGGGCACCGCCGAAGGCGCCCGCGAAGTCAACCTGAACTACCTGAAACAGGTGGCGCAGGCGGCCGACACCCTCGGTTATGAAGGCGTGTTGATCCCCACCGGCCGCTCCTGCGAAGACCCGTGGGTGGTGGCCTCCGCCCTGCTGGCCGTTACCCAGCGCCTGAAGTTCCTGGTCGCGGTGCGCCCGGGCCTGCACCAGCCCAGCCTGGCCGCGCGTATGGCCGCCACCTTTGACCGCCTGAGCGGCGGGCGTCTGCTGATCAACCTGGTGACCGGTGGTGACCAGACCGAGCTGGAAGGTGACGGCGTCTTTCTGGACCACGCCGCACGTTACGAACAATCGGCCGAGTTCATCCGCATCTGGCGCGAGATATTGACCCGCAGCCACGACGGCGAAGCCTATGACTTTGATGGCAAACACCTCAGCGTCAAAGGCGCCAAACTGCTGTACCCGCCGCTGCAAACACCCTACCCGCCGGTCTACTTTGGCGGCTCGTCGCCGGCCGCGCACGATCTGGCGGCCGAGCAGGTGGACACCTACCTGACCTGGGGCGAACCCCCAGCCGAGGTTGCCAAGAAGGTGGCCGATGTGCGCGCCCGCGCAGCCAAGCTGGGCCGCACCGTGAAGTTCGGCATCCGTCTGCACGTCATCGTGCGCGAGACCGAAGAGCAGGCGTGGGCCGCGGCCGCAGACCTGATCAGCCGCGTGGATGACGACACCGTGATCCGCGCGCAGGCCGCCTTCTCCAAGATGGATTCCGAAGGCCAGCGCCGCATGGCAGCCTTACACGCCGGCAAGCGCCGCACCCGCGAAGACCTGGAGATCAGCCCCAACCTGTGGGCCGGCGTGGGTCTGGTGCGCGGCGGTGCCGGTACGGCCCTGGTGGGCGACGCCAAAACCGTGGCCGCCCGCATCCAGGAATATGCCGACCTGGGGCTGGACACCTTTGTGCTGTCCGGCTACCCGCACCTGGAAGAGGCCTACCGCTTTGCCGAGCTGGTGTTTCCGCTGCTGCCCCGTGCGCTGCAGGAGAAGCTGCCCGGCCGCGCGCTGAGCGGCCCCTTTGGTGAGGTGGTGGCCAACAACTACCTGCCACGCGTATCAGAAAGCTGAGCACCCTATGAGCCGCATACCCACACCCGAGCGCGAGCTGCAGGTCTCGCCTTTTCCGCACAGCTTTTCCGATGTGCTGGAAGCCCCTGCTGACGCCGACACCCACACGCCATCGCCCGACTGGACAGCGGTGAAAAACTTTTCCGCCAACGTGGCCCAGGGCCTGCTGCCCTGGCTGGTGCCGATTGCGCTGATCGCCGTATGGCAGGCTGCATCGTCCTTCGGCTGGCTGGCCACGAGGGTCTTGCCCGCCCCGCTGGAGGTGGTGAAAGCCGCGTGGACGCTGACCGAATCCGGCGAGTTGTGGAAACACGTGCAGGTCAGCGCCTGGCGCGCGTTGTCCGGTCTGGCCATTGGCGGCGGCCTGGGGCTGGCGCTGGGCCTGCTGACGGGCTCGGTGAAGTTTTTTGAGACGCTGCTGGATTCGTCGCTGCAGATGGTGCGCAACATCCCCGCGCTGTCCCTGATCCCGCTGGTGATTTTGTGGTTTGGGATCGACGAGACGGCCAAGCTGTTTCTGATCGCGGTGTCGGTGTTCTTCCCCATCTACCTGAACACCTTCCACGGTATTCGCAATGTGGACCCGGGCCTGATCGAGATGGGCCGCAGCTACGGGCTGACCCGCTGGGGCCTGTACACCCAGATCATCCTGCCGGGCGCGCTGTCCAGCATCCTGGTCGGGCTGCGGTTCTCGCTGGGGCTGATGTGGGTGATTTTGATCGTGGCCGAGACCATTTCGGCCCAGGCCGGCATTGGTTACCTGACGATGAATGCGCGGGAGTTCTTGCAGACCGACATCGTGCTGGTGGGCATCCTGCTGTATGCGCTGCTGGGCAAGCTGGCCGACCTGTTCGCCAAGGGGCTGGAGCGCTACTGGCTGCGCTGGCACCCGGGGTACCAGAGTGCCCACTGAACACTATGTATTCAATAGCAATAAACGTATATCCGACAGGGGCTGGAGGCCATTTTGACCAATAACACTTCTGACAAGAGCCCTTCCGGCGTGGGCCTGAACCTGCGGGCCCTGAGCAAACGGTATGGCGCACGCGATGTGCTGCGCAACGCCCAGCTCGCCGTGGAGCCCGGCCAGTTTGTTGCCATCGTCGGGCGCAGCGGCTGCGGCAAAAGCACACTCTTGCGCCTGGTGGCGGGGCTGGAAGAAGCCAGCGCCGGCAGCATCAGCGTAGACGGCAAGCCACTCGATGGTTTGTCTACCGACACCCGCATCATGTTCCAGGACGCGCGCCTGCTGCCGTGGAAACGCGTGGCCGACAACGTGGCCCTGGGCCTGCCGCCCGAGCAGCGCGCCGCCGCGCAGGACGTGTTGCAGCGTGTAGGTCTGGGCGACCGCGGACGCGACTGGCCGGCCAAGTTGTCCGGCGGCCAGCGCCAGCGTGTGTCCCTGGCCCGTGCCCTGGTGCACCAGCCACGCCTGCTGCTGCTGGACGAACCCCTGGGTGCGCTGGACGCACTGACCCGCATCGAGATGCACCGCCTGATCGAAGGCCTGTGGCAGGCCAGCGGCTTCACTGCGCTCTTGGTCACACACGATGTGCAAGAGGCCGTGGCCCTCGCCGACCGCGTGATCCTGATCGAGGACGGACAGATCGTGCTGGACGAAACCATCAACCTGGCCCGCCCGCGCCAGCATGGCGATGCCGCCTTTGCCGCGCTGGAAAAACGCATCCTGGACCGCGTGCTGCAAAAGCCGGATGCCGAGCCCGAGCGCCCGCAAGAGAGCTGGCTGGGCCAACCCGCCCACGGCCTGCGCTGGGCAATCTAGTCAGGTTACGAACCCATTTTTCAACGGACTTTTAAGGAGAACCCCATGTCCATCCAAGCCATCAACGTACGCAACCAATTCAAAGGCAAGGTCAAGGAGATCATCCGCGGCGATGTTGTCTCCGAGATCGATGTCGAGACGCCCTGGGGCATCGTCACCTCCGTCATCACGACCCGTTCGGTCGACCAGCTGGAGCTGAAGATCGGCAGCGACGTGGTCGCGCTGGTCAAGTCCACCGAAGTGTCGATTGCCAAGCTGTAGCCAGGCCTTCACCCCACAACAACTGACCACGCCATGATCCAGCTAGAAGGCATTCACCTGCGTTACCCCAGCCCGCAAGGGCCGGTGGACGCGTTGCAGGACATCAACCTGCACGTGCCCGCCGGCCAGGTGTTTGGTGTGATCGGGCGCAGCGGTGCGGGCAAAAGTTCGCTGGTGCGCACCATCAACCTGCTCACCCGCCCCACCCAGGGCAGGGTGCGGGTGGCGGGGCAGGACCTGACGGCGCTGGCGCCTGAAGCCCTGCGCACCGCACGCCACGGCATCGGCATGGTGTTCCAGCACTTCAACCTGCTGTCGTCGCGCACGGTGTTCGAAAACGTGGCCTTGCCACTGCAACTGGTGCACGAACGCCCGGCGCTGATCAAGAGCCGGGTGGACGAGCTGCTGGACCTGGTGGGCCTGGGCGCGCTGCGTGACCGCTACCCGGCGCAGATCAGCGGTGGGCAAAAGCAGCGCGTGGGCATTGCCCGCGCCCTGGCCAGCCGGCCCACGGTGCTGTTGTCGGACGAGGCCACCTCGGCGCTGGACCCCGAGACCACCCGCTCCATCCTGGGCCTGCTGCGCCAGATCAACCGCGACTTCGGCCTGACCGTGGTGCTGATCACGCACCAGATGCAGGTCATCAAACAGGTGGCCGACCAGGTGGCGGTCATCGATGCCGGACGCATCGTGGAACAAGGCGCCGTCATCGACGTCTTCACCCAACCCCAACACGCCACCACGCGCAGCCTGGTGGACGAAATCCTGCCGCAAGAATTACCCCCCAGCGTGATCGCCCGCATCCGCACGCTGATGGCGGCCAGCACCGCACACGGCCGCCTGCACAGCGGCCAACACGGTAGTCGAATACTGCGGCTGGCCTTTGCCGGGGCCGGGTCGGACCAGCCACTGCTGTCCGATGTGGTGCGCCGCTTTGGCCTGGACCTCAACATCGTGCACGGCCAGGTGGACGAAATCCAGGGCCAACCCTTTGGCTCGCTGGCCGTGCACCTGCAGGGTGGCCACGAGGCGCTGAGCAGTGCCGTGGCCCACCTGCGCGGCGCCGGTGTGCGCGTGCAGGAACAGGAGCTGCACTATGTTTGACACCTTTACCCCCCAACTGCTGGAGCTGTTTGCCACCTCGCTGTGGGAGACCGTGCTCATGGTCGGGCTCGCAGGCCTGGTCGGCACACTGCTGGGCCTGCCGCTGGGCGTGTACCTGCACCTCAGCAGCCCCGGTGGCGTGCTGGAGAACCGGGCAGTCAACCGGGTGCTGGGCACCGTGGTCAATGCCGTGCGCTCCACACCTTTCATCATCCTGCTGGTGGCCATCATTCCGTTCACGCGGCTGGTCACCGGCTCCAGCATTGGCACGGCCGCAGCTGTGGTGCCGCTGACGATTGCCGCGGCGCCCTTCATCGCCCGGCTGATTGAAACCGCACTGCGCGAGATAGACCACGGCCTGGTGGAAGCCGCACTGGCCATGGGCGCCAGCACGCGCCAGATCGTGTTCAAGGTGCTGCTGCCCGAGGCACTGCCCGGCATCGTGGCCGCGCTGACGATCTCGCTGGTCAGCCTGACCGGTTATTCCGCCATGGCCGGCGCCATTGGTGGGGGTGGCCTGGGCGACCTGGGCATTCGGTACGGCTACCAGCGTTTTCTGCCCGAGGTGATGCTGGCCGTGGTGCTCGTGCTCATCGTGTTTGTGCAGGCCGTGCAGAGCGCGGGCGACGCACTGGTGCGCCGCATCAGCCACCGCTAGCGCCAGGAATCCTTAAGCCTTTTCGGCCTCTAGCCCCCGCAAAATCTAGACATCCACTCACTTATTGATAGCAAACCGTTCACACAGGAGTTTCCATGAACAACAACAAACGTTTCTTCGTTCAAACCGCCACCGCCCTGCTGGTGGCCGCTGCCCTGAACCCGGTACTGGCGCAGGACAAGCCGCTGAAGGTTGGCGTCACCGCCGGCCCGCACGCCCAGATTCTTGAACAGGTGAAAAAACTGGCCGAAAAAGAGGGTCTGAAAATCCAGATCGTCGAATTCAGCGACTACATCCAGCCCAATGCCGCGCTGGCATCCGGCGACCTGGACGCCAACAGCTACCAGCACAAGCCTTTCCTGGACCAGCAGATCAAGGACCGCGGCTACAAGATCACCAACGTGGGTTACACCGTCAACTTCCCCATCGGCCTGTACTCCAAAAAGGTCAAGAGCCTGGGTGAACTCAAAGAAGGCGCCAAGTTTGGCATCCCCAACGACCCCACCAATGGCGGGCGTGTGTTGCTGGTGCTGCAGGACAAGGGCCTGATCAAGCTCAAGCCCGAGGCTGGTCTGAAAGCCACACCGCTGGACGTCATCGACAACCCCAAGAAGCTGAAGTTTGTGGAGCTGGACGCGGCGCAGCTGCCCCGCTCACTGGACGACCTGGACGCATCGGCCATCAACACCAACTATGCACTGTCCGCCGGCCTGAGCCCCGCCAAGGACGCCATCGCGCAGGAAGCGGCCAAGAGCCCGTATGTGAACCTGATTGCCGTGCGCGAGCAGGACAAGGCCCAGCCCTGGGTGGCCAAGCTGGTCAAGGTTTACCAGTCCGAAGAGATCCGCAAGTTTGTGCAGGCGGAGTTCAAGGGGGCGGTGCTTGCCGGCTTCTGAACCCCGTCTGTCGCCGCTGCTGACGCTGCCCGACGCCGGCGCCCTGTCCATCCGGGCCAAGGCGCTGGTGTTTGAGGACCCGGCCTCGGCCGCGCTGCTTGCGCGGGTGGAGCGGATTGCACCCACCGAGGCCACGGTACTCATCATTGGAGAAACCGGCACCGGCAAGGAGCTGCTGGCGCGCCGTGTGCACCAGGCCAGCGGGCGGCGTGGCCCGTTTCTGGCAGTCAACTGTGGCGCCTTCAGCGAATCGCTCATAGACGCCGAGCTGTTTGGCCATGAGACCGGGGCTTTCACCGGCGCCAGCCATGCGCGGGCCGGCTGGTTTGAGGCTGCCAATGGCGGTACCTTGTTTCTGGACGAGGTGGGGGACCTGTCGCTGGGTCTGCAGGTCAAACTGCTGCGTGTGCTGCAAGAGCGCCAGGTGGTGCGCCTGGGTTCGCGCAAACCCATCGCACTGGATGTGCGCCTGGTGGCAGCCACCAATGTGGACCTGCGCGCTGCAGTGAACGCCGGGCACTTTCGCGCCGACCTGTACTACCGCCTGGGCGTGGCCACGATGGAGCTGCGCCCGCTGTGTGAGCGCCCGGGCGACATCCTGCCATTGGCCCGCCACTTTCTGGCCACCTATGCGGCACGGCTGGGCATCGACGGGCCAGACTTCAGTGCAGAGGCAGAGCGGGCGCTGCTCGGCCATGCCTGGCCGGGCAATATCCGCGAGCTGGAAAACGTCGTCCACTATGCATTGATCGTGGCCCCGCACCGGGTTTTGCAGGCCGCCGACCTGCAAGGCATACACCGCAGCACACGCACCACTCCCACCGCCGTGGCGGTGCCGTCGGCGCACACCGCAGTGCTGCCCGCGGCGACGCCCCCAGCCAGCAGTGCGCAGCTGCTGCGGGAGGTGTTGTTGCAAAAACTGGGTCAGGCAGAGCCCGGCCTGTTCGACGGCGTGGAAGCGACTGTGGTGTCCACTGCCTTTGCGTTTTGCCACGGCAACCAGGTCCACACGGCACGTTTGCTGGGCATCACCCGCAATGTGCTGCGGACACTGCTCAAGCGCCACGGCCTGCTCGCGGCGGATTCTGTGCGCTTTGTGGACTGGACGCAGCCGGACTCAAGCCGCGCGGGCCAGGGGCTGGGTGTGGCGCACATCGAAAGCGCCGCCAGTCAATGACTGGTCCCGCAGTGTGACGGGCTTCTTGCCGGGCAGCAATGGAAAGACCAGTTCAGCAAAGGTGATGGCTTCTTCCAGGTGCGGATAACCCGATAGCACAAAGCTGTCCACCCCCAGATCCACATACTCTTGCAGCCGCGCCGCCACTTCCTGCGGGTTGCCCACCAGCGCCGTACCGGCACCGCCGCGCACCAGACCCACGCCGGCCCACAGGTTGGGCCCGACCACCAGCTTGTCGCGCTGGCCACCGTGCAGTGCGGCCATGCGGCGCTGGCCTTCGGAATCCATGCGGGCGTAGTTGGCTTGTGCGCCGGCGATGTCCTCGTCGGTCAGCTTGCTGATCAGCTTGTCGGCGGCGGCCCAGGCCTCGGCGCTGGTCTCGCGCACGATCACATGCAGGCGCACACCAAAACGCAGTGTGCGGCCATGTGCTGCGGCACGGGCGCGCACATCGGCGATCTTCTTCGCCACTTCGGCCGGTGGCTCGCCCCAGGTCAGGTAGGCGTCCACATGTTTGGCTGCCAGCTCGTGCGCGGCGGGCGAGGAGCCGCCAAAGTACAGCGGCGGGTAAGGCTTGGTGACGGGCGGGAAGTAGTTCTGCGCGCCCCGCACTTCCAGGTGTTTGCCCTTGAAGTCCACCCTCTCGCCCTGGACCAGGCGGCGCCAGACGGACAGGAATTCGTCTGCCGCCTCGTAACGTGCGTCGTGCGGCAAAAACACGCCGTCGGCGGCCAGCTCCGTCGCATCACCGCCGGGCACCACGTTGAGCAGCAGGCGACCGTTCAGGGCTTCGTCCAGCGTGGCGGCCTGGCGGGCCGATACCGTGGGGCCAGAGATGGACGTGCGCAGCGCCACCAGCAGCTTGATACGCTGTGTTGCGCCGACCAGGCTGGATGCGACCACCCAAGGGTCCATGCAACTGCTGCCGGTGGGGATCAGCAAGCCGTCGTAACCCAGCCGCTCAGCGGTGACGGCGATCTCGCGCATGTAGGCATTGGTGGCGGGGCGGCCAAAGTCGGATTTGCCCAGGTAACGCGTGTCGCCCGACGTGGGCAAAAACCAGAAGATGTCGAGGCTCATTAAGTGTCCAGAGAAATTAAAACAGGGGGGGTGTCAGAGTGCGTGGACGCGGTGCAACGCGGCCAGCACCTGCACACGGGCCTGTGCCAGCGCCGGCGCTGCGCGATCCCGAGGGCGGGCCAGCGGTACGCTCACCACCTCCTGCAACTGGCCGGGGTTGGCCTCCAGCACTAGCACACGGTCGCTGAGGAACACCGCTTCTTCGATATCGTGGGTGACCAGGAGTACGGAGATACCGTGGTGGTCTGCAACGTTCAACAGCAACTCTTGCAGCTTCATGCGGGTAAAAGCATCGACTGCAGAGAAGGGTTCGTCCAGCAGCAGCACACGCGGCTGGGTGAACAGCCCGCGCGCGATGGCCACCCGCTGGGCCTGCCCGCCGGAGAGTTGCTTGGGCAAGGCATTCTCGTAGCCGCAGAGACCCACTTCATCCAGCAGTTGGGATGCGCGCGCCGAGACTTGTTGTGTTGGCGCTGGAGCGCCGAAGGCGACGTTCTGGGACACGGTAAGCCACGGAAACAGCCGGGGCTCCTGAAAGATGAAGCCAATGTCCTGGCTGCGGCCCACCAGCGGCTGGCCGTGCAACCACACGTCGCCCTGGAACTCGCGCTCCAGGCCAGCGACGATGCGCAGCAGCGTGCTCTTACCGGAGCCACTGGCGCCGACCAGGCTTACCACCTCGGATGGGCCGATGTGCAACTGCAAGGGGGCCAGCACATGCTTGGCGCCAAAGTGTTTGTCGTGGATGCGGGCTTCGAGAACGCTGGTTGTCATGGGTACGGTTCGATTGCAGTCAATCAGTGGCTGGCGTCCAGCGTGTCGCGCCAGCGCAGCAGGCGTTGTTCCATAGCCTGCATCGCCGAGTCGCTGATCTGCCCGACGATGGCCAGCAGCACGATGGCGGCCAGCACAATGTCGGCACGGCTGGTTTCGCGTCCATCGGTCAGCAGGTAGCCCAGGCCCTTGGTGGCGGCGATCAATTCGGCGGCCACCATGAACATCCAGGCCAGGCTCAAGCCATTGCGCAGGCCGGTCAACACCGCCGGTAGTGCTGCAGGGAAGAGCACCCGCCGCACCAGTGCCACGGCACCCAGCCCGTACATCTGTGCCACCTCCACCAGCTTGCGGTCAACGTCACGAAAGCCGGATGACACACCCATGTAAACCGGAAAGAACGCGCCAATGGCAATCAGCACAATCTTCGCAGCCTCGTCAATGCCCAGCCACAGCAGCAACAAAGGCACCCAAGCCAGCGACGGTATCGCGCGCAGGGCCTGGAAGCTGGGGTCCAGCAGCGCCTCGAGCCGGCGGGACAAGCCCACTGCGGCTCCCACCACCAAGGCCAGACCAGCGCCAATCGCAAAACCTGCAAACACCCGCCCGGTGCTGGCGAATACGTGTTCCGCAAGCCCCTGACCACCCATTGCGACCAGCGTACGCACTACATCACTGGGGGCAGGCAGCAGATTGGCACTGACCCACCCCAGGCGCGATGCCAACTCGCCCAGTAGCAACACCAGAATGGGCGGGACCAGGCCCAACCACACCAGGGATGGCAGCGCAGGCTTCAACTGGCGTGGCGCTGGTGCAGCAGTCTTGGGTGCTGCAGGTGGAAAGAGGAACTCGGGATTGGCAGACATCACAGCACTGGCTTAGGCGCCTTTGATCAGGCCTTGTGCGAACTGGGTGTTCACCAGGCTGGCGATGGCCTTGTTCAGGTCTGCATCGGGCTTGACCAAGGCCTCGTCGACCAGAATCGGCGCCGCAGCCTGCAAGGCCTTGACGTGCTCCTGCGACGGCTGTGGGTTGCTCAGATCGGTGCGCAACTTGATTTGCAGCAGCGCCACTTGCAGGCTCACTTTGGCTTCCTCTGAAACGATTTTTGCCGCCTCGGTGGTATTGGCCAGAATCCACTTGCGCGCACGCTCGTAGTTGGCGATGACGCGCTTCACTTCTGCGGGCCGGACCGCCAGAAAGTCCTCGCGTACGTTCAGGAAACCGTAGGTATTGAAGCCCACATTGCGGTACAGCAGCCGGGCACCGGTGTCCAGTTCAGCCGACGCCATGATGGGGTCCAGACCGGCCCACGCGTCCACACGGCCTTGCTCCAGCGCCGCGCGGCCATCGGCATGCTGCAGGCCCACGTGTTCGATGTCAGAACGCTTGAGTCCGGCGGTCTTCAGAGCGCGCAACAGAAACAGATAGGGGTCCGTGCCCTTGGTTGCGGCAATCTTCTTGCCTTTAAGGTCTTTCAGCGTCTTGATGGCGGAATCTTTGGGCACCACCAGCGCCGTCCACTCGGGACGCGAAAAGATATAGGGTGCGGTGATGGGGTTGCCATTGGCCTTGGCCAGCAGCGCCGCCAACCCGGCGGACGAACCGATGTCGATGCTGTTGCCGTTGAGGTATTCCAGTGCACGGTTGCTGCCGGCGCTGAACACCCACTTGACGGCCACGCCGTCCTTCTTGAAATCTTCTTCCAGCCAGCCAAAGCGGCGCAGCACCAGGCTGGATGGCGAATAGTAGGCATAGTCCAGACGCAGTTCGCGCAGGGGGTCGGCTGCCAGCGCAGTGCCAGGCAAAGCCAGTGCGAGGCCGGATGCGGACGCTGCTTGCAGGAGGATGCGGCGGTTGATGGGATGGGTCATAAGGCTTGCTCCAAAAATTGGGGTCAGGTAAAACAGGATCAGGATCAGGATCAGGAATAGGGCGTGGGCTCCGGGTACTGCCCCTCCAGCAGGTAGCGCCCGATGTCACGGTATTTGTAGTCAATAGGGTCGTGCAGCGTATGGACGCGCGCATTGCGCCAGAAGCGGTCCAGGCCTAGGCTTTGTGACGTCGCGCGTGCGCCGGTGAGTTCAAAGAACTGGGTGCTCACCTCCAGGCTGGCCTTGTGGGCCAGGGCCTTGGCTTCGTTGACGGTTATGGCAACTTCACCCCGTTCCTCCGCGGTGAGGTCTGCGCCCCGTGCCAAGGCGGCGTCCAGCTGGCGCGCCGCGTCATCTGCCATCAGCGTCGCGGGCTTGACCAACAGCCAAAGTTCGGCGACGCGGTGCTGGATGAAAGGGTCCTGGCTGGCAGTCGCAGCGGTAGAGAAGAACGACGGCCGTGTGTGGTCGCGTATCTGCACACGTGCGGCGTCAAACGCACCGCGGGCCAGGCCAAGGTAGAGGTTGGTCAGTATCAGCTGCGACACCTGGGTGCGCAGGGATGCAAGGGGTGTGCGTGTAACACCGGGGCCCTGCAGCACCTCGTCGGCCTGGACCACCACGTTGTCAAACTGGACCGTCCCACTGTCTGTCTGACGCTGCCCGAACGCATCCCAGTCGGACGCAATGCTGACCCCTGCGCGCGTGCTGGGCACGACGACAACCACAGCACTCTGGCTGGCGGCATGCCAGCCCGAGGCCAGCAGGTAATCCGATCCCACCGAACCCGAGCAATAGTTCTTGGGACCATGGAGGATGTAACTACCCTCACCGTGTTCGACTACGGTAGCACGCTTGTCCAGCGGGTTGAGTGCATTGCCCCAGAACAACTGCTGTTGCTGGGTCAGGGTCAACAGCCGCGCCTGCTGCCCGTGCGTGCCGTAAAACTGGATGCTGGCGACTTGCAGGTGGTGGAAGGCAAAAACATGGGCCAGCGCACTGTCCGCCTCTGCCAGACGGCGAATGGCCTTGTAGATGACGCTCCACGACACGCCCAAGCCGCCGAGCGCCTTGGGAATACCCAGACCGAGCAACCCGCTGGTCCGGATGGCCTGGCGCTCGGCATGTGCGTGCCCACCGCGTTGGTCCCGAGCGACTGCGGTTTCCAGCAGTTGGGTATAGAGCGATTCAACGGACGCGGAAATATCAACGCCGTGCAAGGCGTCCCGCACGGCGGAGGAGTCGAGGGCTGACATGGACCGGGAGGCTAAGGCCTGGCGCCCGATTGGCCAACGAAGAAAATCGGATATCCATATCTGAAATCTACGCTTCGCAGAGGACTGCCGGCACGGGCGTCGGCTGAAAGCGACGAATGGGTGTGCGCATATGGCTCTCCAATGCGCTGGCCACGGCACCCACCACCGCCTCGCCAAAGGCTGGCGCCAGAATGCCCAGCCCGAAGGGAAGGCCGTCATCCCGCTCGCCGGCGGGCACACTGATGGCCGCCAGTTGCAAGGGATTCGCAAAGTAGGTGTAGTAGCCCATCTGCGCATTGGCATTCACCGGGTCCGCCTCCACCTCTGCACAGGTCGGCAGACGGCCAATGGTGGGGGTGATCAGCACGTCTACACGCGCCAGCGTGCGCTCCACCACACGCTGCAGCGCCTGCAAGCGGTACAACGTGGCGAACGTGTCGGCTGCGCTGTACTGGTTGGCATTGGCGATGGCCGTGCGCACCACAGGGTGCACCGACTCCGGGTGGCTTTGGATCACGGCACCGTAGGTCAACCACCGCTCTGAAACCAGCGCGCTGTTGAACACCAGCCGACCGGCTTCCAGGAACGGGGCAAAGTCAATTTCCACCGCCTCGCCGCCCAGCGCTTTCAAGTGCCCCAAGGCCCGGATGAACTGCGCGCGCATGGCGGTATCGCCAAAGAACTCCAACTGGTCGGAGCGGGGAATGGCAAAGCGCCAGTGCGCAGGCAAGGGATTCGGGGCCAGTGCATGGGGCGCCGGGCGCGAATACGGATCTTCTGCATCCACGCCCACCAGAACGTCCAGCACGGTGTAAGCATCGGCTACCGACAGCGCAAACACCGGCGGCACGTCAAAGCTGCGGTTGCAGTACAAAAACCCCCGTGAACTCACTACACCTGGCGTGGGCTTCAGACCCACAATGCCGTTGCAGGCTGCGGGCACCCGGCCCGATCCGCCGGTGTCCGATCCGATGGAAAACGTGCACAACCCAGCTGCCACCGCCACGGCCGAACCTGAGCTGGAGCCGCCGGGCACATAGGCCGGGTCGACCACGTTGTGGCAATGGCCGGTGGTGGTGCGTATGCCCACCAGGCCCGTGGCGAACTGGTCCATGTTCTGCTTGCCCAACAGCAGCGCGCCAGCGGCGTCCAGCTTTTCGACCACGGTCGCGCTGCGTGTCGGTACCCGACGCAGGGCCTCGCAGCCTGCGGTGGTGGGCAAGCCCGCCACGTCGATGTTGTCTTTGACGCCATAGGGCAAACCATACAGGGGCAGATGCTCGCCACGGGCACGGCGCGCGACCAGTGCGCGCGCCTGCTCCAGCACGTGCGCCTTGGGACGCAGATGCAGCCACACCCTGTCGTCACCCCGCAATGCGGTGCGGCGGTAGATTTCTTCGACCAACTGCACGGGGTCGAAAGACTGTCCGGCGTAGGCCTGGGTGAGGGTGGCGATGTCGAGTGTGAGGGCTTCCATGGCGTTTCTTTGCAGTAGGTGGTCGGGGGTTTCAGGTGGAGCCGCTGCGTGTGGCTTGCGCGGTTACGCCACGGGCTCTGGCTTGGCCCTGCTCGGCGCCATACCAGGGCAGCAGGCGGCGCACCAGACCGTTGAACAGGGCATCAGCCGCAAACCCCATCAGACCCAGCACCATCAGGCCAACAAACATCTGGTCTACGCGAAAAACCTGCTGCGACATCTGGATCATGTAGCCCACACCAAACATCGCACCAGTAAGTTCCGAGGCCACCAGCAACACCAGGGCAATGGACAGACTGACCTTGAGCCCCGCCAGGATAAAGGGCAGTGCGCCGGGCAGGACAACGAAGAACAGCATCTTCCATCCCCGCGCACCCAGGCTTGCTGCGGCGCGGCCCAGCAATGGATTGGCATCACGCACACCCAGATAGGTGTTGACCCACACCGGAAAGAAAACGCCCCAGGCTATCAGGAACACCTTGGACCCCTCGCCTATCCCAAACCAGAAGATGGCAAGGGGCACAAATGCCAATGCCGGTATGGCACGCAGCATCTGCACCAATGGATTTAGCAGGGCATGGATACGTGGCATGCGCGCCATCGCCAAACCCAACACCAGCGCCAATACGGCGCCTACAACAAACCCGACGGCGGCACGCTGCAGGCTGCTCACCAAATGGCGCTGCAGTTCGCCGCTTTCTGTCATCGCCCAGGCTGACAGCAACACGACGCTGGGTGCGGGTAGCATGACGTTGTTGATCAGACCACTGCGGCTGATGGCTTCCCAAAAACCAAAGAAGACCAGCAGGCCAATGGCACCCAGCAAGATGGGGTGGTACAGGCGGGTGTTCATTCCGTCAACTCCAGGCCAATGGCCGCTGCCAGCCGTTCATGGATGGCATTGAACGCGGCCGAGGTGCGCTTGCGCGGGTGCGGCAGGTCGATGGCAAAGTCTTCGACGATGCGGCCAGGGTGGGCCGACAGCACGATCACGCGGCTGGCCAGAAAGATGGCTTCACCAATGTTGTGGGTCACAAACACGGCAGTGGTGCGTTCACGGGCCTGGATGTCGAGCAACTGTTTTTGCAGCTCGCTGCGAGTCATCGCATCCAGCGCAGCAAAAGGCTCATCCAGCAACAGCACCTGCGGGTTGGTGGCCAGCGCACGGGCAATGGCCACGCGTTGTTTCATGCCGCCCGAAAGTTCAAACGGGTACCGTGTGCCTGCATTTTCCAGCCCCACCAGCTTCAGGTAGCGGCGGGCAATCTCCTGGCGCTCGGCCCGGCCGCACTCGGCCATGCGCAGGCCAAACTCCACATTGCCCTGCACGGTCAGCCACGAGAACAGCGAATAGTCCTGGAACACCATGCCCCGCTGGGGACTGGGGCCGGCCACCGGCTCACCCGCCACGCGCAATGTGCCATCACTGGGTGTGATGAAACCGCCAATCATGTTGAGCAGGGTGGTTTTTCCGCAGCCGCTAGGGCCCAGCAGACACACAAACTCTCCGGCCTGGATCGTGAAGTTCACCTCGGCCAGGGCCTGGTTCCGCGCACCACGCGCCGACAGATAGGTGTGGGATACGCCCTGCGCGTCAATCATGGTGGTCGCCATCTCAGGGCTTGCGGGCCGCTTCCAGCGGGCCGGTCACCACTATGGTGTTGAAGTCGGGGATGCGGGCATCGGGGCGCACCAGCTTGTTGGCAACTGCCCACTTGGCTTGTGCCTCAAGTTCACGCACTACGGCGGCTTTGTCCAGATTCAAATCTGGCGACAGGCGCGGCCAGTAGCTGCGGGCCAGCTCATGGTCGAAATTGGTACGCTCCGACACGATCCTGATGGCCGTCGCCGGGTCTTTCTTGGACGCTGCATCGGCTTCCAGCAGCGCGCGCAAGGCTTTGACCACCAGCTCGGGCTTCTGGTCCAGCGTGGACTGCAAGGTGATGATGCTGGCCGACGTGCGGTACAGGCCCGGAGTGCGAATAGTGTGGAAGCGTCCTTTGCCCTGGGCAATGGCCTGCGACAGATGGGGCTCGGTCCAGATGAAACCATCCAGCCCGCCATTGACCAGGCTGGTGACGAAGTCGGCCGGCGTCAGGCTCACCGGTGTGATGTCGCTGAACTTCAGGCCGGCCTTGTCCAGCAGTTTGGACAGGTAGTAGTGCGCGTTGGTGCCTTGTGAATAGCCAATCTTTTTGCCTTTGAGGTCCTGGATGGACTTGATCTCCTGGGTGGCAACCAGGTCAAACGGCTCCTCACGGTTCAGGGTACCGAGGATGCGAACCGGCAGTTCGTTGAGGGTGGCAAACACAACAGGTGTTTCGGCCGCCGTGCCGATCAGCACACGTCCGCCCACCACCGCATCCAGCACCAGCCGTCCGCTGGGGAAGGTGACAGCAGTGGCCTTGAGGCCCTGCTTCTCCCACAACTTGAGATGGTCGGCCACATAGAACTGGCTCCAGCCTACGGCCAACCCCTCTCCAATGGCAATCTCCTGCGAAAAGGCAGCCAGTGGTGCCAGGGTGACGGCCAGTGTGGCCAGGTAGCGGGTCAAACGTTTCATGGTGTACTTTCAGGACAGTGAATAGGAAGGGGAATGGGATGCCACCGGCGTGGCAAAGGGCCGCAGTTGTTCGAATGCCTTTGCGGCACGCAGGACCACGGCGTCGCCATGCGCAGGCCCCACGATCTGCAAGCCCACGGGCAAACCGTTGCTGTCCAGCCCAATGGGGACCGACGCGGCAGGCTGCTGCGTGAGATTGAAAACGGCACAAAACGGGGACTCGGGAGCAATACCCAGCCGCGGTACCGGTGCGGACAATACGGGGCTGAGCAACAGGTCGTAACGCTGGTGGAAACGACCCATCAACATAGCCAGTGCAGCACGCTGCTCCTGCGCCTGCAACACGTCGGACAGGCCAAAGCGCAATGCACGTTGAATCGCTTGCTGAATCCCGGGGTCGAGCAGGGCTACCCCCGCATCGCCAAAGTCACGCTGCACCCGTATAGCCCGCTCGGCGGCCAATACATCCAAAATGGGCGCCGGATCTTCAAAGCCAGGGTCCACCTCATCCACTACGGCACCCAAGGCCTCAAACTGCGCCACGGCGTGTTGCACCAAAGCCGCAACACCAGGGTCTACCGTTGCATAAGCAAAGCGGGCGCTGAAGGCAATGCGCAGTCCCTTCACACCGCCCTGCAGGTCTGCCGTCCAATCGCGTCCGTCTTGTGGCAAAGCGGTCCAGTCGCGCACATCGGGTGCAGCAATCGTGTTGAGCAGCAGTGCGGCGTCGGTGACGGTGCGGGTGATGGGGCCGATATGGAACAGATTGCCGTTGTGGGCGGGTGGGTAACCCGGAACGCGGCCATAGCTGGGCTTGAAGCCAAACACGCCGTTTACCGCAGCAGGCTGGCGAATGGAGCCGCCCCCGTCGGTACCCACGTGCAAAGGACCCAGGCCCAGTGCTGCGGCCACCGCGGCACCACCGCTGCTGCCTCCACTGGCGTAGGCCGTGTTCCACGCATTGGGGGTAACCCCCGCCAGACGTGACTCGGTCAGGCCACGCCAGCCCAGTTCGGCGGTTTGCGTTTTGCCCAGCAGCACCGCACCCGATTCGCGCAGACGTGCGGCCACCGGAGCATCGTGCGTTTGCGCATCGGGCGATGTGGCCAGGCTGCCCTTGCGCGTGGGCCAGGCTTTCACATTCAGCAAATCCTTGAAGGCCACGGGTATGCCATCCAGTGCGCCCTGGGGTGTACCGCGGTGCCAGCGCGCCTCGGAGGCCCTGGCCTGGGCCAATGCGCCCTCCTCGTCCACCAGGCGGTAGGCGTTGAACTGCGGTTGCATGGCTGCAATGCGGTTCAGCACTGCCTGGGTGGCCTGCACTGGCGACACAGCCTTGCTGCGGTACAGCGCAAGCAGGTCGCTCGCCGATATTTGGGTCAAATCAGTCACATGGCCTCCCGCGCAACGTCAGCCACGGCACGGTGCGCCAGTTCATGCAGATACGCCCAGGGGTAGATGCCACGGTCGTGCCCGTCACTGAAATGCAGCTGCAAACCATAACTGCCCACCGGTGATGCATCCACCAAGGTGACGGGCGTGCTGGCGTGCTGTGTGCCACCCCGCACCGACGCCTGGCGGCACTGCGTGCAGCGGCACTGGGCCCGCAAGAAGTCTGCCTGCAGCTGGCCTGGACCAGACGCCCATTGCAGATGCAGTGCATCGGCATCCAGCGTGATGTTGGAAGGTGTTGTATTCATTGCGTCACCGCACCGGATGAGGCCAAGCCCAGGCGTGCAATCTTGCGGACTTCGGGATCCGGGTCGTCCAGCGCAACCTGCAACAGTGCCAGCGCCGTGTCACCACCGATCTGCCCCAGGGCGACCACCGTTTCCTTGCGCAGATTGCTGATGGTGTGCTGCAACGTGTTTCCCATGGCAGGTACTGCAGCCCGCGCACGCAACTGACCCAGCGCACGCACGGCACGCAGACGCACCTGCCAGTAATCGTCGTCTGTGGCTTCGATCAACGCCTGGGTGGCAGCGTCCAGGCGCAGCTTGCCCAGGGTGGACGCGGCTTCTTCGCGCACATTCCACACCGGGTCAACAAGCGCGCTCAGCAAGGCGGCCTGCACCAGCGGGGCTTGTTCGGCTGGGGCCAGACCCAGTGCACCAACGGCCGCGCGCCGTACTTCTGCGTCGGGGTCGCCCTGAACCAGTTGGGCCAGCACGGACAACGCTGGCACGTGCTTGAGCCAACCCAGCACCGCCACGGCCTCTCGCCGCACAGTGGCTTCTTCATGCGATACCGACGCCAGCGCGGATGGTGCCGCCTGGGGCAAGCGCAGCTCGCGCAACCCGCGCAGGCTTGCGGCACGCACAAAAGCATTCTGGTGTGTGGCCCACGGCAGCAGTACCAGACCGGCCTGCGCAGTCTTGAGTTCGCTCAGCGACTGCGCCGCAGACAGGCGAACCGTTTCGTCGAGGTCGCGCAGGGCGGTGGCCAGCGCCTGCACGGCGGCCGGGGTTTCCCAGCCGGCAAGGCCCTGTGCCGCTGCCGCACGCACATCGGCACTGGCATCCTCCAGCGCAGCTATGACGTGCGAGAGCAGCTCTTCTTCTTCGAAGTCAATCAGCGCCAGCACGGCCACGCGGCGCACGCCGGCGTCCGGGCTTTGCAGGCGTTGGTGGAGCGATGGGGGAAGCAATGGGTGGGCGGCAGTGAGGGTAGACATGGATTCTTTGCAATTCAAAAAACTTCAGACGGCAAAGCGCCAGGTGGGTGTGGCGTCTTCGCCTGCGGCGCCTAGCGGCGTGAGCCGCGACAATGGCAATTGGGCGGGGTCGTGGTGCAGCAGGTTCAGGCAGTGGCGTTTGAGCGCTACAAACTGCGGATCCGTCACCAGATCTGCCAGACGCGGACGTGCAAAGCCGGGCCGCAGGTCTTCGACAATGCGCCCGGGGCGCGGGCTCATGATCAGCAGGCGGTCGGCCAGGAACAAGGCCTCGTCAATGTCGTGGGTCACAAACACCACCGTGGTGCGGACGCGCGACCAGACCTCCAGCAGCAGCTGCTGCATCTTCACGCGGGTCAGTGCATCCAGTGCGCCAAAGGGCTCATCCATCAGCAGCACATGCGGGTGGTTGATCAACACACGGGCAATCTCCACGCGTTGTTGCATGCCGCCCGACAGTTCGCGCGGGTAGCGGTGCTCAAAACCTTTGAGCCCCACCAGGTCCAACAGCTCCAGCGCCTGGCGCTCGCGTTCGGCCTTGGCAACACCTTTCATCTTCAGACCAAAGGCCACGTTGTCCAGCACGCTGCGCCACGGGAACAAGGTATGGTGCTGGAACACCAGGCCACGCTCGGGGGCCGGGCCGTGAATGGGCATGCCGTCCAGGTGCAAGCTGCCATGTGATGGTTGCAAGTGACCGGCCAGCGCACCCAGCAGTGTGGACTTGCCGCAGCCCGACGGGCCCAGCAGGCAGATGAATTCACCCGGCGCAAACGACAGCGATACATCGTGCAGCACCTCCACACCCTCAGAGCCGCTGTGTGCACCCAGGCGGATGGAGACGTTGTTGATGCCAATGTGCCCGGTCAGCACGGCCTGTGCATCGGAGTGGCTCATTGCGCGCTCCTCTGCGGGCGGTACCAGGGCATCAGGCGCTGCCCCGCCAGCTGGATCAGGGCACTACTGCCAAAGCCCAGCACGCCTATCAACAGCATGCCAACGATGATGTTGGCGTAGTTTTGCACCGTGTACGACTCCCAGGTGTAGTAACCAATACCGAACTGGCCGGAGATCATCTCGGCCGTGACCAGACAGAACCAGCAGGTGCCCATGCCAATGGACAAGCCGGTGACGATGCTGGGCGCAGCGCCCGGTGCAATGACCTCGGTGAACAGCTGCCAGCGCCGTGTTCCCAGGCTGCGGGCCGACGCAATAAGGCGCGGGTCCACACCCTCCACGCCGTGGATGGTGTTGAGCAGAATCGGAAACAGCGCACCCACAAAGGTGATGAAGACCATGCTGCCCTCAGACGAGGGGAACATCAGGATCGCCAGCGGTATCCATGCCACTGCGGGGATGGGGCGCAGCACTTCCAGCGGGGGCAGCAGCGTGTCACGCGCTCCGCGCAACCGGCCGATCAACAGGCCCAGGCCTATGCCCAGCAAGGCCGCCAGACCGAATCCGAGTGCAACCCGCAGCAGGCTGCTGCCCAGATGGCGGGCGAGCTTGGGCGACTGGGCCAGTTCCCATGCCGCGTCGATCACCTCAGCCGGTGGCGGCACATTGGCAAAGGTGACCAGACCCAAATGCAGTCGCTGGCTGGCCAGCGCATGCCAGACCAGCACACACAGCATCAGCGCACCGGCGCGCACGCCATAGCGGGACCAGGGTTCCGGTATCAGGGAAGACAGTCGGTGCATGGGACAGATGCGCAGGCTGTATCAGTTCGACGCCAGCTTGGTGCTGCCGGATCGCAGCGCAGCGAAGTCCAGCAACTGGCCTTTGTTGCTACGGGCATAGGCAGCGGCAACATCCTTTTGCAAGAAGGCACTGATCTGGCCACGGGCATCCGCCGCAAAGTAGGACAAAGGTGCCAGCAGCTTGATGCGGTGCACCAGGTCATGCACATACACGGCACGTGTTGTCTTGCCCGCAGCTTCCAGCTTGCGCAGGTCGGCAAAGGCGGACTCGATCGTCGCGTAGTGGCGCACCTTGGGCTCGCCCTGCACCCAGATGCCGGCGACACGCTGTACGTCGGTGATGGGCTTGCCCGTGACATGGTCATTCGCCTTGAGTGCCAGCTTGTCGTAGTTCTTCAGCTGTGCGTCGTAGTTCAGGCCGGACTGCTTGAAGGCCTCGCGCACATAACGGTCGTCAATCACCTGCTCGGCGGTCAGCGTGGTGTCGGTGCGGCGCATCAGCTTCAGCGTGTCGATGGAAGTTTGCAGCGCCTTGCGGTACTCGGGCTTCCAGCTCTGGTCGCGCGTCTGCAGGCCCAGCGGGCCGTGGTAGAGGTAGTTGACCGGAGCTTCGATACCGGTGATTTTTTCGATCAGCTCGCTGTACTTCTCGGGTTCGGCGGCGATCAGCTTGTCGGCCTCAATGGCCGCACGTAAAAAGGCGACGATGACCTCGGGGTACTTTTCGGCAAAGGCCGCGTTGGCCAGTGTGCCATGGTAGGTGGGGGCCTCGGCCTGGGCACCGTCATAAATCTTGCGGGCAAAACCGCGGTGCACAAACAGTTCGGCAAAGGGCACAAAGTCGGCATGGGCTTCGATCTTGTTGGCCTGCAGCGCCGGGCCAGCTACCTCGGGCGCCTGGGTGATGATGGTGATGTCTTTCTCCGGGTCCCAGCCCTGGGCCTTGACCGCACGCAGCAACATGCCGTGGGCGGTGGAGGCAAACGGCACAGAAATCGTGCGGCCCTTCAGCTCAGACAGCGAGGTGATCGGCGAGTCCTTGGGCACCACAATGCCGTTGCCACTGCCCAGTGTGCTGCCCGACAACACGGTGAGGAACACGCTGCGTTTGCCGGCCTTCTGGAAAGCGGCCACATTGTTGGAACCGGGAAAGTCGGCCATGGAACCGATGTCCAGCTTGTCGGCCACCATCTCGTTGGTCAGCGGCGCGCCGGACGTGAAGTTCTTCCACTGCACGTCCCAGGTTACACCCTTGTATTTGCCATCCTTGGGTAAATACTTCTGGAGCAGATTCAGTTCCCGCACCAGCAGGCCGCCGGTGGCGCAGTTGATGGTGGTGTCCTGTGTGCCAATGGCGACGCGGATTGTTTCGGCACTGGCACTGGCCAAGGTGGCCAGTGCAAACGTCAGTGCGAACAGGGGTTTGACTAAGGATTTCATGGCGGTGTTTCTTTCAGTACATCAATGGATGGAGGGGGTTAACGCAGCAGATAGGGGATGTCGACGCGCACAGCGCCGGTGGGGCAGTCCTTCTCGCAGGGCATGCAGTACCAGCACTCGTCAAATTTCATGTAGGCCGTGCCCTTGCTCAGGTCTATGGCCAGCACGTCCAGCGGGCACACGTCAACGCAGACGGTGCAGCCCTTGTCAGCAATGCACAGTTCCGCATCCACGGTGACCGGCACGCTGTTGGGTGTAAAAACAATCGGGGCAACTTGCATGGGTTTGTCTTTCTCGGTCTCAGACTTCGGCGGTTTCAGGGTTGGCAGCTTTTTCGGCCGGAATACGCATGCGTTGGTATGCGGTTCTTTCGGTGTCGGCAATGGGCACCACATAGGGTTCGATGGCGCGTTTGAAGCAGGCCATGTCGCCCTGCGCGTTTTTGTGCAGTTGGGCGTGCACAAACCAGTCGGCGTCGTTGCGCTCCGGGTAATCGGTGCGTGCGTGGTAGAGGCCCCAGCGGCTCTCGGTGCGGTACAGCGAGGCGCGCGCCGCCATCTCCGCGCAGTCGCGGATGAAGTACACCTCCATCGCGCGCATCAGCTCGTGCGCGTCGTTGGCCTTGAGCTGGTCCAGGTCCTGGCGGATATTGTCAAAGCGCTCCAGCCCGATCTCCATCTTGCGCGTCACCTTGGGCGGCTGCAGGTAGTCGTTGACCATGCGGCGCAGCTTGTACTCCACCTGGTTGGGCGGCAGGCCTTTTTCGCGTTGCAGCGGCGCCCAAACACGCGCCCGTTCGGCGTCCACCTGTGCGGCGTCTACCGATGGCAGGCTGTTTTCAAGGCTGTAGCGGGCCGCGCTTTCACCCGCGATGCGGCCGTAGACAAAGGCGCCCAGCATGTAGTTGTGCGGCACGCAGGCCAGATCACCCGCCGCATGCAGGCCGGCCACCGTGGTTTGCGCGTGTTCATTAACCCACACGCCGGAGGCAGAATGCCCGCTGCACAGACCGATCTCGGAGATGTGCATCTCCACCATCTTCTCGCGGTAGTTGGTGCCACGGCCTTCGTGGAAGCGCCCACGGCTGGGCCGCTCGTTGCTGTGCAGGATGGTCTCTATGCTGGCGATGGTTTCTTCGGCCAGATGGTCCAGCTTCAGGAACACGGGACCGCGGCCGCCGTGCAACTCCTGGTAAAACTCCCACATCATCTGGCCGCTCCAGTAGTCGCATTCGATAAAACGCTCACCCTTGTTGTTGGCGGTGTAGCCACCAAACGGACCGGTCACATAGGCACAGGCCGGGCCGTTGTAGTCTTTGATCAGCGGGTTGATCTGGAAGCATTCGATGCCTGACAGTTCGGCGCCCGCGTGGTAGGCCATGCTGTAGCCGTCACCCGCATTGGTGGGGTTCTCATAGGTGCCGAACAGGTAACCCGATGCGGGGAGCCCCAGGCGCCCGGCTGCGCCGGTGGACAACACCACGGACTTGGCGCGGATGACATGAAAGTCCGCGGTACGGCAGTCAAACGCCATGGCGCCGGCAATGCGACCGTCTTCGGCGGTCAGCAACCGCGTGACCACCAGGCGGTTTTCAATCTCGACGCGGGTGCGTTTGAGTTGTTTGTACAGAACCTTCTTGATGTCGTGGCCTTCGGGCATGGGCAGCACATAACTACCCATGTGGTGGACCTTTTTGACCGCGTAGTCACCGGTTTCATCGCGCTCAAACTTCACGCCCCAGCGGTCCAGCTCTTCAATCATGGCGAAGCTGTTCTGTGCGTAGGCCATCACTGTCTTTTGGTTGACGATGCCGTCGTTGGCGATGGTGATCTCACGCACGTACTGCTCGGGTGTGGCGTGGCCGGGGATGACGGCATTGTTGAGTCCGTCCATGCCCATGGAGATCGCGCCACTGCGTTTGACATTGGCTTTCTCCAGCAGCAGCACCCGCAGTGCGGGGTTGGCCTGTTTGGCTTTGACGGCAGCCATGGGGCCGGCGGTGCCGCCGCCTATGACCAGTACGTCCACTTCGCGTTCAATTGTTTGCATGGTGTGTCTTTTCTCAATCTGCGGTGCTGCCGCGGTGGATACGCATCCGGTACTGGAAGGTGTCGGCGCGGTAGTACAGGTGTTCGTAGTCCAGGGGTTGGCCGGTCGCGCTGTGGGTGAGCCGCTCCACATGCAGCACAGGTGCACCCGCACCGATGCCCAGGTGGGACGCCAGTGCCGCATCGGCCAGTGCCGCGTCGATCGTCAGATCTGCATGGCCCAGCGGCAACCCGTAGTCGCGCTCCAGGATGGGGAAGATGTCTCGCCCAGCCAGATCTTCCCGCGCCAGACGGTCACCAATGGTCTTGGGCACCCAGGTGATGTCCAGTGAAACCGGCTGGCGATCCAGGTAACGCACACGCTGGATTCGGGTGACCAGCGCGTCCGGCGCCAGCGCCAGGCGCTCCGCCACCTGGGCCGTGGCAGTCACGGTGCGCAGGTCGAGCAATTTGTTGAAGGTCTCATGGCCCAGCGCGCCCATGGCTTCTGCGAAACCCTGCAAACGCCCCAGTTCCTGGAAGGTCTTGGGTTGCGTTACGAAGGCACCCTTGCCCTGCACCTTGAAGATCAGTTGCGCCTTTTCCAGATCGCCCAGCGCCTGGCGTACGGTAATGCGGCTTACACCGTACTGGCGCATCAGCATGCTCTCCGAGGGCACACGGTCCAGTGGCTGGTAGGCCCCGGTCACGATGCGCTCGCGCAGCTCTTCGCGGATGCGGCCGTGCAGTGTGTGGCGCGTGCCATGCGCTGCAGACTGAGCGGCATGGGGACGGGCTGAAGGCAGGGATAGGCTTGTCATAACAGCTAATGACATTGCAATCCGTGTGCCACGGGTGGGCACCAGGCATTGGTGCTCCGTAAGGCATTGATCTACAAAGAGAAAGTGCCCGAAACGGTGGAAAAATGGGTGAGTGCCAGTGTTGGCAATTCAACAGCGCAGGTGTTGAAAAATCACCACCGCTACCCGCAGGCGTTGTTATTGCAACAGCGCTACGCCCTTGCTGGCTTCCAGCGTCCGATCCTTATCTGTATCTACTTGCGCGCCAGCCACACCCCCAGCACCGTGAGCACCATGCCCAGCAAAGACAGACCGGTGAGTGTCTCGCCAAACAGCGCCCAGGCAACCAAGGCCGTGGCCGGCGGCACCAGGTAAAACAAACTGGCAACGTTGACGGCGCTCCCATTGCGTATCAACACATTGAGCAGGGTCACGGCACCCAGCGACAACACCAGCACCAGCCAGCCCAGCGCAAACACGAACGACGGTGTCCAGTGCACAACCATGGTCTCGGTGGCCATGGCTGCCAACCCCGTCAGAGCCAGTGTGGGCAGGAACTGGATGACCGAACCGGTGCGCAAGTCAAACGATGGGCAAAAACGCTTCTGGTACAGCGTGCCGGCCGTGATGGCCAGCAGGGCTATAAACGCGGGCAGCAGCATGGAGAGCACCATGCCACCACCGCAGGTGTTGCCCGCCACCTTGTGTGCCACCACCAACGCCACGCCCACAAAACCCAGTGCCAGCCCGGCCCACTGCGTGGGGCGCACGCGCTCCCCCAGCAACAGTCCCGCACCCAAGGCCGTGAGCACGGGCTGCAAGCCCACCACAATCGCCGTGACCCCGGCGGGCAGGCCATGGCCAATGGCAATAAACACGCCGCCCAGGTACACCCCGTGCACCAGAACCCCGGACACGCCGATGTGCAGCCACTCCCGCACCGTGCGGGGCCAGGCGGCCCCCTGGTACCAGGCCAGGGCACCCATCAGCACCAGCACGATGGCATACCGCAGGCTCAGAAAAGTAAGAGGCTCGGCGTCCGGCAGGCCAAACTTGGCGCCTATAAAGCCGGTGCTCCACAGGGCTACGAACAACAGGGGGTACAGCGCGACGAGGGGCGCGCGCACGGAATCAGGTTTCAAATGCATGCCCCGATCTTAGGGGCGGCGTTGAAGCCGAGCCCAAGTAGTGCGTTCGACTATGGGCCTGGGTGTGGTCTTACCGCGGCGTTGTGTCGAGTTTCGCGAACACCTCGCGAGCGTCGTCTTCGCGCATCGGCGTGCCGCTCTTGCGTGCTATGCCAGACACGGTCGCAAACGGGCCGCCAGGAGCGAACCACTGCTTTAACTTCGCAAGCTCGGCGTCGGTAATTTCGCTGCCCGGCAGACGGACACCGGACAGATCGAAGGGCGTCTTTCCAGCGGCATCGGTGCGCGCGAGATCGGCGCCGTGGCGCGCCAGCACGAAGGCGCCGCTCAGCTTGCCGCGTATTGCCGCCTTGTGCATCGCGGTTCGGCCATCGGCGCCTGTGGCCTCAAGTCGAGCGCCGCGGGCGAGCAGCAGCACGGTCATTTCCATGTCGCGGAATTCCAGCCCGGAGTGCAGCGGTGTGTAGCCGCGCTCGGCGCAGCCGTCTGTGCAATCGTTGACAGCATGCACGTCCGCGCCGTGATCGAGCAGCCAGGTGGCCACCTCGATGTCGCCTTTTGCTGCCGCCAGGTGCAGTAACGTTTCGCCCTTCAGGCGCACTTTGAGGTCGGCGCCGCCAGCCGCAAGCACATCAAGGATGGGCGGCGCGTGAAAAGTAACTTGGACTGCATCGTGGATAAGGTAGCGACCCTCCCACGGATCACGCCCGTTGCGGGACACATAGTCGGACCGCGATTTGAGACTCTCGTACGCTTGTGCGTAGACCTTTGTGTGGACGTTGGCCGGATCGCGTTCCAGCGCGGCCGTCAGCCGCTCAACGTTGCCCGCGCGCACGGCGCCAACGACATCTTGCGGCGTGCCCTGCCAGAAGCCATAGGCGGCCAATGCGAGGATGCCGAGCGGGACGGCGCGAAGGACCCAGATGTGCATAACCGGCGGAGTGTATCAGCGCGGCCGGCGGAAGACCGCACACCTTAGCCCTGTTCAGTCCCACAAAACTTCCCACGTACCCCGCTCCTCAAGCCACCTTCTGCTTGCGCACCGTGAACTGGTTCACCGGCCGCTCCAGCCCCAGGTTCTCGCGCAGCGTGCTGCCTTCGTATTCCGTGCGGAACAGGCCGCGGCGTTGCAACTCGGGGATCACCAGGTCCACAAAATCGTCCAGCGATTCGGGCAGCACAGGGGGCATCACGTTGAAGCCATCGGCCGCACCGTTGTCGAACCAGCTCTGGATCTCGTCGGCAATCTTCTCGGGTGTACCCACCACCACCCAGTGGCCGCGCGCGCCGGCCAGGTATTCGTAGAGCTGGCGCACGGTGAGTTTGTCGCGGCGGGCCAGTTCCAGCACCACGTGGGCGCGGCTGTTGCGGCCAATGGGTGGCTGGGGGATGTAAGGCGGCGGTGCGTCCAGGTCCCATTTTGTAAGGTCTTCACCGGGCCAGAAGGGCGCGATGGTGCTCAGGCCCACGCTGGGGTGGATCAGCTTTTGCAACGCGGCCCACTTGGCATCGGCCTCTTCCTGCGTGCGGCCCACCACGGGCGAGATGCCGGGCAGCACCAGCAGTTGCTCAGGGCGGCGGCCGTACTTGGCCAGGCGGCCTTTCACATCGGCGTAGAAGGCCTGGGCCTCGGCCAGGCTGGTCCAGGCGGTGAAGATGGCTTCGGCCGTGGCGGCTGCCAGTTCCTTGCCGGGCTCGGACGAACCCGCCTGCACGATGACGGGGTAGCCCTGGGGTGAACGTTCGATGTTCAGCGGCCCTTTGACCTTCAGGTGTTTGCCCACGTGGTTCAGCGTGTGCAGCTTGTCGGGATCGAAGTACACGCCGCTAGCCGGGTCGCGGCTAAAGGCATCGTCTTCAAAACTGTCCCACAGGCCCTTCACCACGTCCACAAATTCATGCGCCTTCTCGTAACGTGTTTCGGGGTCGGGGTGTTTGTCCAGGCCAAAGTTGCCATACACGTTCTCTGCCCCTGTGGTCACCACATTCCAGGCCGCACGGCCTTTGCTGATGTGGTCCAGCGATGCAAACTTGCGCGCCAGCAGGTAGGGGTCTTCGTAGGTGGTGGATGCGGTGGCGACAAAGCCAACGTGCTTCGTCACCGCGGCCAACGCGGCCCACAACGTGACGGGCTCGAAGTGCGACACACGGCCCTGGCGGCTGAAGGCTTCGTCGCTGCCCTCAAACCACAGGCCCGGGCTGTCGGCCACAAACACCTGGTCAAACAGGCCGCGTTCGGCGGTCTTCGCAACCGCAATGTAGTGGTCGATGTTGGTGCCGGAGTCGATCTGCGACCCGGGGTGGCGCCAGGCGGCGATGTGGTGGCCGGTGGCCATAATGAAGGCGCCGAGGCGCAATTTGCGTTGTGACATGACGGTTACTCGTAGATGTGGGTCTGTGAACGAATGGGGGTGAAACGTGTGCCGGGGTCAGGTGTTGCCCGCAGGCGGCTTCCAGGCGGTCAGGCGGCGTTCGGCCACCTGCAGCGCGGCGTTGAAGACCACGCCAATCAGCGTGATGGCAATGATTCCGAAATACATGTCGGCAATCAGAAAACTGTATTGCGCGTAGATGATGAGGTAGCCCAGGCCCGACTTGGCGCCCACCATTTCGGCGGCCACCAGCACCAGGATGGAGGTGGCGCTGGCCAGGCGGATACCGACAAAGATAGTCGGCACCGAGGCCGGCAAGATCACCTTCAGGAACAGCTGCCGTGCACTGGCACCCATGGTGCGGGCCGACTTGATGAGCAGCGGGTCCACCTGTTTGACGGCGGCGATGGTGTTGAGCAACAACGGCCAGGAGCAGGCATAGACCACCATGGCCACCTTGGACACCTCGCCGATCCCCAGCAGGAGCAGGAATACGGGCAGCAAGGCCAGGGCCGCGGTGTTGCGCAGCAGCTCGATCAGCGGGTTCAAAAATTCCCCCAAGCGGCGGTACCAGCCGATGGCCAGACCCAGCGGCACGGCATACAGCACGGCGATGCCAAAGCCGCCGAGGGCGCGCGCCACGCTGGCCGATGTGTGCTGCCATAGCTGCCCGTTCTGCGCCAGGATCCAGCCCGCGTCCAACACTTCGCTCAGCGGTGGAAAAAAGGTCGGGTCGGTCAGGCCCAGCCGTGGAGCCAGTTCCCACCACGCGGCCAGCGTTATGACCAGTGCGGAACGCCAGGCCAGGTGCAGCACGTTGCGCAGTGTGCGCAGCCAGGGCGCGGGGGCGGACAGGACCAGCGGGGCATTGCCGGCGGTCAATGAAGCATCAGACATGGAAACTCTCCTTGCGGGCGGGCAGTGTTGCGATACGGGCGCGGCGTTGCTGGCGCGCGGCGGCCACCTCGTCGTGCAGCAGGGACCAGATCTGGTGGCGCAGTTCGCCAAACAGGGGTAGCGAGCGCACGTCCGGTGTGTCGGCACGCAACGTGTCGGGTATGTCGATGATCTGTTTGATGTTTCCCGGGCGCGACGTCATCACCGCCACACGCTGGCCCAGCACCACGGCCTCATCAATGCCGTGGGTAATGAACACAATGGTCTTGCCGGTGCGGTGCCAGATGTCCACCAGCTCCTCTTGCAAGGTCTCGCGGGTTTGCGCATCCAGCGCGGCAAAGGGTTCGTCCATCAGCAGCACCTCGGGCTCGTAGGCCAGGCTGCGGGCGATGGCCACCCGTTGTTTCATGCCGCCGGACATTTCGTGCGGGTAGTGGCGTGCAAAGGCGCTCAGGCCCACCAGGTCCAGGTAGGCGGCGGCCTTGGCACGGCGCTCGCTGCGCCCCAGGCCGGCAATCTCCAGTCCAAAGGCGACGTTGTCCAGTGCATTGAGCCAGGGGAACAGGGCGTACTGCTGGAACACCACACCCCGGTCCCGCGCCGGGCCGGTGATGGGTTTGCCGTCGATCAGCACACGGCCACTGGTGGCCGGGGTCAGGCCGGCCAGTAGATCCAGCAGCGTGGACTTGCCGCAGCCACTGGGCCCCACTAGCACCAGGAATTCTCCGGCGCGCACATCCAGGGTTACATCGTCCACGGCCACAAAACGCTGGTCGGGGCCACCGTCTTCTGCGCGGACTGTGAACTCCTTGCGCACATGCTCAAAGCGTATCTTGGCGGTACTCATTTGGCGGCTACCTTGTTTGCCGCCGTCGCGTAGGGGTTGAGTGCATTGGTGTAGAGGTCCGCGGGCTTGACCTGGCCGGGCTTGATCACCTCGTCCCGCACCAGCCAGTCGATCCAGACCTGCAGGTCCTTCTCCAGAATCACGCCGCCAATGGAGGGCACGCCGGTGCTCTTCCAGTACTGAATGGCGTCGGCACTTTCGGCGCGGCCACGGGCCTTGACGATTTTTTCGTACCGGGTGCGCACCTCGGCCGCGGGTGTCTGGCGCGCCCATTCGATGGCGCGTGCCAGTGCGCTGACCAGGTGTTTGGAGGCCTTGGGGTTTTGCTCCAGGAATTTGTTGTGCAGCACGATGCTGCCCGCGGTGAACTGGCCATACAGGTCGCGGTCGGTGAACAGGGTGCGCAGGCCGCCGCGCTCCAGCGCCTTGTCCCGCAGGATGCCGCCCAGGGCCGTGACCTCCACATGGTTCTGGCGCAGCGCCTGCTCGCCCGATACCGGGGGCGTGACCACCAGCGTGACCTGCTTGGCCTCTGCATCGGTGAGCTTGTTGCGCTCAAGGTATTCACGTACCATAAATTCGTGGTGCGCGCCCAGGGTGTTGACCGCCACCTTTTTGCCGATCAGGTCGCGTGCCGTCTTGATGGGGCTTTCGGCTTTGACGAAGTAACTGGTGTGCGTGTTGTCGTCCACGCCGTAGTAGCCCAGCACCGCCTTGATAGGCGCCTTCTTGGCCAGCAGCTTGACCACAGCGCCATTGAAGGCACCGCCAAAGTCCACATCACCCGTGACCACGGACTGGATGTCCTGCGGGCCGCTGATGGTATTGCCCACCCACTTGGACTTGAGCGGCGCCAGGTAGCCCAAGTCTTCGGCCAGCTCGATCCAGATCACCTGGCCGGCCCAACCCTGGTAACGGATGTCGGTCAGCTCCAGCGTTGGTTGCTGCGCCAATGCAGCGGCGGCAAAGCCCCATGCCACCGCGGTGGCCGTCAATCGTTTGAATAGTTGTCGCATGTATTTCCTTCGTGGGTGAATGGGTTGGTTGTGAAGGTGGAGCGTATGGACTGGACGCCCACCCGGCAACGAAGAAAACCGCGCTTGCATATGCAGATTTGCACGGCGGATATCGACATGCAAATTCTGCGCTTCGCAAAGGGCGCTGGCCTTCCTACGATGAACAAGCCTTCTACTTTCATCAACCCTCCCGCAAAGGAAGCCAGCATGTCTGTTGTTCTGAATCCACCCCTTGCCGAATCCATACCCACACTCGACGTGCGCCCCCTTGCGGGGCGCATCGGCGCTGCCATCCACGGCCTGCGCCTGTCGGGCCAGCTGGCCCCCGAAACCTTTGTGGCCATCCACGCGGCGCTGTTGCAGCACAAGGTCCTGTTTTTCCGTGGCCAGCAGCATCTGGACGACGCCGCGCACCAGGCCTTTGCCGGGCGCTGGGGTTATGTGGTGCCGCACCCGACCGTGCCCTCGCGCAACGGCACCGACATCCTGGAACTGGACTCGCAACACGGCGGGCGCGCCAATTCCTGGCACACCGATGTGACCTTCGATGCGGACTACCCCAAGGTCTCGGTACTGCGCGCATTGACCATTCCTGCACAGGGCGGTGACACCGTGTGGGCCAATACGGCTGCGGCCTACAACGAGCTGCCGGTCGAGCTACGCGCCTTGGCCGACACCCTGTGGGCCGTGCATGGCAATGATTACGACTATGCCGCTACACGCGTGGAGTCGGCAGATGACCATGGCGCCAAACACTACCGCGAGGTATTCACATCACGCCTGATCGAGGCCCAGCACCCACTGGTGCGTGTACACCCGGAGACTGGCGAACGCACACTGGTCGCGGGTCACTTCTTGAAGCGCTTTGTCGGGTACAACACCCACGACTCGCAACACCTGTTCGAGATCATCCAGCACCACATCACGCGACTGGAGAACACCGTGCGCTGGCACTGGGCCGAGGGCGACGTTGCCATCTGGGACAACCGCGCCACACAGCACTACGCCATCAACGACTATGGCGACCAGCACCGCGTGGTGCGCCGGGTCACGGTACGGGGCGAGGTGCCGGTGTCTGTGCAGGGCCAGCGCAGCTTTGCAGTGAACAAGCCAACGGCCAAACTTACGGTGCAACCTGCGGCGCAGGCCGCCTGATGCGCGGGTTCCTCCAGCAGCACCAGTTCCTGCTGCGCTTCGCACTGCTGTCCTCTTTCATGGGGGTCAGCGTGGGTCTGGCCAAGTTCACCACCACCCTGTACGCGCTGCACCTGGGTGCGCAGGGCTGGTGGCTGGCCGCGATTGCCGGGGCACAGTCGGTGGGAATTTTGTTCATGAGCTTGCCGGTGGGCTTCTGGGTGGAGCGCGTGGGCCCCGCCCGGCTGTTTGTGGTGGGCAGCCTGGTCATGGGTGCGGTGTACGCCGCCATTCCCCTTCTGCCGCACATGCTGTTTCTGGTGGTGCTGACCGCGCTCATCAGTTTTGTGATGCCACTGCGGTTTGTGTCGCTCAACACGGTCTTCATGGCGGCGCTGGAGCGCATAGGCCACGCGCGCGCCGGCTGGCAGCGCGGCGCCCATATGGCCGGCATGTTGCTGGTGGGGCCTTTGCTGGCGGCTGCGGTGGTGGCGTGGCTGGGATACGCGGGCAGCTACTGGCTGGTCGCTGCG
The DNA here is from genome assembly GCA_040387325.1 of Pseudomonadota bacterium. Taxonomy (GTDB): domain Bacteria; phylum Pseudomonadota; class Gammaproteobacteria; order Burkholderiales; family Burkholderiaceae_C; genus Allorhodoferax. The sequence goes on along the minus strand of JAZKDY010000037.1, from coordinate 8,013 downwards.
ATGTTTGTGGTGGCCGCACCGCTGTCAGCTTCGGTGCTGAACCAACACCGGCAAGCGCCGCAGCGCGCCGGTGCAGTGCGCCCGCCCATGCGCCAGGCCGTGCAATTGCTGTGGCGTGAGCCCGACATACGCGCGCTGGCCATGCAGGAGTGCGCCATCCAGGCCATCCACATGTACTACGCCTTCTATATGGTGGTGATTGCCGTGCAAGAGCTGGGCCTGCCCGCGCTGGGCGCCGGCACGCTGGTGGCCGTGCAGGGCAGTGCTTTTGTGGGCACGCTGATTTTTCTGGGCCCCTTGATGGTCTGGCTGGGGCCGCTGCGCACGGTGCTGTGGGCGGTGGGTGCAGTGGTCGCCGCTGCACTGCTGTTGGCCTGGGCCAGCACCACCGCCTGGCTGTGGGTGGGCGGTGCGCTGCTGGGCGCTGGCCTGGGGCTGCTGCAAACCCACACCCTGACGCAGTTTGCCCACGTGGGCGCACGCATGGGGCGTGGCCGCGTGTCGGGCCTGAGCGCGCTGGCTGGCCCCTGCGGCGGTTTCATCGGTGGGTTGCTGGGGGGCACGCTGGGGGCAGTAGTCGGACTGCAGGCGGTGTTCCTGCTGTTTGTGCCGGTGTTTGGCTGGCTGGGCTGGTGCGCCCTGCGTGAGCGCACGCGTCCAACGATCATTTCGATCTAAAGAATCAACTTTTTATTCGTTTGAGTTTTTAAGAACTGCACTTAGAGTGCAGTTAAGCAGCGGCAAGTGCAGCAACTCCACGCGGGCCCCAACGGCGGGTCCATATGCAAATAGTGCCTCTAGCCCCCGTGAAATATAAGCATATAGCTATAAAAATCATAGTGAATCAAAGCCAGTCCAACCATGAACTTCCAACAACTGCGATCAGTACGCGAGGCCGTGCGCTGCGGCTACAACCTGACGGAAGTGGCCAGCATGCTGCACACCTCACAACCCGGGGTGAGCCGCCAGATCCGCGAGCTGGAAGAAGAGCTGGGTGTGGACATCTTTGGCCGTGCTGGCAAACGGCTCACGGGGCTGACGCCACCGGGGCGGGACCTGCTGCCCATCGTGGAGCGTCTGCTGCTGGACGCCGAGAACCTCAAACGTGCGGGCCAGGACTACAGCGCGCAGATGGAGGGACAACTCTCGGTGGCAGCCACCCACTCGCAGGCGCGTTATGCGCTGCCGCATGTGGTGAAGGATTTCCGCGACAAGTTCCCCAAGGTCACGCTGCACCTGCACCAGGGCTCGCCCAAGCAGGTGGCGGCCATGCTGGTGTCGGGTGAGGCCGATATTGGTGTGGCTACCGAGGCCCTGGCCGATTACCCGCAACTGGTGACCTTGCCCTGCTACCACTGGACGCACAGCGTCGTGGTGCCGCCGGGCCACCCGCTGCTGGGGCAGGCAGGGCCGGTCACGCTGCAGCAGCTGGCGCGTTACCCCATCATCACCTACCAGGCGGGTTACACCGGGCGCTCACACATCGACGATGCCTTTGCTGCGGCCCAGCTGCAGCCCGATGTGGTGCTGACCGCCATGGACGCCGATGTCATCAAGACCTATGTGGAGCTGGGCATGGGCGTGGGCATTGTGGCCTCGGTGGCGCTGGACACCGAGCGCGACCGCAACCTGCATATCCTGGACGCCGGCCATCTGTTCCAGGTGAACGTGACCCGCCTGGGGTTGCGCCGTGGCGCCTGGCTGCGGGGCTACGCGTACAGCTTCATCGAAACCTTTGTGCCCACGCTGACCCGGCCCGTGGTGGCGCAGGCGCTGGCCCCGCTCACGCTGGAGGTCGCCTGATGCAAGACCATGACTTTGCCCGCGGTGCAGTGTTCGAGTTCTCCCCTGCGGGCACCCTGCAACACAACTGGGCGCGCGTGCTGGTGGTGACCTCCCGCTCGTGGAACCTGGTGGCCACCTGCCGTGCACGCCGGCGCCTGGTTCACCCGGTTCTGCGCTGGGCCTGGTGACGCGCCCACCAGCCGCCCACCAAACCCAGCCCACAAAACACGGCAAACACCCAGCCAGAAAGCGACGCGGCCATGATGCCGGACAGCAGCGTGCCCACCGTGCAGCCCAGGGCCACCATCGCGCCCCAACCCATCAACACACCACCGCCAAAAGAACGCCCTGCCTCTGCCGCGGCGGGAATGCGCAGTTTGAAATCACCCGCAGATGTGGCCGCACCAAATGCCCCCAGTACCAGCGCCACCACAAAGATGCCGTTGTTGGACCACAGGGCTTCTTTGACAACCGTGGCGCAGCCGCGCAAGGTGTCCAGCCCCTCCAGACGCGCGGGCAATACACCGGTTGTATTTGCCAGGGTCCGAGCCACGCTGCCCAGCTCTGCGGTTACGCCCAGTGGCGCAATGCGCAGGTAAGCCGCCACACCAATCGCAGCTACCAACAGGCCGCCCACATAGGTAGGCCAGCGCACGCGCCACCACGCCGATGCTGCTGCAGGCGCTGCTGCCGCAGTACGGTGCGTGCGCCACAACACCAGGGCCAAGCCGCCCAGTGCCGCCAGTTGCACGGCCACCGATCCGCCATAACCGAGATGGTGCGGCAGCCAGACGATGGGTGCCTCCTGCACAGTGCCCAGGTACAGGGTGTTCCAGCATAAAAAGCCCAGTACAAAACCCACTGCGGTGCCAAACAGGGCCACAGGTGCCGACAGCAGGCCTTCGCCCAGACGGTAAAACTGCGCACTGATGCAGGAGCCCGCCAGTGCCATCCCCACGCCAAAGGCCAAGGCCCCCGCGGCCAGCACCCAGCTCAACGGTCCGATGTGGGCGCCCGGTGGCAAGCGCGGCGCAATTGGCTCGCTCAAAAACACACCGAACACGAGGTGGTAGCCCAGCGTGCCCAATGCCAGAGCCGCCAGCACACCCAGCAGGCCGCGCGCATCACGCGTTTCAATGAAGTCTCGGCTGATGCAATAGAAGCAGAAGCGCGAGCGCTGCAGCACGGCGCCAAACAGCAGGCCCAACCACAGCGAGAGCGCCAGGCTGCCCGACTCTGCATCCTGACCCAATCGGTAGCTCCAAACAGAAACTCCCGCCAACACCAGGATTGACGGGAGCCAGGGCTGGAGCCCGCTCAGCACATGGGGCGCGCTTATTTGCCGCCCCACACTGTGCCAGCCAGGTTCACCACGGGCACACCCACGGCGTTGCCGTACTCGGTCCACGAGCCATCGTAATTGCGCACGTCATAACCCAGCAGCTTCTTCAGCGCAAACCAGGTGTGGCTGGAGCGCTCGCCAATGCGGCAGTAGGTGATGATGGGTTTGCTGCCGTCAATGCCCGCTGCAGCGTAGATCTTTTTGAGCTCGTCCACTGACTTGAAGGTGCCATCGGCCGCCACGGCCTGACCCCAGGGCACGTTGACCGCACCAGGAATGTGACCCGCACGCACAGCCAGCTCTTGCACACCAGCAGGGGCGAACACCTTGCCGCTGTATTCATCCGCAGAGCGGATATCGACCAGCGCATCCGGGCTCTTTTTCTCGGCCGCAGCCAGAACATCGGTCAACCGGGCGCGCAGGCTTTGGTCAGCCGCACCTACCTTAATGTTGCCGGGTGGGTCGGCCTTGACGATGGGGGTCAGCGGGCGATTTTCGGCTTCCCATTTCTTGCGGCCACCATCGAGCAGCTTGACGTTCTTGATGCGGTAGACATCAAAAATCCACGCACCCCAGGCAGCGAACCAGTTGTTGGTGTCGCCGTACAGCACCACGGTGCTGTCATTGGACACGCCGGCCTTGCGCAGCAGTTGTTCAAAGTTCTGCTGGCTGGCAATGTCCCGACGCACCGGGTCGACCAGGTCGGTGTGCCACTGCACGTTCCACGCGCCGGGGATATGGCCGCGCTCAAACACACCGGGGTTCACGCTGACCTCGATCAGGCGCAGCTTGGGGTCGTTGAGGTTTTTCTCCAGCCAGTCGGTGGTCACCAGAAAGTCGTTGGGCGCCGCCAGGGAAGGCAGTGCGACCAGCGTCGCCAGCGTTAACAACAATGTCTTCAGAAGCTTCATGTGTATTCCTTGGGTTGCAGTGGGGATGGCTGCAATGTAGTGAAGCAGGGGGTGTTTCCCAACCGCTGTTTTTGCATATGCAAATGCACAAAATGAACTTGCGTCGCCAGGGAAAGGCATCTGTTCGCACAGATGTTTTGGTTGTTAGCAAGCAAGAAAGTATTCGTTTGCAATCTAAGGCTTGCTTCGTACAGTCGCAGCCATCACCCCTGCAAACCGCAAAAGGAAATGCATATGTCCGCAGCGACTGAAACCAACACACTGCCCCAGGCCTTGGAGACCGCACGCGCCGTGGCCTTGTCCGCAGGACTGCCCTATGCCGGTGGCATATCGCCCCAAGCGGCTTGGCAACTTTTCTCACAAGATGAGGCGCTGCTGGTGGATGTGCGCAGCGGCGAGGAACGCAAGTTTGTGGGCCATGTGCCGGGCAGCCTGCATGTGCCATGGGCCACCGGTACGGCACTGACACGCAACCCGCGGTTTGCGCGTGAACTGGAAGCCAAGGTGGGCAAGGACCGCCCCGTACTGTTGTTGTGCCGCAGCGGCAAGCGCTCCGTGCTGGCCGCCGAGGCTGCCACCAAAGCCGGCCTGCCACTGGTCTTCAACGTGCTCGAAGGTTTTGAGGGCGAAATCAATGCCAACGGCCACCGTGGGCTGGACGACGGTTGGCGCCTGCGCGGCCTGCCCTGGGTGCAGGACTGAAGAGGCGACAGAACCATGGCCGTATTCAATACCCCCGAGATCGTTGCATCCTTGCGCACCGTACGCCAGCGCTGGCGCGAGTCGCAAAAACGTTCGCTGGAGCCCGGTGGCCGCGAGTTCCCCTCGCGTGAGGCGCTGGGCCGCGTGGTCGAAAGCCTCAAGGGCGCGCTGTTTCCGATGCGCCTGGGGCCCCCCGACCTGTTCCAGGAGAGCGAAGATTTTTATGTAGGCCATACGCTGGACGCCGCCCTGCATGCACTGCTGGACCAGGTGCGGCTGGAACTGCGGTATGTAGCCCGGCACACCGACCAGGCCGACGAGGACCTGGAAGACCGCGCATTACAGGCCACCCGCGCCTTGGCTGCGGCCCTGCCGCAGATCCGCACCCTGCTGGACAGCGACGTGCTGGCCGCCTACCAGGGCGACCCGGCCGCACGCAGTGTGGACGAGGTGCTGCTGTGTTACCCCGGCGTGCTGGCCATCATCCACCACCGCCTGGCCCACCAGCTGTACCTGTTGGGCTTGCCGCTGCTGGCGCGCATCATCGCCGAGTTGTCCCATAGCCAGACCGGTATCGACATCCATCCCGGCGCACAGATCGGCCCCGGCTTCTTCATCGACCACGGAACCGGTGTTGTGATTGGTGAGACCGCCATCATTGGCCAGCGCGTGCGCCTGTACCAGGCGGTGACGCTGGGCGCCAAGCGTTTCCCGCTGGACGCGGGCGGCAACCTGCAAAAAGGTCTGCCGCGCCACCCGGTGGTGGAAGACGACGTGGTTATCTATGCCGGCGCCACCGTGCTGGGGCGTGTCACCGTAGGACGCGGCGCCACCATTGGCGGCAATTTGTGGGTAACCCACGATGTGGCGCCCGGCGCCCACATTGCCCAGGCCGTGGCCCGCAACGAGGGACTGTCCAGCGTCCCCCTGTTATGAGGCCGCCATGCATTGCTGTCTGATCAAAAGTTTTGGAAGCACGGTGCGCCAGTTGCGCGAAACGCGGCAATGGTCGCAAGAGCAACTGGCCGAGGTGGCGGACTTGAACCGCTCTTACGTGGGTGAGATCGAGCGCGGCAGGGTTGTCGCATCCATCCTGACGGTTGAAAAAATCGCCCTGGCTTTTGGTGTACCCAGCTCGCGTTTGCTGGAGCAAAGCGAGGCAGGCATGTCCGGCTCGGTGGTTAAAGGCATCGCATTGGTGGCTATAGCCTGTTGAGTTTCACACCTCCCCACGGGACACTGCTTCCCGTTCCATTTGAACCCCCGCACTCTGTTAAACACTGAAGGTCATCCATGACAAACACCGCGACTGCCCCCACCACCTTGGGCGACAACGCCGCACGGCAACTGGCCAATGCCACCAAAACCACGGCCCAGCTTTCCACCATCTCGCCCCGCTGGCTCACGCACCTGCTGCAATGGGTACCAGTAGAGGCCGGTATCTTCCGCCTGAATACGGTGAAGAACCCCGAGTCCATCAAGGTGACCTGCACCGCGCGCCAGACCGAGAACCAGCTGCCCCGCACCTTTGTGGACTACGACGCGGCCCCACGTGAATTTTTCCTGAACGCCGTCAGCACCATCCTGGATGTGCACACCCGAGTAAGCGACCTGTACAGCAGCCCGCACGACCAGATCAAGGAGCAACTGCGCCTGACCATCGAGACCATCAAGGAAAACCAGGAAAGCGAACTGATCAACAACCCCGACTACGGTCTGTTGTCCCAAGTCAGCGATGAGCAACGTATCTTCCCGCTGACCGGTGCGCCCACGCCTGATGACCTTGACGAGCTGCTGACCAAGGTCTGGAAAGAGCCTGCGTTCTTCCTGGCCCACCCCGTCACCATCGCCGCATTTGGCCGCGAAGCCACGCGCCGCGGCACACCACCACCCACGATCAGCCTGTTTGGCTCGCAGTTCATCACCTGGCGCGGCATTCCGTTGATCCCGTCGGACAAGATTCCTGTGGCCGATGGCAAGAGCAAGATTTTGCTGATACGCGTGGGTGACAAGCGCCAGGGCGTGGTGGGCCTGTTCCAGCCTGGTTTGCCTGGCGAACAAAGCCCCGGTTTGTCGGTGCGTTTCATGGGCATCAACGACCAGGCGATTTCCAGCTACCTGATTTCCCTGTACTGCTCACTGGCCGTGCTGACGCCCGATGCGGTTGCCGTGCTGGACGATGTGGAAGTCAACAAGTACCACGACTATCCGGATACCTACAAGTAATCTACCAGTCATCCAACGTGAGCACTTTAGGTACTACATCCCCTCCTATCGACCCGGCGCTGATTGCGCAAATGGCCAATGCGCTGTTTGCAAGTGGTCCGTCGGGCGCACCGGGCGTGCAGGCCCCGGTGAACCTGGCCCCGGCCGGTTCACCGCTGGCCAGCCCCGCGGGCCTGGGGCCCAGCGTGCCCGGCACACCGATTCCACAAGGCCTGGTGCCCGGCGCCAACCTGATACCCGCGTCACCGACCCCGGTGGTGTCCTTGGCCAACCGCATTCCGGCTTTGCTGCCCCACGCACTAGCCGGCAATGGCGTGCCCGACACCGTGTTCAGCCAGGCACCGGCTTACGAGCCACGTTTTGGCAGCGCGGTGCTGGGTGTGCCCGAGGCCAGCGCGGCAGTGGCTCCTGCAGCCAGCCAAAGTGCGCTGCCCAGCCCAGGAGGAGCTTCTCCGTTCTACTTCTTGAACGAGCAGTATGGCCATCCCACGCCCAGCGCGACTGCTCCGGTCGCGCCCACCGTGCCCAGCCTGGGTACGGGTGTGAACCCATCTGCAGCCGGTGTGCCAGTCACCACACCATCGGCCGAGCCCAAGTATTACTTTGTGGACTCGGTGGTGCTGCCCAGTGGTTATGTCACGCCGGCCAAAGCCGCGCCTCACAGCGCGACGCCGCAGGTCACACAACTGGGTAGTGGCCAGCGCCCACCGTTTGATGTGCACGCCGTGCGCCGCGACTTCCCCATCCTGCAGGAGCGGGTGAACGGTAAACAGCTGGTGTGGTTTGACAACGCAGCCACCACCCACAAGCCGCAGTCGGTGATTGATCGCATTGCGTATTTCTACGAACACGAAAATTCCAACATCCACCGCGCGGCGCACGAACTTGCTGCCCGTGCGACCGACGCCTACGAAGGTGCCCGCCAACGGGTGAAGACCTTCATCAACGCGCCGGATGTGAACGAGGTGATTTTTGTGCGTGGCACCACCGAGGCCATCAACCTGGTGGCCAAAAGCTGGGGCGGCCAGCACATCGGCCCCGGCGATG
>JAZKDY010000036.1:5664-8457 GCA_040387325.1 Pseudomonadota bacterium | reverse complement strand
GAGGCAGGGCACCGGCTCAACGGCTCACTGATCCGCGGAGGCTTGGTGGATGAATTGCTGGTGTACTTGGCGCCCAAGTTGCTGGGCCAAGGCAGAGATATGGCTAATTTTGGGCCTTTGGCGGATTTGACCCAGGTGTTGCAACTCGACTTTGTATCCAGCACGCTGGTTGGACCCGACCTGCAGTTGCTAGCCCGTGTACGCGGCCGGGACGTTTTTTAGGCCTTTTCCGGGTGCAGGTCCAATCCCTGCGAAAATCCTCCCATGTTTACAGGAATCATCACCGGCGTAGGGCGCATTGCGGCCGTTCAATCCCTCGGCAATTCACCCACACACGGTAAGCGCCTGACCATAAGCTGCCCCGATCATTACCTGGATGATGTCGGTCTGGGCGACAGCATTGCGCTAAACGGTGCCTGTATGACCGTTACCGAGTGGGACACCACTACACAACAATTCACCATCGACATCTCCGCCGAATCACTGACCAAAACGGCCGGCCTGGATGCCCCGGGTCCAATCAACCTCGAGAAAGCCCTGCGCGCCAACGACCGCCTGGGCGGACATCTGGTGTCCGGCCATGTAGATGGCATTGGCAGCATTACCCACTTCGCGCAAGTGGGAGAAAGCTGGGAACTGCGTGTGCTGGCTCCCAAAGCGCTGGCAAAATACTTGGCATACAAGGGCTCCATCACGATCAATGGGGTGAGCCTCACGGTCAATCGCATTACAGACGTGGCCGATGGTTGCGAGGCCAGCGTCAACCTGATCCCGCACACTGTAGAGAATACGGCCTTGGGCAGCCTGCAGTCAGGCTCCCGGGTAAATCTGGAGATTGACTTGATCGCACGCTATGTGGAGCGCATGCTCAGCAGCAGCACTAGTCCGTCAATCTGACACATTTGCACGCTATACCGACATATAAATCCTACACGGAAGACAATGAAACGAGTCGATGATTTCCGTTTGAAATTTGGCAAGAAGGAATATGTGCCCCTCATGATAGGTGGCATGGGCGTGGACATCTCAACGGCGGAATTAGCGCTGGAAGCGGTTCGTTTGGGCGGAATTGGCCACATTTCTGACGCAATGGTCCCTGATGTCTCCGATCGGCGCTTCGACACGGATTTCGTCAAACAAAAGACCAAGTTCTACAAATACAACATCGCCAACTCAGACAAGAGCGATATCAAGTTTGATCTCGGACGCCTGGCCGAAGCCACCAGGCTCCATGTAGGCAAGACCATGGAAGCCAAGCAGGGCGAAGGCATGATCTTCGTCAACTGCATGGAAAAGCTCACGATGAATGCGCCGCGTGAAACCCTGCAGGTGCGCCTGAACTCGGCGCTGGATGCAGGGATCGACGGCATTACCCTCAGCGCTGGCTTGCACTTGGGCTCTTTTGCACTGATGGCGGATCACCCCCGGTTTCGGGATGCCAAATTAGGCATCATCGTGTCATCCGTGCGTGCCTTGCAATTGTTCCTACGCAAGACTTCGCGACTGGGACGGTTACCCGACTACATCATCATTGAAGGTCCGCTGGCCGGCGGTCACCTGGGTTTTGGCATGGATTGGGCCCAGTACGACCTGGCCACCATCGTGGCCGAAATTGCCCAGTTCATGAAGACAGAACAACTGGACATCCCGCTGATTGCTGCAGGTGGCATCTTCACCGGCAGCGACGCGGTGTCTTTTCTGGAGAATGGCGCCGCTGGCCTGCAGGTGGCGACCCGCTTTACCGTGGCCAATGAATGCGGCTTGCCGGCCAAGATCAAGCAGGAGTACTTCCGGGCCAGCGAAGAAGACATCATCGTCAACACCATCTCCCCCACCGGCTATCCCATGCGCATGTTGCGAAGCACACCAGCCATTGGCGCGGGCATTCGCCCCAATTGCGAGGCCTATGGCTACCTGCTCGATGGAAATGGCAGTTGCGCCTACATCACGGCTTACAACGAGCAAATCGTCATCCACCCGGATGGAAAAAACATCTCGGTGGTGGACAAGACCTGCTTGTGCACGCACATGCGCAACTTCAACTGCTGGACCTGTGGCAGCATGACCTACCGCCTGAAAGACACCACACGCAAACTGGCGGATGGCAGCTATCAGACCCTGAGCGCAGAGCACATCTTCAAGGATTACCAGTTCAGCGTAGACAACCAGATTGCATTGCCGGACTGAGTCAAGACGCGCCAGCGGCCCCGCCAACCGCAGCCACAAGGCTGGTTTCGCTGCGGTGCCCTCCTCCATCTGGGACAATAGCGGGTATTCCCTGCCATACCATTGACACCATGAAGCCCCAGAATCCTGTGCCCATTTCCTCCGTAGAAGACATCGTGGCCGACATGCGCGCCGGGCGCATCGTCATCCTGGTGGACGAAGAAGACCGCGAGAACGAGGGCGACCTGGTCTTGGCGGCTGACCATGTCACGGCCGACGCCATCAACTTCATGGCGCGGTTTGGTCGCGGACTGATTTGCCTGACACTGTCTCGCGAGCGTTGCGAAGCACTGCAATTACCCCCCATGACAGTGCGCAATGGCGACAAGAAAGGCACCGCCTTTACCGTATCCATTGAAGCGGCGGAAGGCGTCACCACTGGCATTTCGGCTGCCGATCGCGCCCGCACGGTACAGGCAGCGGTAGCCAAAGGTGCGGTACCAGACGATCTGGTGCAGCCCGGCCACATCTTCCCCCTGCAGGCCGTGGATGGCGGGGTGTTGATGCGCGCAGGCCATACCGAGGCGGGCTGTGACCTGGCGGTGATGGCAGGCTGCTCACCCGCAT
>JAZKDY010000036.1:2530-5654 GCA_040387325.1 Pseudomonadota bacterium | reverse complement strand
CGGTGATTTGCGAAATCATGAAAGACGACGGCACCATGGCGCGCCTGCCCGATCTGCAACTGTTTGCCGCGGAACATGGCCTCAAGATCGGCACGATCGCCGATCTGATTGCCTACCGCAGCCGCGTGGAGTCGCTGATCGAAAACATGGGCACCCACACCATCAACACTGCGTTTGGCGAGTTCACAGCCCATGCGTTTCGCGACACCACCGGTAAAGGCGTGCACCTTGCCTTGGTCCGTGGCGAGTGGACGGAGTCCGACACTATTCCCGTGCGTGTGCACGAACCGCTGTCCATTCTGGATGCCCTGCAAGTCGGTCGCACCATGCACTCATGGAGCCTGGATGCCACGCTATCGCATATTGCAACGGAAGGTAAAGGCGTTGTCGTTTTGCTCAATTGCGGCGAAAGCGGCGAACAATTGCTCGCCCAGTTTGAAGGTACTGCGCGGCCAGCCCATGCGCCGGAACGCGGCCGCATGGACCTGCGTACCTACGGCATTGGTGCACAAATCCTGCGCCAGTGCGGCGTCCACAAAATGTGCCTGATGGGCAGCCCACGCCGCATGCCCAGCATGACCGGATACGGTCTCGAAATCACAGGCTATATCAACAAATAAATTGGCTAGGGGCAGCGCTTCAACGCCGTCCTCCACTGAAAGGGAAACTATGTTTGGCGCAGACAAAGGCAGTGTTGCCTCCACCGATGACCGCATGAATGGCAAGGGGCTCAAGATCGGTATCGTGCAAGCCCGCTTCAATGCCGGAATCACGGATGCGCTGGCGCAGGCCTGCAAAGCCGAATTGGTGGAGCTGGGTGTTGCCGAAAAGGACATCGAACACCTGACCGTGCCCGGTGCTTTGGAAGTGCCCGTGGCACTGCAAGCCATGGCAGAAAAAGCCAACTACGATGCCCTGGTCGCTATAGGATGCATCATCCGTGGTGAAACCTACCATTTTGAACTGGTCGCCAACGAAGCTGGTGCCGGCGTAACCCGCATTTCACTGGACTACCAATTGCCCATCGCCAACGCCATCCTGACGACAGAAGATATGCCCCAAGCCATTGCCCGCCAGGTCGAAAAAGGGCGCGATGCCGCCCGTGTGGCCGTTGAAATGGCTAACCTGCTGGAGAACCTGTAATGAGCGATATGAATACTCCGGCCTCCGCCAAGCGCCCTCCCCGCCAGGCGCGTACCGGCCTGACCAGCACAGGCGCCCGCAAAGCCGGCAGCAAGTCCGACCGTAGCCGGTCGCGCGAATTCGCACTGCAAGGCCTGTACCAACATCTGGTGGGCGGCAATGCGGTCGACGACATCGACAGCTTTACCCGTGATCTCGCCGGGTTCAACAAGGCCGACGCCGTGCATTTCGATGCCCTGCTGCACGGTTGTATCGCCGAAGCGGCGCGGCTGGACGACCTGATCACGCGCTTGCTGGACCGCCCCATGGCCGAAATCTCGCCGATTGAACACGCGATCATGTGGATTGGAGCCTATGAATTGAGCCACTGCCTGGACGTCCCGTGGCGTGTCGTGCTCAATGAATGCATCGAGCTGGCCAAGGAGTTCGGTGGCACCGACGGGCACAAATATGTGAACGCTGTGCTCAACGGCATAGCCCCTGCGCTGCGCGCCGCCGAAGTGGAATCCGACCGCGGCCAGAGCAAAAAGCCCCGCGCCTGAGAGCGCTGCCAGCCCCCATGCAGATCTCGTCACGCGCGCAAAAAATAGAACCGTTTTACGTCATGGAGGTAGCCAAGGCTGCTGCAGCCCTGGGCCAGGAAGTCGCGCACACCGACTCGCCCATGATTTTTCTGAACATTGGCGAGCCCGACTTCACGGCCCCGCCCTTGGTCCAGAAGGCCGCAGAACGCGCCATCCACGCCGGTCTCACGCAATACACCCCCGCTACCGGCCTGCCGCTGTTGCGCGAACGAATAAGCCATTGGTACAAGCAACGCTTTGGCGTTGACGTGCCCGCCAGCCGGATTGTGGTGACCGCGGGTGCTTCCGCCGCCCTGCACCTCGCCTGCATGGCCCTGGTTGAGCCAGGTGACCAGATTCTGATGCCAGACCCCAGCTACCCCTGCAACCGGCATTTTGTCAGCGCAGCGGAAGGCTGCGCGGTGCTGGTGCCGACCACGGCGGAAGACCGCTTCCAGCTCAGCGCCGACGCCGTGCGCTCCGAATGGGGCCCGCGCACGCGCGGTGTGCTGCTGGCATCTCCTTCCAACCCCACAGGCACCTCCATCCACCCCAGCGCGCTCAGCGACATCCACCGCGTCGTGCAAATGCACGGTGGCATCACCATCGTGGACGAGATCTACCTGGGTTTGAGCTTTGAGGCCCAGTACGGGCACACCGCGCTGGCGCTGGATGACGACATCATCAGCATCAACAGCTTCAGCAAATACTTCAACATGACGGGCTGGCGCCTGGGCTGGATGGTGGTGCCTGAAAAGCTGGTGCCCGTCATCGAACGCCTGGCACAAAACCTGTTCATCTGCCCCAGCACCATTGCCCAACATGCAGCATTGGCCTGTTTCGAACCCGAAAGCCTGGCGTTATACGAACAACGCCGCAGCGAGTTCAAGGCCAGGCGCGACTACTTCATACCGCAACTCAATGCCATGGGGCTGACCGTTCCAGTGATGCCCGATGGCGCCTTCTACGCCTGGGCCGACTGCAGCGCCGCCTGTGCCAAACTGGGCGTCAAAGACAGTTGGGACTTTGCATTTGAAGTCATGAACAAGGCCCACGTTGCCATCACACCGGGCCGCGATTTCGGCGCTGCACACACACACAATTTTGTGCGCTTCTCAACTGCCAGTTCCATGGAGCATCTGCAGGAAGCGGTAGCCCGCCTGCGTGCACTTTTGCTTTAATTCCCACTTCACCGCTGCAATGAACCAAGACCTGTCCATTCTCCATCTGGTACTCAACGCCAGCTTCGTCGTCCAGGGTGTGATGCTGCTCTTAATGGTGGTGTCCATATCCAGCTGGGCCGCCATATTCCGCAAATACTTTGCGCTGAACCGCGTGAAATCACTCAACGAAGCATTCGAGCGTGAATTCTGGTCCGGCTCCAGTCTGAATGATCTGTTTGCGGACGCGTCCAAGAG
>JAZKDY010000036.1:0-2520 GCA_040387325.1 Pseudomonadota bacterium | reverse complement strand
AGAGCGCGGGCAAAGGTGGCCCCATGGAACGTATTTTTGCCAGCGGCATGCGCGAGTTCCAAAAACTGCGCGAGCGACGCATCACCGATGTCGGCACGCTGATGGACGGCGCCCGGCGTGCCATGCGAGCCAGTTTCCAGCGCGAAATGGACGTGATCGAAACCAACCTGTCCTTCCTGGCCTCCGTCGGTTCTGTGTCGCCATATGTTGGCCTGTTTGGCACCGTATGGGGCATCATGCACGCCTTTGTCGGTTTGGCAGCCCTGACCCAGGTCACCTTGGCCACCGTTGCACCGGGCATTGCCGAGGCGCTGGTGGCCACCGCCATTGGCCTGTTTGCGGCCATTCCGGCAGTAGTGGCCTATAACCGGTTCGCCCGCGATATCGACCGCATCGCTACGCACCAGGAAACCTTCATCGAAGAGTTTTCCAACATCTTGCAGCGCAATGTGGGCGCGCAGCCCAGCGCCGCACACTGACCATGCCAGCCGTCTCTCACCGCGGCCGCGGCCGGCGCACCATCAATGAGATCAACATGGTGCCTTTCATCGACGTGATGCTGGTGCTGCTGATCATCTTCATGGTGACTGCACCGCTGATCACACCCAGCATGATTGACCTGCCCAGCGTGGGCAAGGCCTCTCGTCAACCCGACCAGATCATCCAGATCGTGCTGGGCAAGAACGACAGCCTGGAAATGAAGGTCAAGGACACAACCACTTCCCTGACGCTCAAAGACCTGGCCAGCGCGGTCAAGAATGCACAAGGCCCCCGTGACGCGGCGGTCGCCGCCAGTTCTGCCGTTGTCATCAGCGCCGACAAGAATGTGAAGTACGAAAGTGTGGTCAGGGTCATGGATACCCTGCAGCGCGCCGGCATTCAGCGGGTGGGCCTGTCGGTGCAACTCGCCAACTGAAACCGCAACACGCCGCAAAGCACCTAAAGCCTGCCATGAACGCACAGTCAGCACGCATGGAATTTGCGCCGCCCCCCACTCCGGGCATGTTGCGCGCGTTCACCCTCGCCGTTGTGGCTCATGGTTTGTTGCTCGCCGTGCTGACACTGGGTGTACAGTGGAAACGTGATGCCACCCCTGTCACCGTGGAGGCGGAACTGTGGTCGGCCCTGCCCGTGCAAGCCGCCCCCAAACCGCCCGACCCCGTCCCACCACCACCCGAACCCGTCGTGCAGCCTCCGGTGGCCAAAGAGGTCATCGCCCCGCCTCCAGTACCGGTCACGCCAGGGCCCGATCCCAGCATCGCCATTGCCCGGGAAAAAGCCAAGCTGCAAAAGGAGAAGCAGTTGGAGCAGGAACGCTTGGAACTGGACAAGCGCCAAAAGGACGCCATCAAGGCCAAGAAGCTGAAAGATGAGAAGGAGGCGCGCGAGACCGAGTTGCGAGAAAAACTGGCCCGCGACAAGAAACTGCAGCAGGAACTGCAAAAGACACAATCCGCCAAAACTGAGACGGATGCCAAAAAAGTGGCGGAACTGCGCAAACTGCAAATCGAACGCATGAACCGCATGGCGGACCAGGCTACAGGCTCGGGGGATGTCAACGCCAGGGGGTCTGCCAAGCAGTCGTCCGGGCCGTCGGCCAGCTATATTGGACGCATCGTCGCCCGCATCAAGCCCAACATCACCTACACCGAGACCCTGAGCGGCAATCCGGTGGCCGATGTGGAGGTCCGCACCTCACCGGATGGGACCATCATCAGCCGGAAATTGGTCAAATCCAGCGGCGTGAAGTCGTGGGATGACGCAGTGATCAACGCCATCGACAAAACCGAGAAGCTACCGCCCGATGTGGACGGCAAGGTAATCCCATCGCTGACCTTGGTATTTCGCCCGAAAGACTGACAGCCTCAGGCCTGCACCAGGGTGGTGACCCGCCTTCTGGTGCGCTCACGCAGTGAGCACTCCCGCAAGGTGTCGGCCAAGGCCTCCAAGTCCGGGACGCCAAAAATCACCACGGTTGAAAAATTGGTATCGCTGGAACGCAACTCCAACTGGCAGTGGCCGACCAGGCGCATCCCCAGGGGCTTGAGAACATCAAAGTGGTCAATGCGGAACAGCTCCACGCTTTCCTTGGCTTTGGAAAAGATACCCTCTTCCACACGCACCCGCTGGGTGGTGATTTCGTACCGGGTGGACAAGCCCTGGATCCAGTAGTAGAGGTAGGCAAGGCCCAGTGTGCACACGACGGCAAGCCATTGCCACATCGAGAAGATGACCGCCGGGTGGCCAGCAAACAAAACCCGCTCCGCCTCGGTCTCCTTGGCTGCGGCATAGGCCAGCAAGTCCGTGTTGCAGAAGCGGCACTTGATCGCCGCGGCCTTGATGGTCTCCGCACAAACAGGACAGGCTTTGGTGTCATCGCTCATGGGGGTTTCCTTGCACGGTTGTGGTAGCTTCACAAAGAAAAAAGCCTGCTATCTATTCAATAGCAGGCTTTTCATTTATCAGTTGGGGTGGCTGATGGGGCTCGAACCCACGACAACAGGAATCACAATCCTGGAC
>JAZKDY010000035.1:0-4744 GCA_040387325.1 Pseudomonadota bacterium | reverse complement strand
TAGAAGCCGTGCACCTTGTTGAACTGCACGCGCAGGTTGGTGATGCCGGTGCGGGCGCGTTCGCGGCCCTCCAGGTCTAGCAAAAAGTCGTCGCAGTTGGTCTGGATGGCGCGCAGCTCGTCCAGCTCGGCATCAAAACCGGTGGCGATGACGCCACCGTCGCGCACCAGAGCCGATGGCTCGGCCGCTATGGCCTGGAGCAGTAGCGCAGAACAGTCAACCGGGGGCTCCAGATCCAAAGCGATGTTAGCCAAATAGGCTTCTAGCCCCCGTATCGATTGGGCTAGTAGCTCTGTTTTTTGTAGCGTAACCACCAGGGCGACCAGTTCGCGCGGGCGCACTTGGCGCAGTGCCGTGCGGGCGGTGATGCGTTCCACGTCCGCGCTGCCCTTGAGTTGCAGGCGCAGGCCTTGCCACAACGCCAGTGTGGACGATTGCACCGTGCCGCTGCGCAAGGTGGCTATTGCATCCAGCCGCTGTTGTGCCTGGGCACGGTCGCGCCGCGGCGCCAGCAGCCAGCTCTTGAGCATGCGGCTGCCCATGCCGGTCATGCAGGTGTCCAGCAGTGAGAACAGTGTGGGCGAATCCTCGCCGCGCAGGGTCTGGGTCAGCTCCAGGTTGCGCCGCGTGGTGGGGGGCAGATCAATCAGTTCGCCGTCGCGTTGCACCTGCACGGCGCTGATGTGGGTTAACGCGCGGCCCTGGGTGTGCTCGGCATAACCCAGCAGAGCGGCGCACGCGGCGTGGGCCAAGGGCAGGTCCTGGGCATTCCAGCTGGCCAGGCTGGCGACCTGCAGCGCGTCCAGCAGTTTGCGCTGGCCCAAGGCGGGGTCAAACTGCCATTCGGGCCGGGCCGTGGTGTACAGCGCAGTGGTACCACCATTGTTCATGCGCAGGCGTTTGAGCCGGTCTTCAAAGGCCTGTGTGGCGCCAGCGCTGTAGGCCAGTTCACTGGGGCTGACACGTGCCACCCACTCCGGCACGGCGTCGGGCGCACATTCGGCCAGGTGCACCATGCCCTGGGTGACGCTGAGCCAGGCCAGGCCGCAGCGGTTGCGCGGGCCCTGGTGCACGGCCATCAGCACGGATTCAGACTTTTCGCTGAGCAGTTCGGCATCCACCAGCGTACCCGGCGTCACCACCCGTACCACCTTACGCTCCACCGGGCCCTTGCCGGTGACCTCGCCCACCTGTTCACAAATGGCCACTGACTCGCCGTGGCGAATCAGCTTGGCCAGGTAGCCTTCCATCGCATGGAAGGGCACGCCGGCCATCACTACCGGTTCACCGGCCGATTGGCCGCGCTGGGTCAGCGTGATGTCCAGCAGGCGGGCCGCCTTCTCGGCATCGCCGTAAAACATCTCGTAAAAGTCACCCATGCGGTAGAAGAGCAGGGTGTTGGGGTGGGCAGCCTTGAGTCCAAGGTACTGCTGCATCATGGGGGTGTGTTGCTTGTCGGCGTCGCTCATCCCGGGGAGTCTATCAACAGTGTCTTTTCAGGGTAAACGGTGCTACGCTTGTGGCTGCCGTGTGCCGCAGCCTCCGGTGGGGCTGCCCGATTTGAAAGTCTTTTGGTGGATGCTCTTTTCCAAGCCATCTTCATGGAAAGCCCGGAGGCCATTGCGCTGACGCGGGCCCGCGATGCCTCCATCATCGCGGTCAATGAGGAATGGCTCAAGCTGACGGGCTACAGCCGCGAAGAGGTCTTGGGGCGCACTGCGGTACAGATTGGTCACTGGCCCGATGAGCTGGCGCGTGTGCAGGCGCTGCAGCCCTTGCAAACCAGCAAACGGGTGCGTGATCTGGACATCACCATGGTGCTTGCCAACGGTCTGCACCGCCTGATCTGCATGAACGCCGTGTTGGTGGAGGTGCAGGGCGAGTCCTACATCCTGTTCTACCTGCGCGATGTGACGGTGGACCGCATGTCCCAGGCCGCGGTGGTGGCCGGCGAACGGCAACTGGCGCAGACCAATGAAAAGCTCAACCGCCAGGTGACCCTGCATGAGATCACCGAATCGGTGGCCAAGGTGGGGCATTGGGTGGTGTACCCCGGTGATGCTGTTGTGCGGCTGTCGCGCGGCTACTGCGCCATTGGCAATCTGGGTAACGCGCAGTCGGCCCCACTGGGTGAACACATGGAGTGGGTGGCTGATGAGCACAAGCCCCTGGTCAAAAATGCCGTCAAGCAGATGAACGGTGACATCGTGGAGTACCGCTGGCGCAGGCCGGATGGCCAGGTCCTGTGGATCCGTTCGCGCATGCACCGGCAGGTTGAGCAGGGTGTGGTGAAGGCTGAATTTGGTGTGGTGCAGGACATCACCAGCGAACGTGCGGCGTTGCAGGCCGCCGCTGATCAATTGGCCGCGGCGCAGCAAAGCGAGGAGCGTTTTCGGAGCCTGAGCGCGCTTAGCTCGGACTGGTATTGGGAGCAGGACACGGAGTACCGCTTTGTCCGTGTGGACGGAGACCTGGAGGGGTTGCGGGCCTTGCCGGCGGAGGGCTTCATCGGGAAGAGGCGATGGGACTCGGAGGTCGAGGGCGTCAGTCCGGCTCAGTGGGCCGAGCACCGGGTCGCCCTGGATGCCCACAAGACATTTCAAGATTTCGAGATGCTGCGCCGACGTCCTGATGGCAGCGCCATGTGGATATCGATCAGTGGAGCACCCATCTTCGATGACAAGGGTGTATTCACCGGCTACCGGGGTACCGGGCGCGAAATCAGTGCCCGCAAACAGGCCGAGGCAGATATTGAACGTTTGGCGTTTTATGACGCCCTGACGGGCTTGCCAAACCGCCGCCTGCTGATTGACCGGTTGAACCAGGCCGTGGCGTCCAGCGCGCGCAGGTCCTGTTACGGGGCGCTGCTGTTCATCGATCTGGACAACTTCAAGGTTTTGAACGACACGCGTGGCCACCACATGGGTGACGAGTTGCTCAAGCAGGTTGCAACCCGGCTCACCGAATGTGTGCGTGCGATCG
Organism: Pseudomonadota bacterium; assembly: GCA_040387325.1. Taxonomy (GTDB): domain Bacteria; phylum Pseudomonadota; class Gammaproteobacteria; order Burkholderiales; family Burkholderiaceae_C; genus Allorhodoferax. The sequence continues at coordinate 1,762 of JAZKDY010000035.1, read as the reverse complement.
ATACCGTTGCCAGGCTGGGTGGTGACGAGTTTGTGGTGATGCTGGAGGACCTGGGCTCGGTCGAGATCGACGCCGCCGGGCAGGCCGAAGCGATTGCCAAGAAGATTCTGACGGCGATCAACCGGCACTTTGTGCTGGGTGACCAGCCGCACCACAGTTCTCCCAGTATTGGTGTCACGCTGTTTTTCAACCACGAGCAAAGTGTCGATGTGTTGCTGCAACGGGCCGACCTGGCCATGTACCAGTCCAAGGCGGCGGGGCGCAACACGCTGCGCTTTTTTGACCCGGTGATGCAGGCCGCCGCCAGCGCGCGTGCCGTGCTGGAGATTGATCTGCGCCACGCCCTGGAGCACCAGGAGTTCACGTTGTATTACCAGCCGGTGGTTGACGAACACAGTGTGATCACCGGTGTGGAGGCGCTGTTGCGTTGGCAGCACCCGCAGCGCGGCATGGTGTCTCCTGCGGAGTTCATCCCCGTGGCGGAGCAGGCCGGCCTGATCATTCCGCTGGGCCAATGGGTGTTGCAAGCGGCGTGCGCACAACTGGTGGCCTGGAATACCAGTGCCGCTACACGCAAGCTGACCATGGCGGTGAATGTCAGCGCGCGCCAGTTCCGCCACCCCGAGTTCACAGACCAGTTGCTGGATTTGCTGCGCGAAAGCGGTGCCAACCCCTACCGGCTCAAGCTGGAGCTGACCGAGAGCATGTTGCTCAGTGACTTTGACGACGTGATTGTCAAGATGGGGGAGCTGCGCTCGATAGGCGTCAACTTTGCGCTGGACGACTTTGGTACCGGTTATTCGTCGCTGTCCTACCTGAAGCGGCTGCCGCTGGACCAGCTCAAGATCGACCAGTCGTTTGTCCGCGATGTGCTGACCGACCCGAACGATGCAGCGATCGCCCGTACCATCCTGAGCCTGGCCCACAGCCTGGACCTGAGCGTGGTCGCCGAGGGGGTGGAGACAGCCGGGCAGCGCGACTTTTTGCTCAAAATCGGCTGCAAGGCCTTTCAGGGCTATTTCTTTGGCCGACCGGTGCCGGTGGAGGCCCTGGAGCTATAAGCAGACTTACAGCGGTGCGCTGTCGGTCTCGGGGGCTGCGTCTTCTGCCGCGTCGCTGACATCCGTTGCGGTATCTGCAACCTGCGCGTGGCGCGCCTGGCGCAGCGCGGCCTTTTCGCCGGCGCTGGCGAATTTGCTGTATTTGCCCAGGATGCTGATCAGCTGGCCGTAGATGCGCGGATTGCCGGCCAAGCACTCCTGCTGGTCCAAAAAGTCGGCCTCGCCGGTGAAGTTGCCGACCAGGCCACCGGCCTCGGTCACCAGCAAGGAGCCGGCGGCTACATCCCAGGGCTGCAGGCCGGTCTCGAAGAATCCTTCGGTGTATCCGGCAGCCACATAGGCCAGGTCCAGCGCGGCGGCACCAGGGCGGCGCAGGCCGGCGGTGCGTTTCATGACGTCGCCCATCATGGTCAGGTAGTTGGCAAAGTTGTCACCGGGGCGGAAGGGGAAGCCGGTGGACAGCAGCGCATCTTTCAAATGGATACGTTTGGAGACGCGGATGCGCCGGTCATTCAAAAACGCACCACGGCCCTTGGTGGCGGTGAACAGGTCGTTGCGCGTGGGGTCGTAGACGACCGCTTGCTCGACCTTGCCCTTGACGGCCAGCGCGATGCTGACGCAGTACACAGGCAGGCCGTGGATGAAATTGGTGGTGCCGTCCAGCGGATCGATGATCCAGACGAATTCGGAGTCTTTGGCGC
>JAZKDY010000034.1:25941-74738 GCA_040387325.1 Pseudomonadota bacterium | reverse complement strand
TCATCATCTTGGTCAGCGGGCCCTGCTCGGTGTGCTCGGGCGCGATCTTCAGGTAACCGCCCACATGGTGCTGCACCAGTTCCTTGACGTACTCGGGGCTCTTCACCGCCAGGTCGTAGCGCAGGCCGGAGCCGATCAGGATTTTCTTGACGCCCTTGAGCGCACGTGCGCGGCGGTAGATCTTGATCAGCGGGCCGTGGTCGGTGGTCAGGTTCTGGCAGATGCCGGGGTAGACGCAGCTGGGCTTGCGGCAGGCGGCTTCGATCTCGGGGCTGCGGCAGCCCAGGCGGTACATATTGGCTGTGGGACCGCCCAAATCCGAAATGGTGCCGGTGAAGCCCTTGACCTTGTCGCGGATGTCTTCCACTTCTTTGATGATGGATTCTTCGGAACGGCTCTGGATGATGCGGCCCTCGTGCTCGGTAATCGAACAAAAGGTGCAGCCGCCGAAGCAGCCGCGCATGATGTTGACGCTGAAGCGGATCATCTCCCAGGCAGGGATCTTGGTCGCGTGGTCGTGGCTGCCGTTCTCGTCCGCGTAGCTGGGGTGCGGGCTGCGGGCGTAGGGCAGATCAAACACAAAGTCCATCTCGGCCGTGGTCAGCGGGATCGGCGGTGGTGTGATCCACACATCACGCGCCGTAACGCCTTCGCCGTGGGCCTGTACCAATGCACGGGCATTGCCGGGGTTGGTCTCCAGGTGCAGCACGCGGTTGGCGTGGGCGTAGAGGATGGGGTCGCTCTTGACCTGCTCATAGCTGGGCAGGCGGATGACAGAGCGGTCGCGGGGCGGAACCTTGTAGCTGCCCAGGCCGTGCAATGCGGGCTGCATGTTCGGGTTGGGCATGAAGGTCAGCGGCTTGATGCTGTCGTTGACCGGAGTCTTTAAGCCATTCTGGCCTGTAGCCCCCGCCGATGCTGATACAGACGCTACGGTTTTAATAGCAACTGCAGCACCGTCCTTTTCCGCATCTTCCTTGGCGCAGGTACTGCCCTGGCCAGCCGCCTGCTCCGAGGTGGTCATGTAGGGGTTGATGTGGGATTCGACCCGGCCCGGCGCGTCCACGCTGGTGGAGTTGATCTCGATCCAGCCCTTGCCGGTTTCGTCGTCCGGGCGGCGCACAAAGGCGGTGCCGCGCACATCGGTGATGCTCTCGACCGGCTCGCGTGCCGCCAGGCGGTGGGCTATTTCGACAATGGCGCGTTCGGCGTTGCCGTACAGCAGCAAGTCACACTTGGCATCCACCACCACCGAGCGGCGCACCTTGTCGGACCAGTAGTCGTAGTGGGCGATGCGGCGCAGGCTGCCTTCGATACCGCCCAACACAATGGGAACGTCCTTGAAGGCCTCGCGGCAGCGCTGGCTGTAGACGATGGCGGCGCGGTCGGGGCGCTTGCCGCCCACATCACCGGGGGTATAGGCGTCGTCGCTGCGGATCTTGCGATCGGCGGTGTAGCGGTTGATCATGGAGTCCATGTTGCCGCTGGTCACGCCCCAGAACAGATTGGGTTTACCCAGGGCCTTGAAGGCCTCGGCGCTGGTCCAGTCAGGCTGGGCGATGATGCCGACCCGGAATCCCTGGGCCTCCAACATGCGGCCGATGACGGCCATGCCGAAGCTGGGGTGGTCCACATAGGCGTCGCCGGTGACCAGGATGATGTCGCAGCTGTCCCAGCCGAGCTTGTCCATTTCAGCCCGGCTCATGGGCAAAATGGGGGCCGTGCCGAAGCGTGCGGCCCAGTACTTGCGGTAGCTGGTCAGCGGCTTTGCGGCGCGCGCGAAAAAGGAGACGTCGACTGGGGCGTTCATGGTGCTTTCGGGGTAACCCCCTATTTTAAGGTTTTACGCCCAACAGTGCTGCCTAAAGATGATCTTGCTGAAAACCCCGGCAATTTGGAGGGGGTGCTGCCCGTAGAATGAAATTTTGGCTTTTCCGAGGTGCATGCATGAAAAAGATACTGTTGGCCGTTTTTTTGGGGGCCTTGAGCGCCGCATCGTTTGCCCAGGGCAAAGACTTGAAGGTCGCTATCGACCCCACCTACGAACCCTTCACCTACAAGGTAGATGGTAAACCCGCCGGATTTGACGTTGACATTGCCAGCGCCCTGTGTGAGCAAATCAAACGCAAGTGTGTGTTTGTAGAACAAAGCTGGGACAGCATGATCCCCGGCCTGATGGCGCGCAAATACGACGTCATCATCAGCTCCATGTCCATCACCGAAGACCGCCTGAAGCAGATTGCATTCACCGACAAGTACTACAACACGCCCAGCCGCGTGGTGACCAAAAAAACCTTCAACTACACCGGCCCGGCATCACTAAAGGGCAAGAAAATCGGCGTGCTGAAGGCCAGCACACAAGAGAAATACGCCCTGGGTGAACTCAAGACCGTGGGTGTGGACGTGGTGTCTTACGAAGCACAAGACCAGGTCTATCTGGACATACGCGCCGGAAGACTGGACGGCACCGTGGCCGACCATGTGGAAGTGACCGGCGGCTTTTTGAGCAAACCCGAGGGTAAGGACTTTGAGCTCAAGGGTGACGAGTTGTTCATGCCCAAATACTTCGGCGGGGGTGCAGGCATCGGTCTGCGCAAAGGGCAGGACGCACTGAAGACCGAACTGAGCGCCGCCATCAAAACCATTCGTGAAAACGGTGTCTACAAGAAGATCAACGACAAGTACTTCAAGTTTGACGTCTACGGCAAATAAACCACTGCCATCCGGCCACGCGCCCGACCGCGATTTATGAACGCCTATGTCTCGGCCATCCTGCAGGGCGCGGTCCTGACCGTGGGGGTGTCGGTATCGGCCCTGCTGGTAGCCATCGCGCTGGGCTTGTTGGGCGCTGGCGCCAAACTTTCTGGCCGCCCGGTGTGGGTGGGGCTGGCCACCGCCTACACCACCGTGATTCGCGGCATACCCGACCTGGTGCTGATGCTGCTGATCTTTTATGGCGGCACCATTGGCCTGAACAATGCGCTGGAGTGGATGGGAAGCGAGGCCACGGTGGACATCAACCCCTTTGTGGCCGGTGTGCTCACGCTGGGCTTTATCTACGGCGCCTACATGACCGAGACCTTCCGCGGCGCGATGTTGTCCATCCCTAAAGGCCAGGCCGAGGCCGCCTGGGCTTTTGGCATGGGCCGCACACAGACGTTCATCCGCATCACTGCGCCGCAAATGGTGCGTTACGCCCTGCCCGGGTTTACCAACAACTGGCTGGTGCTGATCAAGGCCACGGCCCTGGTCAGCCTGATTGGCTTGCAAGAGATGACCTATGCGGCCAAGCAGGCCAGTGCCGCCACGCGCTCGCCGTTCATGTTTTTCCTGTTCACGGCGGGCCTGTTTCTGGCCTACACCACGGTATCGCTGATCGCACTGCGCCGGCTCAATGCCCGCTTCAGCCTTGGCACCAAGCGGGGGACGCTGTAGATGGATTTTGCAGTGATCTTCGAAGCGCAAAACATCGCCCTGTTTGGCACCGGCATTGCCACTACGCTGACGCTGCTGTTTGCATCGCTGGCCGTGGGCTCGGTCTTGGCGCTCGTGTTTGCACTGCTGTTGACCGGGCCCTGGGCGCCGCTGCGTTGGCTGGTGGGGGCTTATACCTATGTGATTCGCGGCACGCCTTTGCTGATTCAGGTCTACCTGATCTATTACGGCCTGGGCCAGTTGGAGTGGATTCAAACCCGCTGGGACAGCGTGTGGCCCTGGACCCACTTCAAAGAACCATTTTTCTGCGCGCTGCTGGCCTTTGCCTTGAACACCGCTGGCTACACCGCCGAGATGCTGGCAGGCGCCATCCGCGAAACCAGCGCCGGTGAGATAGAAGCCGCGCAGGCCTACGGCATGGGCCGCTTCCAGGTCATGCTGCGCATAGTATTGCCCAGTGCTTTGCGCCGCACCCTGCCCGCGTACAGCAACGAAGTGGTCATGATGCTGCACGCCACCAGTCTGGCCAGCGCCGTGCCCTCTTTGGTGGATGTAACCGCCGCGGCCAGCAGCATCTACTCCCAGTACTACCTGCCGTTTGAAGCCTACCTGGCCGCCGCCGCCATTTACCTGGTCGCCTCGTTTTGCCTGATTGGCCTGTTCAAGCTGGGTGAGCGGCATTTGCTGGCCTATCTGGCACCACGGACAAACTAGTATGCTTGCGGGACAAACCGTAGCGCAGCTCTGTCCTCAACTGATTAACTATGCAACGCGTTGACCATTCCCTGTTATCCCCCAGCCTTGGCAGCCACAAGACGCTGACCAGCTTCCACTTCGGAACACCGGGGCGCGGCCCAAAGGTTTATATCCAGGCCAGCCTGCATGCCGAAGAACTGCCGGGCATGCTGGTAGCCCACCACCTGCGCGCATTGCTGGAAGTCGCAGACGCCGCCGGTCAAGTGCTGGGTGAAGTGGTGCTGGTGCCGGTGGCCAACCCCATTGGCCTGGCCCAACGCGTGGACCACAAACCTATGGGCCGTTTTGACCTGGACACGTCCGAAAACTTCAACCGCCACTACCCCGACCTGGCCAAGGCCGTATGGCCGGTCGTGCAAGACGCCCTGGGTATCGACGGGGTTGCAAACGTGGCCACGGTGCGCCGCGCCGTAGGCCAATACCTGCAGCAGGATTGGAAGCCCGATACCGAGCTGCAAAGCCTGCGCCACCGCCTGCTGAGCCTGTCCCATGATGCCGACTATGTGCTGGACCTGCACTGTGATTGCGAATCGGTCATGCACTTCTACACCGAAGAAGCCTGCTGGCCCCAGTTCGAACCCTTGACCCGTTTTCTGCAATGCCAGGCGGTGTTGCTGGCCAAGAACTCCGGCAGTGGCCCGTTTGACGAATGCCTGTCCGGCGTCTGGTGGCGGCTGGCCGATAAACTGGCGGAGGCCGGCAACCCTGCACCCCTGCCCCAAGGCTGTTGCAGTACTACGATCGAATTGCGCGGCGAAACGGATGTCAGCCATGTGCTGGCGCAAGCCGATGCGCAGGCCCTATTCACTTACCTGCAACATCTGCCGGTTTTGGCTTGTGCAGAGACACCCGTTGTCCCGCCTGCGCTGTGCCAGGCTACCCCATTGGCCGGCTCCGAAACCCTGTACGCGCCGTCCGCCGGTGTTGTGGTGTTCTCCGCGCAACCCGGGCAAATCCTGTACGCGGGCGATCTGGTGGCTGAAATTATTGACCCCATCGCCAACCACAGCCAGCGGGTGTTAGCCGGCGTAACAGGTCCACTGTATGCGCGTATCCGCGACCGTTATGTGACGGCGGGGGGTGAGCTGGGCAAGATTGCCGGCGCCAAAGCCTTTAAAACCGGTGAGCTGCTGGGCGCCTGAACTACTTTCCATGACACCACAAGCACTCAAACTTCAGGTGGACAACATCCACAAACGCTTTGGCACCAATGAGGTGCTAAAAGGCGTATCCCTATCCGCCCATGCGGGCGATGTCATCAGCATCATTGGCAGCTCGGGCTCGGGCAAGAGCACGTTTTTGCGCTGCATCAACCTGCTGGAAAAGCCGCACGAAGGCAGCATTGCGGTCGCCGGTGAAACGCTGAACCTGGTCAAGCAGTCCAATGGCGAGCTGGGCGCTGCCGACCCCAAACAGCTGGCACGCCTGCGCACCAAGCTGGCCATGGTGTTCCAGCATTTCAATCTGTGGGCCCACATGACGGTGCTGCAGAACATCATCGAGGCGCCCGTCCATGTGCTGGGCGTACCCAAGGAGCAGGCCGTAGAGACCGCCCGCAAATACCTGGCCAAGGTCGGCCTGCCTGGCAAGGAAGACAGCTACCCCGCCCACCTGAGCGGAGGCCAGCAGCAACGCGTGGCGATTGCCCGCGCCCTGGCCATGGAACCCGAGGTGATGCTGTTTGACGAACCTACCAGCGCGCTGGACCCGGAGCTGGTGTCCGAGGTACTCAAGGTCATGCAAAACCTGGCCCAGGAAGGCCGGACCATGGTGGTGGTCACGCACGAGATGGGCTTTGCCCGCGAGGTATCCAAACACCTGATCTTTTTGCACCAGGGGCGTATTGAGGAACAGGGCCATCCGGCCACCGTGCTGGCGTCGCCCAAGAGTGAACGTTTGCAGCAATTTTTATCGGGTAGCCTCAAATAGGGGCGAAGCGCTTGAGCATGGCCACCGACCACCCCTCCAACCCCCTGGACCCGTTGCCCAACGATGTTGCTGCCACGCTGGCATTGCGGCTCAGTGAGAATCTGCTGCGCAACCTGCTGGAGACCATACCCGACCGCATCTGGCTCAAAGACACACAAGGCCTGCACCTGGCCTGCAACGGCGCCTTCGCAGAACACGTGGGTGCCACCACTGCGCAGATAGTGGGTACGGATGACGCCCATTGGTTTGGCGAGGCACTTGCCGAAGAATTCCTCAGAGCGGACCGCATCGTCATCCAGACCGGGCAGTCGCTGACGCTGGAAGGCACCATGCCATCGGCCAAGCACAACGATCCCAGCATCTATGAGGTCATCAAGACCCCCATGCGCGACGCAGACGGCAACATCATCGGCGTGCTGGGCATGGGGCGCAACATCCAGGCCCGTAAAGACACCGAGGCCCGCCTGCGCGACGCCACCGAGCAGCTGGAGTTGGCGTTGATGGGCGCCGACCTGGGTCGCTGGGACCATGACCTCAGCGTGGAAAAGGGCTATTACCTGGACGAACGCTCCTGCGCCATGCTGGGCCGCGACCCGCTGGAAAGCACACACGGCCGTGCCTGGGGCCACCTGATCCACCCTGATGACCTGCCAGGCACACTGGACGCCATGCGCGCCCACCTGTGCGGTGACCTGCCTGCATACGAAGCGGAGTACCGCGCCCGCCACACGGCCGGCCATTGGGTGTGGCTGGGCAACCGGGGCAAGGTGGTGCAGGTCAGCGACAGTGGCAAACCGCTGCGCATGGTGGGCACGCTGATGGATATCTCCAAGCGCAAACGGGTAGAAGGCGAGCTGCTGGCCACACAGGCTGAGCTGCAATCCTCGCTCAAGGCGATTGAGCACCTGGCATTCCACGACGCACTGACTGGCCTGCCCAACCGGCGCCTGCTCAACGACCGGCTGGAGACTGCTCTGGCAGCCAGCCAGCGCAACCAGGCCCACGGCGCCCTGCTGTTCCTGGACCTGGACAAGTTCAAGGAGCTGAACGACACCTTTGGCCACGATGTGGGCGACCTGATGCTACAAGAGGTCGCACAACGTCTGGTGGAATGCATACGCGCCATCGATACGGTGGCGCGCCTGGGCGGCGATGAATTTGTGTTGTTGATACAGAACCTGAGTGGCACAGCAGAAGACGCCAGGTTGCACGCCAACACAGTAGGGAACAAAATCCTGACCAGACTGAACGAGCCCTACCACCTCCATGGGACAGAACACAACATCACGCCCAGCATAGGGGCCACGCTATTCTTGGGCCGTGCCGTTGATGGGGCCGAGCTGCTCAAGCAGGCCGACATGGCCATGTACGAGGCCAAGGCCAAAGGCCGCAACATCCTGTGCTTCTTTACAGAAAAAGGCCGATAGCCCCCGTCAATATTAAGTATGACGCTACTCTATTGATAGCACCAACCAACACCAGCGTAATCCGCCAATACCTGCCCGCCATGCTCGCCTTCCTGCCATCCCCCCTGAGATTCACTATTGCGACCCTACTGATGGTGCTCAACGCGCTGTTCTGGGTGCCCATACTGCTGGTCTTTTCTTCGCTCAAACTGGTCTTGCCGTTCAAGGCCGTGCGCCTGCGCATAGACCCCATCCTGTTGGGAATTGCCGAAAACTGGATCTGGGGCAACAGCGCGTGGATGGCGCTGACCCAGCGCACCACTTGGGACGTGCAGGGCCTTGACGGCCTGGACCCGCACAGCTGGTACATGGTCAACAGCAACCACCAGTCGTGGGTGGACATCCTGGTGCTGCAGCATCTGCTGAACCGCCGCATCCCGCTGTTGAAGTTCTTCCTGAAGCAGCAGTTGATCTGGGTACCCGTTATGGGCCTCGCGTGGTGGGCCCTGGAGTTCCCGTTCATGCGCCGCCACACGGAGGATTACCTCAAAAAGCACCCCGAGATGCGCGGCAAGGACCAGGAGACCACCCGCAAGGCCTGCGAGAAATATGCGCTGATCCCCACCAGTGTGATGAATTTTCTGGAGGGCACGCGCTTCACCCCCGCCAAACACGCCAAGCAGCAATCCCCCTACCGCCACCTGCTCAAACCCAAGGCCGGCGGCATGGCCATGGCGCTGAACGCCATGGGGGACAAGTTCCAGGCGATCCTGGATGTGACCATTGTTTACCCCGACGGGCCTATTTCATTTACTGATTTCCTGCGCGGCAAACTGCGCAGGGTCATCGTGCGCGTGCGCAGCCTGCCCATTCCTCCGCACCTGATGGCTGGCGACTACGCGCAGGATCCAGCGTTTCGCGAAGCTTTTTCGCAATGGGTGCAGCAGTTGTGGCGGGAGAAGGATGCGTTGATTGAGGGGTTGTTGGCCCAAGCCAATCACACGTCCAAAAACTCGTCGACCGAAGTTTTGTAGCAGCCGCAGTGGGGCGGAAGCGGTCGTTTAAGTGTTTTGCCCAGTGCCCAACAGTTCATATCGATCTCATTCATAACTTGTTTACAGGCCCAAAAAATGCTACTCCACTTGACATTCCGCCGTCGTGAGCTCACGTCTGCTCTTTCGCTAATGGCGGCTGCGCTAATCTTCATTTGCATTGGGGCCCACGCATCACCGAGTGACGGCGCATTGCTCGACGGACTGTGGATGGAAACAGCCAACTATCCTGCATCTAGCATCGTCCGCTTTGAGAAGCATGGTGGCAAAATTGTGGGCAAGTACAGGCAAGTTAGTGCCCCACAGAAGCACTGGGGCTTTGAAGTCGGGGAGGTCGTCATCAGAGGGAATATGAAGGATAAGAGCTTCGCCGGGGAAGTATTGCTTAAGGTCACGAAGGACTTCCTAGCTCGCTGCCCTGATGCTGCAGTAGGCTGGGCCCCTATTGAGCTCACATTGACCGAGCCAGGGAAACTCTATGGCCGCTGGCGGCAGACGCACTTTAGAAGTGAGACTTCCTGCGAGGTCGCTTATCACTCATGGCAACTTTATGGACTAGAGAAAATTTTGACAAATTAGCGAAGGTAGGTTGTAGATCTAGCTCCAATCAGCTCAACGTTTGAACACGTGAAGATACTGCTGCACGCTTGAAGAGATCGGACCATACTGTTGTTCTGAAGTAATCGCTTTGGAGCGGATCGGTCGGCTGTTGTTTGTCTGTTGTCGTGTCCGCATCTGGGGGCGGATTCAACCGGTCGATGCAACAAGTTGGCTGAATCGTTCAGCAGGCGTTTCGTAGTCTAGTGTCATCCGGGGACGTTCATTCAATCTTCTGGCCACCGCATTGAGTTGGACCTGGGAGTACTCCGACAGATTGATCCCCTTGGGGAAGTATTGCCGTAGCAGCCCGTTGGTATTCTCATTGCTCCCGCGCTGCCAAGGACTGCGAGGATCGCAGAAGTAAACAGCAATGTCAGTGGCCAAAGTGAAACGCTTGTGGTCCGCCAATTCTTTGCCTCGGTCCCAGGTCAGTGACTTGTAGAGTTCCTGTGGGAGCTTGCGCGCATGTTTGATCAGGGCGTTGACGACCGTTTCGGTGTCTTTGCTGGCAACCTTCACCAGCATCACGTAGCGCGTCTGCCGCTCAACCAGCGCTGCTATCTGCGTGTTAATGCTTCCAAAAAGAAGATCCCCCTCCCAGTGACCTGGCACGGCCCGATCTTCCACTGATGCAGGCCGCTCCCTGATGGACACCGTATCAGTGATCTGGCCGTGGTTGTCAGTCTTCTGGGTGTGATGACGCGAACGCCGCATCGCCCGGGTGCGTCGCAAATGTTGCTGTAGCTCTTTGTTCAAGGCGCCACGGGCTTGAATATAGAGGCTGCGGTAGATGGTCTCGTGTGACACGTGGTGGCTCCTGTCGCACGGATAAGTATGCTTCAACCAACCTGCAATCTGTTGTGGTGCCCATTGCAACTGGAGTTTGCCCGCCACGATGTGGGCTAGGCCGCGTTGCTGGACCAGCTTGCAGGTCTTGGGGCGATGCGCCCTGTCCCACGCCGCTTGGTCAGCCCAGCTTGCACGATAGCTGCATTGCCCACCGTTGCGGTTGATCTCGCGGCTAATGGTGGAAGGCGCTCGTCCTAGTTGGAGCGCAACGGAGCGGATCGACTGTCCTGTAACCAAGGAGCGGGATATCTCTTCTCGCTCGGCTAGGGTTAAGGCCAAGGGGGAACGGCAGCGCTGTGGTGGGCGTATGCCACCAGTCGGTTCCAATATGCCGCGTACTGATCCGTGGTTTCGGTCAAACAACTGTGCGATCTGCTGGAGGGATTCACCCTTCTTCCAGCGGTCCTACATCAAAGCCTTCTGGCTCTCGGTGTACAGAGTCCGTGGTCTTCTCTTCATTTGCAACACTCCTTCTGCTCATGCAGAATTTAAGGTGTTGCATCGACCGGTTGAATCCGCCGGCGAAAGCTGACGTTCAAGGGAATGGTTTGACCGACCGTAGTTGCCAACCTATGCCAACCTATGCCAAACATTATTCGTTATCCCTCATGAGTTGTGTGCTCCGATTCACTAGCCCTATGTTGAGCGAGCAGCTGGCCAGCGTTTCGCTTAAGCCGTATCGAACCGGAAATGGGTGCGCCCATTTTTCGGTGAGTCAATGCGACTTTGACGATTTTCCGGGCCAACTGCGTGACGCTCTGGCCTTCTTGAGCGCCAACGAAGCGGATGTCACGTTGCTAATGGGCTCGGCGGAAGCGGCTGGAGTTCTGGATTTCGCTGTGGAGTGCCGGGATGAAGGATTTCAGTTCCGAACTTTCCCGCCTACGCTCGTGCGGCAGGCCGGTGCAGTGGGTCTCGGCCTGGAGCTATCGTTGTATCCTGAGCCGTCGTAATGATGGATAACTTGCCAATCAACACGGAGCCACAACAGTATGAATGCGGCTTCGCCGTACATGTTGTGGTCCGGTCACTTTCACGTTATCCGGAATGAGCGACGTTCTGACACGGCTTCAGCAGTGGTACTTCGCCAATTGCGATGGTGACTGGGAGCATACGTACGGGGTTCACATCGAGAACATCGACAATCCCGGATGGCTACTGGCAGTGCAATTGACGCATACCTATCTCGAAGCCGTTGCATTCTCCGAAGTAAAGGTACAAAGGGCGAGCGAAAACGACTGGCTTCAGTGCCGTGTTGAGGATCGCGAATTTAAAGGTGCATGCGGACCATTGAATCTAGAGGAGCTTCTATCTGTGTTTCTAAAGTGGGCAGACGAGAACATTGGCAGTGCCGGATAACATGTCAATCGACACGGACCCACAACAGCAGGCTGCAGCTTCGCCGCACATGTTGGTAGTCCGATCATTTCTACGTTAGCGAGCAGATGGAATCGTTCCAGCTCCTACATGAACGCCTAGCTGCGAATGCGGTTGCCGACTTGTCTCAGCCGCCAACCGAAATTGGGCGAAGTAGCTATGGTGTGCTGTACTTTAAATGGGGGTCCCCTTGCCCTGACATAGAGGCACTCTGGGTATCAATCACAGCCAGAGAGGTGACGCTCAGCTGCAAAATTTCGCATACCCATTTTTCCGTGACTCATTACCGGCGCGGATTGACATGGCGCAAATTGAAATACCGCATCGTTCGCGATGGCTTTAACGAGGCTGCAAGATTCTTGTCCGGTGAAATTGCGGCCACAATTACCTACAACGGCGATGGAAAGCCGCACAGTTATGGGTGGAGTGAACGTAGCCGATTGGCCGAGTCGTTAGAGTATCTTCGCAATGTATTTGGTCCGGAAATGACACAGCGCGGCTGGATCTGGAATGGAGAGGTCAATGTCTAACTGCCGCCAGCGGGCTAACATGTTGTTCGTCACGGACAAGCAGCAGCAAAAGGCCGCCGCACGGCGTATGCTGCCCGCCGGACAACGCCGACGTTAAAAACCCAAGTGAAGCCATTTCGAGTCACCTCAGTTTTATTGGCGAGTGCTTTTTTGGCTTGTTGCGGGCGCGTGCATGCCAAGCCGGCTCAACTGCCAGTCGCCTGCCAGACCCTTATCGCTAAATCCTTTCCCTCGTGGAAACCTGTTGAGCCCGCTGCCGACGTCGTTGCTTGGGCAAAGTCACAAAAATTCAATCCAGTCATTGCGGTTGGCGACTTTGACGAAAACGGCCAAAGTGATTGGGCCATCATTGGCGCCGATGGTAAGAAAGGCAAGGTAGTTCTTTGTCTTAGCCAAGGAACAAAAATTGTCCTCGCTGTCGCTGAAGATGACGGCTGCACTGATCTAATCTACAGCCTGGGTGCAAAGGCAAAGGTCTTTAATAACGATACCGGCAAAGATGAAGTCTTGAAGCGCGATTCGGTGGCGACGTTATGCTTCGAAAAATCTGGCCGCGTTTTTTCACTTGAAAATGGAAAGTTTCGTGTCTTCTTTAACTCTGACTAGAAGCTCATCTCTGTTGAGTTTTTGAAAGTTGCTCGGCGCGGCCACGCAGCCAAGGGTTGCTGCCTCGCGGCACGGGTTGCGTTCCGGGCAGCGCTAACGTTGAATGACTGCTTCGGAGCGGCGGCAATGTCTGCAGTGTGTCTGAACCGGGTCTACATATCTTCCTGCGATCAGGCCCCGATCTTCCCTGCCCAGCCATCTCAGCACCGCAGCTCAATACTGCTTATAAGGCAGAAACTTCCCCGACAAAACCACATTGACCCGATCCCCCTTGGGATCCGGCTGGCGCACGATGTCCATCGAGAAGTCGATGGCGCTCATGATGCCGTCGCCAAACTCTTCGTGGATCAGCTCCTTGATCGTGGTGCCGTAGACATTGACGATTTCATACCAACGGTAGATCAAAGGGTCGGTGGGCACGGGGGTGGGTAGTGAGCCTTTGTAGGGCACGACTTGCAACCACTTCTGCTCCTCGGCTGTCAGACCAAAGATCTTGCCGACCACTTTGGCCTGCTTGTCATCCAGCGTCATCTGGCCCAGGCAAGCGGCGGTGACCCATTCCTTGGATAGGCCCACCTTCTTGGCGACGTCTTCCCATTTGATGCTTTTGGCCACTTTGGTGCTGATGATCTTTTCGGTAACTTCCATGCGGTTCATGTTGCGGACTCCTCGTTTGTGTTGGTGCAGTTTGCCTTCGTGGGCAAGCAATGCCTATGCCAACTGCATTCGATCTGCCTCCGCGGGCCGCACGGGGTGCGGATTTGGGGCCACCTACAATCACGCCCTTTGCCCGCATCCAGCCAGCTCCCAGACCTATGAACATCGTCGTCAACCCCGACCTCAAAGCCTATATCGATCCCTTGACACCCGACGAGCATGGCGCGCTGGAGCGCAGCCTGCTGGCAGAAGGCTGCAGGGACGCCCTGGTGCTATGGGGCGATGTGCTGGTGGACGGACACAACCGCTACGGTATCTGCCAAAAACACGGCATTGCGTTCCAGACCCTGCAAAGCAATTTGTTCAAGACCATGGAAGATGTCCACCTGTGGATGATTGACCAGCATCTGGGGCGCCGCAGTGTGTCGGATTTTCAGCGGGGGGTGCTGGCACTGCGCAAGCGCGAGATTCTGAATGACAGAAGGCTCAAAGCCGCGTCGGCCACAGACGCAGACGGTGCCTCACCCGCATTTGAAGCTGCTACGCCAGCCGCTGCGGCTGGTGTCGCAACGACCACAGAGCCACTCAAAAGCCGGGAAGACATCGCCAAAGTTGCACGGCTGAGCAGCAACCAGGTCGTACTGATCGAAAAAATTCAAAAACAAGCTGCGGCAGAAGTGGTGGCAGCGGTCAAGTCCGGCACCATCTCTATCAACGCAGCCGCTGCGGTGGCTACGCTGCCGGAGGACGAACAGGTTGCAGCCGCGCTGGGCGGCAAAGAGCAGTTGCGACAGGCGGCCAAGCGCGTGCGTGAGACCAGGAAACGCATGACAACCGAGACATTCGACGGGCCGGTGCAGGACAGCGTGGACGCACTCAAATCCCGTATCCGGGAACTGGAAGCAGAGAACGCAGGTTTGCGCGAAGAGCTGGCCGCGCTGGCGGCTGCATAACCGAAGCCGTATGTGGATTGACAGCGCCGGGTGTCAGCGCTAGATTGGGTGCCCAGCACTTTGGGCATTCCCATTCACCGTTTGCAAAAAGGATCCCTCCTATGCGCAACCTCCCCGCACTTTCCCTGGCCGTGGCCCTTGCCCTTTGCGGATCAACCACCGCTTGGTCCAACCACATCACGCCTGAGGACCAGAAACTCATCGAAGCCGCGAGCTGTGAAGAACTGGTCAAAGAGCACCGCAATTTTGCGGCAGCCGAGAAAAAACTGGCCGAAGAAATCCGCCAGACCAGCAACAGCACAACTGCGGGCAATGTCGTGGGCGTGGCCACGTTGGCGGTGTTTGGCCTGGGTTTTTTCAGCTGGGATGACCAGGTAGACGCCAAAACCAATCTGGCTGAGCTGACGGCCTACCGCCAGGCAATTGAAGCCGAGGCCAAAAAGAAAAACTGCAAACTCTGAGCAGGGCGTCAGCCCAGCGTGCGGCCCAGGGCCAGCGCAGCCTCTTTCAAACGGGGTACCTGCAGCAGGATGTGCTGCAACGGCGTACGCACCGATGGTGCCTGCAAGGCCACGGCGCAGCGCACGGCACGGCTACCGGGCAGGCTGACCGGCACGGCCACACACACCAATCCGTCCACAAACTCTTCGGCATCTACGGCATAACCCTGGCGCTTGATCTGTGCCAACTCGTCCTCCAGTGCAGCGCGGGTGGTCAGCGTAGTGGCGGTGTAACGCTCCAGCGGCAATGCGCCCATCAGGGCCGCGCGGCGCGTGGGCGCCAGATGCGCCAAAAACAGCTTGCCGCTGGCCGAGCAGTGGATGGGCACACGTGTGCCAGGCTTGAGTTCCATGCGCAGCGGGAATGCCGACTCCACCCGGTCCAGGTAAATCACATCGGCGCCGCTCAGCGCGGTCAAATTGCAGCTTTCGCCGACGTCGGCCACCAATTGGCTCAGTACGGCATGGCGCACTGCGCGGTGGGTATCGGTGCCCAGAATGTTCTCAGCCAATTGGGCCAACCGCTGGGTCGGCGTGTACAGGCGTCCGCCCACGCCGCGCGTCAGCAGACCACCACCCTCCAACTGGCTGAGCATGCGGTGCACGCTCGGTTTGGGCCAGCCGGTCGCGCGCACGGCATCGGCCAGGCCCATGGGTTGGCCTTGGGCGCAAAGGATTTCCAGCAACTCGAAGAGGCGCAAGCTAGGCGCTTGTTTTTCCATAAACTCAGTAAATTCCGTAATTCGAGACTAAATCTAATAATATTTCGAGATCTGTAGACATTCTGATTATGCTCCACTGCATGCAAATGCATTTCAAAAACGTGGTGGTAACCGGTGCCTGTGGTGGATTTGGCCAGGCACTGGTACGCGCCCTGTTGAACCAGGGGGCCTGCGTGGCCCTGGTGGGACTGCAACGCCCGGTGCTTGATGAATTGGCCGCGCTGTCGCCCTACCGCTGTGCCGTCTACACGCCCGATGTATCCGACACCGCCGCCATGCAGGCCTGCGCGGCCGACTGGGTGGGGCGCTTCGGCATGCCCGACTTGGTGATCGCCAATGCCGGTGTGGCGGGTGGGTTCGATACCGCCCAGGCCGATGACCTGGCGGTGCTGCGCCGCATGCTGGAGATCAATATTTTGGGTGTGGCGACAACTTTTCAGCCCTTTGTGGTTGGTATGCGGGACCAAGGGCACGGCGCGCTGGTAGGCGTGGGCAGTCTGGCCGGCTGGCGCGGCATGCCGGGCAATGGCGCCTACTGCGCCAGCAAGGGCGGCCTTATGCGCTACCTGGAAAGCCTGCGCGCCGAAATGCGTGGCACCGGTGTGCGCGTACACACGGTGAGCCCTGGCTACTTGCGCACTGCATTGACTGCGGGCAACCGCTTTGCCATGCCGGGTTTGATGGAGCCCGACGCTGCCGCTGCGGCCCTGTTGCACGGCGTGGCACATGGGCGTGAACACATTGTTTTGCCACGCCGCATGGGCTGGCTGGCGCGCTTGCTGGGCTGGCTGCCAACTGCGCTGCATGACCACATCCTGCTCGGCCAGCCGCGCAAACCACGCGTGGGTGAAGCGGGTGCCACCGCCATTCCCGGCCTGCCCCCACGCCCGCCCAGTGCCTGAATTTTTGTATCAATAGAAATATGACGGAGACAGTGATGACACAACCGCCCTCCACCGGCACGCCGGTCGACACCCGAACGCAGATCGCCGTCATTGGCGCCGGCCCCAGTGGCCTGGCCGCCGCGCGCAGCCTGCAGAAGCTGGGCCTGCCCTTCCAGGGTTTTGAAACCCACACCGACGTGGGTGGCCTGTGGAATGTGGACAACCCACGCAGCACCGTCTACGATTCCGCCCACCTGATCTCCAGCAAGACCACGACCGAGTTTGCCGAGTTCCCCATGCGCGCCGAGGTGGCCGACTACCCCAGCCACAAGGAAATGCGCCAGTATTTCTTTGACTTTGCCGAGCACTTTGGCCTGCGCCAGCACTACCACTTTGGTGCACGTGTGCAAAAGACCCAGCCTGTGGGCGAAGGTGCCGCTCCGCTGTGGCGTGTGGACTGGACCAGCGCCGACGGCCAAAACCATAGCGCCGAGTTCAAGGGCGTGGTGATTGCCAACGGCACGTTGTCCGAACCGAATGTGCCGAAGTTTGAAGGCCAGTTCGATGGTGAACTGATCCATACCGCGGCCTACAAGAGTGCCGAGCAATTCCGCGGCAAACGTGTGCTGGTAGTGGGCGCCGGCAACTCCGGTTGCGACATCGCGGTGGACGCCGTGCATGCAGCCGACAGCGTGGATATCTCGGTGCGCCGCGGTTATTACTTTGTGCCCAAGTACGTGTTTGGCAAACCCGCCGACACCGTGGGCGGCAAGATCAATCTGCCGGCCTGGCTCAAGCAAAAGGTGGACAGCACCGTACTGCAATGGTTCACCGGCGACCCCGTGCGCTTTGGCTTCCCCAAGCCCGACTACAAGATGTACGAGTCGCACCCGGTGGTAAACTCGCTGATCCTGCACCACCTGGGCCATGGCGACATCCATGTGAAGGCCGACATTACCCGGTTTGACGGCAAGACGGTGCACTTCAAGGACGGCACCACCAAGGACTACGACATGGTGCTGTGCGCCACCGGCTACCGCCTGCACTACCCCTTTATCGACAAGGCACTGCTGAACTGGCAGGGAATGGCGCCGCAGTTGTATCTCAACATCCTGTCGCAACGTTTTGACAACCTGGCCGTGCTGGGCATGATCGAAGCCAGCGGCATAGGCTGGCAGGGCCGCTACGAGCAGGCCGAGCTGGTGGCCCGCTTCTTCGCGGCACAGGCTTCGGGCTCGCCCAAGGCCGATGCCATGCGCCGCACCAAGTCCGGCCCAACGCCGGATCTGTCGGGCGGTTACAGCTACCTCAAACTGGAGCGCATGGCCTACTACGTGCACAAGGATACCTACCGCAACGCAGTGCGTGCCGCTGCAGCATCGCTGGTCTAAACAAGCCTCTTCATCACCACTCCTGAAAGGCCAGCCATGCTGCCTGTCGACGAAGTCCGATTGCATTTCAACCCCGCATCTCTGATCGTGCTCAACGCGGTGCTGGCTTTCCTGATGTTTGGCATTGCGCTGGACACACGGGTGGCAGATTTCAAACGCGTGCTGCGCATGCCGGTGGCCATGGGTGTAGGTGTGGCGGCGCAGTTTCTGCTGCTGCCCGCTGTCACCTTTTGCCTGACCCTGGTACTGCAGCCCGCGCCCAGCATTGCACTGGGCATGATCCTGGTGGCCTGCTGCCCGCCCGGCAATATCAGCAACATCCTCACGCACCGCGCCAAGGGCAATGTCGCTCTGTCGGTGTCGATGACGGCGTTGTCCAACGCGCTGTCCATTGTGCTGATGCCCTTGAACTTTGCGTTCTGGGGCGGCATACACCCCACGGCGTCAGCGCTGCTGAAAACCATTACGCTGAGCCCAATCGAAATGGCGGGCCATATCGTCATCATCATCGGCCTGCCCTTTGTCATTGGCGTGGCCTGTGCCGAGCACCTGCCGCGCCTGGCGGAAAAAATCCGCAAACCCGCACGCATCCTGAGTTTCATCTGCCTGATCGCCTTCATCCTGGGCGCAGTGGCAGGCAATTGGCGCTACTTCCTGGACTATGTGGGCCTGGTGCTGCTGGCTGTTGCCTTGCACGATGCGCTGGCCTTTGCCACGGGTTACCTGTGCGCACGCGCGTGCAGGCTGTCGGACTATGACCGCCGGGCGGTCACGATCGAGGTGGGCATACGCAATGCCGGTCTCGGCCTGGTGCTGATCTTCAGCTTCTTTGATGGGCTGGGCGGGATGGCGGTGGTGGCCGGCGTATGGGGTTTCTGGGACATCATTGCCGGCATGGCATTGGCAGACTGGTGGGGGCGTCGCCCTCCCGCGCAAGTGGACGGTGACCTGTCCGGAGGCAACGCAACATGAGTGGTTCGCAATCGGGCGCGGCGCAGCGCATTTTTATCACCGGCGCCGATGGCTTTTTGGGTCGCGGTCTGGTCGAGGCGCTGGCACGTGCGCCAGGCGTGCAAATCATTGTGGCAGCCGATGTGCGCGAGGTACCGCAAGAGCGCCGCCTGCCCGGTGTGCACTATGTAGTGCAAGACGTGCGCGACCCCACGCTGGGCGCGACGCTGGCAGCACACGCTATCGACACCGTGGTGCACCTTGCCTCCATCGTCACACCTGGGAAAGACTCCAACCGCGAATTTGAATACTCGGTAGATGTGCTGGGCAGCCGCAATGTGCTCGACGCCTGCATTACACAGGGCGTGCAGCACATCGTGGTCAGCTCCAGTGGCGCGGCCTATGGCTACCATGCAGACAACCCTGCCTGGCTACGCGAGAGCAATGCGCTGCGCGGCAACACCGTGTTTGCCTACTCCGACCATAAACGCCTGGTGGAAGAGATGCTGGCCGAGTATCGCCAGCAGCACCCTGCCCTGCTGCAGACCGTGCTGCGCATTGGCACCATACTGGGCGAACGTGTGGACAACCAGATCACCGCGCTGTTTGAAAAACCGGCCCTGCTGGCCATACAGGGCAGCGAAAGCCCATTCGTCTTCATTTGGGATGAAGACGTGACCGGCGCAATCCTGCACGCGCTGCGCACGCGCCATGCGGGTTGCTTCAACCTGGCGGGCGACGGCGCTCTGCCACTGCGGGAAATCGCCCGCCGCCTGGGCAAACCCCTGCGCGTATTGCCGGCCTGGCTGCTGAAAACCGCACTTGGCGTGGGCAAGGCACTGGGTGTGAGCCGCTACGGACCGGAGCAACTGGACTTCTTGCGCTACCGCCCAGTACTGCTCAACTCCGCTCTCAAGCAAAGCTTTGGTTATGTGCCCGGCAAAACCAGCAGCCAGGCGTTCGATGCCTTTGTGGCTGCGCGCGCGGCACAGGGTCGGGCCCTGACGCCCATTAAGGCACGCACATGAGCAAAACGGCACAAGGGGGCCAGTCGGCGCTTAACCGTGGGGATTGGCTCCGCGCATTGGCCGTCGTGGTCATCTGGGGACTGAATTTTGTGGTGATGAAGGTCGGCCTCCAAGGGCTGAGCCCCATGGTGCTTGGGGCTTTGCGCTTCTGCGCGGCCTCGTTGCCGTTCTTGCTGTTTGTGCGCTTGCCGGCGGTGCCACTGCGCTTTCTGGTGGCCTACGGTCTGGCCCAAGGCCTTGGCCAGTTTGGTTTCTTGTTTTGGGGTTTGCAGCTGGGCATGACGGCTGGCATGGCCTCGGTGGTGATGCAGATGCAAGCATTTTTTACGCTACTGCTTGCAGCCCCGCTATTGGGTGAACGTGGACGCAGCTGGCAGTGGCTGGGACTGGTCATGGCATTGTGCGGTTTGGTCATGATTGCCATGGCCCACGGCGAAGGACCCGGGCAGATGACGCTGGTGGGCTTTGTGCTCACTGCCTGTGCGGCTTTCATGTGGGCCGTATCCAATGTGGTGGTGCGTTTTGCCACACGCCACGGAAGCTACGAGCCGTTTAACTTTGTTGTCTGGAGCAGTGTGTTCCCGATACTGCCCTTCTTTGGTATTGCGGTGTGGTCAGAGGGGTGGGACGCGGTGGCTCGGCAGGTGCAAGGGCTGGATCTGGTGGCGATGCTGTCTGTGGCATACCTAGCGCTGTTGGCGACCCTGCTCGCCTATACGCTGTGGACAGGCCTGCTGCAACGCCACCCAGCCGGAAGGGTGACACCATTTTCGCTGCTGGTGCCAGTAGTGGGCCTGGCAGCAGCCGGCATGTTTTTTGGTGAAGTGCCACTGCCACTGCAATGGGCCGGCACTGGCGCGGTGTTATTGGGATTGGTCATCAACCAGACTGGTAGCTGGGTGGTGGCGCGCTGGACGCGGCGGGCTGCCCTATAGTGTGCTGTGCCTGACACTGAACTGGAACCTGAAAAATGAATCTCACCCGCCATGCAGCACTTGCCCTGTTGCTCTCGTCCCTTGCCTGGCCTGCATTCGCCGCCACAGACTTCTTCTGGAACTGCACCACACCCGACGGCATCAAGTACGCGGATGCCAGCAAGTGTGACAAGGGCGATACTGCGGTCAAGGTCATGAAGGGTGACAAGTCTGGAGCATCCGCGCAAACCGCACTGGTCCAGGCGGCTGCAGGAGAAGAAAGTGAAAGGCCCGCTGGAATGAACACCGGGGTATGCCCCACCAACCCGGCCTACTGCACACTGCAAAACTACGGTGTCACGACAGGCTCGCCCCGCACCCAGGCCATTCAACAATTCATGCGCGCCAGGGAGTGTGACTTCATGCAGCGCTTCCCGGAACGTTGCAACAGGCCCAACTAGAAGCGCTTCCTAGTCAACTTCTTATGGATGTCGTTGACCACCATCAGGCCCGCTGAACCATAGTATTTGTGGTATTCGGCCACCATTTCGCCCTTGACGATCACCGGGTCTGTGGCGACCAGGGCCTTGGCCTCTTCTATATCGGCAACGACCAGTACAAACAGACCACGCCAGCCGTCCACACCATCCAGAGGCCCGGCCAGCGCCAGTTTTTTCTCAGCGCCCAGCCGCCCCATGTTGGCGAAATGGCCCTTGAACATTTCGTCCCGCTCGGGCCCGGCAGGTACCTTGTTGGGGCCGGTTTTCAGAATCACGAGCACATAGGGCTTCATCCCGCGTTCGTCGGCCCCCAATTGTTTGGCCAACTCCGTATCAAAGTCCGGTTGCGAAGCTTCACTTGCGGCGGGCTGCGCGTGTACGACATGGCACACACAAGCGACTAACAGACACCTGGCTGCCGTCGCCATCCAAGCCGGTCGAACAGGACTCGCCATCACGGTTTGCGCAACACGATGTGCACCAGCGCACAGGCATCTTCTACACCCGTCAGGCTGTGCACCACACCACCCGACAGATACAGCATGTCGCCCACGCCCAAGGTCTGGTCTTTACCTTCACTGTTAAAACGGATGGAGCCTTCCAGGCACTGCACGGTGATGTCGCCGGCCAC
Source organism: Pseudomonadota bacterium (assembly GCA_040387325.1). Taxonomy (GTDB): domain Bacteria; phylum Pseudomonadota; class Gammaproteobacteria; order Burkholderiales; family Burkholderiaceae_C; genus Allorhodoferax. The sequence continues at coordinate 53,067 of JAZKDY010000034.1, read as the reverse complement.
CTTGTGCGCTGGCATGGATTTTCCCTTGGGCAGCACCACACGCATGACCTCAAGTTCATTGGTCTTGAAGAGTGCGACCGTTTGGCGGTCGCCCGATGCGCTGGCGGGAGGGAGAACACTGACAGGTTCTCCGGATACGGCGTGCTGGATAGCCATAGTGCGTTATCTCCTGGGCCTGCGGAGCAAGCCGCTTGGTGGCACTATAGCGCCAACGGCCGCATTACACACGCCCAAGGCGGTCCGCCTGCCCATGCATCAGCTTGCGGCCTTGACCTTGAACGCCGGCATCTTCTCCGCCAGGCGCGCGCCCATCTCGGCGCCCAGGGCCTGCAAGCCGCTCAGGGGGCGCACCATGACCTCGAATTCGACGATCTTGCCGTCGTCATCAAAACGCACCAAGTCTATGCCTTTGAGCTGTTTGTCGCCCACGCGGGCGCTGAATTCCAGCACGGCGTTCAGGCCATCGTCAGACGCCAGCTGACGGTGGTAGGTGAAGTCTTCAAACACCTTGATCACGGTGTTCAAGGCCAAAATCAGTGCCGCAGCTGGCTGGTAGGGGTGTATCGCCATCGGTGAGCGGAACACCGCATCAGGGTGCACGATGCTGGGCAGGTCCTGCAGGTTGCCGCTGGCCACCATCGCATGCCATTTGGCAAGGGACGCGGCTGCTGCGGGTGTCATGTGGGTAGGGGCTGTATGCATTGGGTTGCTCCGGTTATGTTGTGGGGTGAGAAGAAATCAAATCGTTGCGGCCAGGCGTGTGCCCTGGTTGATGGCGCGCTTGGCGTCCAGCTCGGCGGCCACGTCGGCACCCCCGATCAGGTGCACCGAACAGCCCGCCGCCTGCAAAGCGCCATGTAACTCGCGCTGCGGCTCCTGCCCGGCGCACAGGATGATGTTGTCAACGGCGAGCACCTGCTGCTTGTCACCCACGGTGATGTGCAAGCCGGCGTCGTCTATTCTTTGGTACTGCACGCCGGGCGTCATGCCCACGCGTTTGGCCTTCAGCGAGGTGCGGTGTATCCAGCCCGTGGTCTTGCCCAACTGATCGCCGACCTTGCTCTCCTTGCGCTGCAACAGGTGCACCTTGCGTGGCGAGGTTTCCGCATGGGCTGCCTTGATACCGCCCGCATCGCTGTAACCCGTGTCGATGCCCCAATCGGCATAAAACTTGGGTGCATCCATGCTGGGGCTGGTGCCGGAGTGCGTCAGGTATTCGGACACGTCAAAACCAATGCCACCCGCGCCGATAACCGCTACCGACTGGCCCACGGCCTTGCCGTCGCGCAACACGTCGAGATAACCCATGACCTTGGGGTGGTTCACGCCCTCGATATCGGGTGTGCGCGGCGTCACACCGGTGGCCAGCACCACCTCGTCAAAGCCACCGGCCGTCAAGGCATCGGCGGTGACGCGGGTGTTCAGTGAGACCTTGACGCCACGCAGCGCCAACTGGCGGTCAAAGTAACGCAGCGTCTCGTAAAACTCTTCCTTGCCCGGCACCTTCTTGGCGATGTTGAACTGGCCGCCAATCTCGGTGGCAGAGTCAAACAGCTCGACGCTGTGGCCGCGCTCGGCGGCGGTGACTGCAAAGCTCAATCCCGCAGGGCCCGCACCCACCACTGCAATACGCTTGGCTTGGGTGGTGGGTGTTATCACCAGCTCGGTCTCATGACAGGCACGGGGGTTGACCAGGCAGGACGTGATCTTGCCGCCGAAGGTGTGGTCCAGGCAGGCCTGGTTGCAACCGATGCAGGTGTTGATCTCGTCGGCACGGCCTTCGGCGGCTTTGCGCACAAAGTCGGGGTCGGCCAGGAACGGCCGGGCCATGGACACCATGTCGCAAAAGCCATCGGCCAGCAACTGGTCCGCCACCTCGGGCGTGTTGATGCGGTTGGTGGCCACCAGTGGAATGCCCACATGGCCCTTGAGCCGCTGGGTCACCCAGGCAAACGCGGCGCGCGGCACCTTGGTCGCAATGGTGGGGATACGCGCCTCGTGCCAACCAATTCCGGTGTTGATGATGGATGCGCCCGCCGCCTCGACCGCCTTCGCCAGTTCGATGACCTCGTCCAATGTGGAGCCGCCCTCCACCAGGTCCAGCGCCGACAGGCGGTAGATGATGATGAAGTTGGCCCCGACGCGCTCGCGCACGCGACGGACGATCTCAACCGGGAAACGCATGCGGTTGGCATAACTGCCGCCCCAGTCGTCGTCGCGGTGGTTGGTGCGGGCGGCGATGAATTCGTTGATCAAGTAGCCCTCGGAGCCCATGATCTCCACGCCGTCATACCCGGCGAATTGGGCAAGACCGGCACAGCGCGCAAAGTCTTCGATGGTCTGCTCCACCTCGTCGGTGCTCAGGCCGTGCGGCGTGTAGGGGTTGATGGGTGCCTGCAAGGCGCTGGGTGCCACCAGGTCCTTTTGGTACGAGTAACGGCCAAAGTGCAGGATCTGCATGGCGATCTTGCCGCCTTCTTTGTGCACGGCATCGGTCACCACGCGGTGGTGTTCGGCCTCTGCCTCGGTGGTCAGCATGGCGCCGCCCTTCATGGGTCGGCCGCGTTCGTTGGGCGCAATGCCGCCAGTCACGATCAGGCCCACACCACCCCGGGCGCGCTCGGCGTAGAAAGCCGCCATGCGCTCGAACCCATTGGGCACCTCTTCCAGGCCCACGTGCATGGAGCCCATCAACACACGGTTTTTCAGGGTGGTAAAGCCCAGATCGAGCGGCTTCAACATATGAGGATAAGCGGTCATGGAGGTCCTTTATGCAACTGGTTGCACAATTCTACGCAAAAACCCGTCGACTATGCAACTGGTTGCATAAAATAGAATTTTCCGCCAAAACACACACCCATGTCCCTGCCCCACGCCTTACTCACCGCCCTGGTTGAGCAGCCCAGCTCCGGGTCCGACCTGGCAGGCCGTTTTGATCGTTCCATCGGTTATTTTTGGCACGCCACACACCAGCAGATTTACCGGGAACTGGGTCGCCTCGAAGTTGCGGGGTGGGTGGAATCCCTGCCGCCCGAATCCGGTCGGGGCCGCAAGAAGGTCTACCAGGTGCTGCCGGCAGGCCGGGTCGAGCTGGAGCGCTGGGTGGCAGAAGACCAGGACCCCAAACCCCTGCGCGACGAGTTCATGGTGCGCCTGCGCGCCGAGGCCGTCGTGGGCCCTACTGGCCTGGCCGATGACATTCGCCGTCGGCTGGAGCTGCACCGGCAAAAGCTGGCCGTGTACCGCGCCATCGAGGCGCGCGATTTTGCCCGCGGTGACACATCGCGCAAGGCGCAGTTGCACCACCTCGTGCTGGGCGCGGGCATCCTGCAAGAGACGATGTGGATTGAATTCTCGGAACAGGCGCTGGCGATTCTGGACACACCAGCGGCGTGAACGGTGCGCATATACGTCCGCTGCCGGTGACCGTTTTCTAATGCTAGTGTTTTGATAGCGATACAGTAATATCCGACGGGGGCTACAGGCCATTTTCACCAAACACCTAACCCGCCAAAGCAGCCACACGCGCCAGAAGACGCAGGTGACAGCAGCGGTGCGGCCATAGGTGATACTTGCGCCCAGTTTGCGCCGCAGCCAGGGCCGTACCCGATTCAAACCGCAAGATTGGAGATCAGACCGTGTCCGAAGACGTCACCATCCACTACAAGCAGGCCGCCATCACACCGTTCTGGAAGAAGCTTCCCTTCATTTTCCAGTTTCCGTTTCGCGTTGGGCCGCTGGTCTTTATGGCCTGCATCGTGGCTGCCAGCGCACTGGCCGGGTTTGTATTGGGCGGATTTGGCCTGGTATTCAAGGGCACTCTGGTGTACCTGGGGTTGCGCTACGGATTCAATGTGATGGAGCTGTTTTCCAAGGGGCGGTTTGAAGGGCATTCGGTAGACCACAGGCTGTGGGGGCCTGAGAAACGACCTGCCAAACTGGGTCTGGTGATTGCCCTGTTCATACTGGCGGGCATCACAGGAGGCAACCTGCTGCTGGATGCACGGATCACCAACAACACTGCGGTGCAAGAACGACTGCTAGCCCATTACAAAACCACCCATGCGCAGGAGATCGAGGCCCGTCGCCTGGCGCTGGAGGAATACGACCGGCAGGTTGCGAGCGCCCAAACTGCACGCACCAGCCAGCAGACTTTGGCATCCAGCGGCGACAGCGAAGATGCGGACGAAACCAGTCTGTCACTGGAAGAACCGTCTACCGCCGAAATCTATCTGGGTCTTAGACCAGAGAGCGGCCCCAGCCGCGAAGAAATGCTGCGAGACAGCAAACCCGTTTTCGGAGACCCGCTGTGGTTCAAGCTGCAGCCTGCCTGGTATTGGGCTGCCCTGCTGCTGCTGAGTTTGCTCTTGCCATCTGCAGCGATCGTCATTGCGCTGGAAGACAAATTTTTCAAAGCCCTCAACCCAACTCTGATCTTCTACTTCATCCAGTCCATTGGCAGTGCGTACTTTGTACTGTGGGGATTTTTCCTCGCGATAGCCGGCGCCCGCCAACTGGCCCTGACTGCGGGTGCAAAACTGGCCCCCGGCCTGGCCTTTCCACTGGAAATGGCATTGGCAACCTACCTGGGGTTGGTGCTGTTTGCGCTGATGGGCTATACGTTGTACCAGTTTCACCAGGAGCTGCATTTGGATGTGGATGTGGACTTTGAGGACCACCGCCAGGCCGGTGGCGCGGAAGCCATCGCGCGCGCCGGGTCTGCCACCGCGGCCCTAAATGCAGCCGTATCCGATGACCCGCTGGAACGCAAACTGAGACCACTGATCAAGGCCGGCAATTTCAAGGAAGCGATTGCCGAGGTTAAAGACCATATGCGTTACGACCGGTTGGACCCGGCTCTGAACACCCGGTTGCACGCTTTACTTTGGGACGCTGGCGACCCTGCGGCCACGCTGCTCCACGGGCAACAGTTACTGAGCGCATTGACACGCGCCCGGCAGGGCAAGCAGGCGGTAGAGGCTTTGCGCAAGTTGATCACGCTCAACCCCGAATTCGCGGTCGACGATGGCGATGTGGTGCTACCAACTGCGCAAGCCGCGTTGGATATGCGCGACGCAAAATTGGCATTCAAGCTCTTGAAGGGGTTTGACAAACGTTTCCCCCAGCACGAAGACATGCCCGCCGTATTCTTCCTGGGGGCCAAGTTGATGAGTGAGCAGATGCGTCAGCATGACAAGGCGGCATCACTGATTCGCTCGGTGCTGGCCCGTTATCCCGAGCACGCAATTGCCACCGAGGCGGCATCCTATCTGTCGGTGCTGGAGTCCGTTGCAGCCAAAACGGCCGCGACACCGGCCTCAGGTCGGTAGCTGCAGATAGTGTTGGGCCAGTGCTTCAAAAGCCTGGACTTGTGGGTCAAGCCCTGTTTCCTGTTGCAGGATCCCACCCACCACTGACGCCAGCGTGCTGGCCAGGCGTGCGTCCAGGAACAACAGCCGGGACCTGCGGGCAAGCATGTCCTCGACGGTGATGGCGTACTCGTAACGTGCCGCAAAACGCACCATGCCTTCAGTCAAGCCTTCGCTCAACACCGTCTGCGCGCCGGGCATGGCCAGTACCGTAGCCTGCTCGCCGCCGTAGGAGTGCAAACCGGGTGGCTTGCAGATGGACTGGATCTGCGCGGCAGGTATATCGGCGCCCACCAGCTTCAGGTGGGTGGTGACGCCTTTGTCGCGTTTCTCCAGCAATGCGCGGTTTGCGCAGGCGTCCAGCACGTCTTCGGCCATGGCACGGTAGGTGGTCCACTTGCCGCCCGTCACGGTCACCATGCCGCTGCGGCTGACCATCACCGTGTGCTCCCGGCTGATGCCCTTGGTGTTGTCACCATCATCGTCTTGTGGCTTGACCAGGGGGCGCAGGCCCACCCACACACTTTTCACGTCTGCACGCGTAGGCGCGCGGCGCAGGTAACGTGCCGATTCGTTGAGGATGAAGTCCACCTCTTCCTTGAACGGCAACGGTTCGCGTGCCAGATCGTTGCGCGGCGTATCGGTGGTACCCAGAATGACCTTGCCCAACCAGGGCACGGCAAACAGCACCCGGCCATCGGCCGTCTTGGGCACCATCAGGGCCACATCACTGTCCAGGAAGGAACGGTCCACCACGATATGCACGCCCTGGCTGGGCGTAACCATGGGTTTGGTCGCGCGTTTACTGCTGGCGCCACTGGCAGCGCCGTCTTTCTGTCGCAGCTCGTCCACCCACACACCGGTGGCATTAACCACGCAGCGGGTATTGATGGTGTATTGCTTGCCGGTCAGCGTGTCTTCACACACCAGGCCGGACACTTTGCTGTCCTCATACAACAAATGGGCTGCACGACAGTAGTTCACCAGCAGGGCGCCACAGGTTGCCGCTGTGCGTGCCAAGGCCATGGCCAGTTTGGCATCGTTGAACTGACCATCCCAATATTTGACACCGCCTTGCAGGTCTTCGGGCCGCGCAGTCGGCAGGTACTGAAGGGTCTCACTGCGGTTCAGAAATTCTGTTTTGCCCAGACCGGCTTTGCCGGCCAGTGCGTCATACATCTTGAGCCCGATGCCATAAAAAGGCGTCTCCCACCACTTGTAGGAGGGCATGATGAATGGCAGGGGTTGCGCCAGATGGGGCGCATTGTTGAGCAGCGTGGTGCGCTCGTGCAGGGCCTCGCGCACCAGTGAAATATTGCCCTGGGCCAGGTAACGCACGCCACCATGTACCAGTTTGGTTGCCCGGGATGAAGTGCCCTTGGCAAAGTCATGCGACTCGACCAGCACCACCTTGAAGCCGCGGGCTGCGGCGTCCAATGCAACACCCAAACCCGTAGCACCCCCTCCGACAATAGCGATGTCATACGACTGGTTTTGCGCCAGTCGGGCAATCAGTTCATCGCGCCGTGTCAATTGGGGCTGCATGGGTGTGGGCATTGGGGTCTCTGTTTACAGCGTTAGCGAACCTTGCCGTTCTTCCAGGCGGTCAAGAGCGTGTTGTATCCGATGGTTTCGCCCTTTGGCTTTTCGTTGGCCAGCTTCTTCCATGGCGCACCCTTGTCGCTCAGCCACTTTGCAGGATCCTGCTTGGCGTTGAGCTTGGGTGGGCACACGGCCATGCCAGCGCGCTCCAGGCGACCCAACACGTCATCCATCTCATTGGCCAGGTTGTCCATGGCGGCTTGTGGTGTCTTCTCACCCGTCACAGCCACGGCCACGTTTTTCCACCACAGCTGCGCCAGCTTGGGGTAGTCAGGCACGTTGGTGCCGGTTGGCGTCCAGGCCACACGCGCGGGGCTGCGGTAGAACTCCACCAGACCACCCAGCTTGGGAGCCATGTCGGTCATGGCCTTGGACTGGATGTCGGACTCACGGATAGGCGTCAAGCCTACGGTGGTCTTCTTCAGTGACGTGGTCTTGGCGGTCACGAACTGCGCGTACAACCAGGCGGCTGCCACCTTGTCGGCGTTGTGGTCCTTGAAGAAGGTCCACGAGCCCACGTCCTGGTATCCGTTCTGCATGCCTTGTTTCCAGTACGGGCCGTTCGGTCCGGGGGCCATGCGCCACTTGGGTGTGCCGTCGGCATTAACCACGGGCAGACCCGGCTTGATCATGTCGGCAGTGAACGCGGTGTACCAGAAGATCTGCTGCGCAATCTGGCCTTGGGCTGGCACGGGGCCGGCTTCACCAAAGGTCATGCCGATGGCTTCCTTGGGTGAGTACTTCTTCATCCAGTCGATGTACTTTGTCAACGCATACACAGCAGCGGGCGAATTGGTTGCACCGCCGCGCGCCACGGATGCGCCTTGGGGTGTACAGCCATCGGCCGAGGCGCGGATGCCCCACTCGTCAACCGGTTTGCCGTTGGGGATGCCGATGTCGGCAGAGCCAGCCATGGACAACCATGCATCGGTGAAGCGCCAGCCCAGCGACGGGTCTTTCTTGCCGTAGTCCATGTGACCATAGATGGGCTTGCCGTCGATGTTCTTCACATCTTCGCTGAAGAAGGCCGCGATGTCTTCGTAGGCGCTCCAGTTCAAAGGCACGCCCAGGTCGTAGCCATATTTGGCCTTGAACTTGTCCTTCAGGTCCTGGCGGTCAAACAGGTCGGCGCGGAACCAGTACAGGTTGGCAAACTGCTGGTCGGGCAACTGGTACAGCTTTTTATCGGGGCCGGTGGTGAAGCTGGTGCCGATGAAGTCCTTGATATCGAGACCCGGATTGGTCCACTCTTTGCCTGCACCGCTCATGTAGTCGGTCAGGTTCAGAATCTTGCCATATCGGTAGTGGGTGCCGATCAGGTCGGAGTCGGTGATCCAGCCGTCGTAAATCGACTTGCCGGACTGCATGGAGGTCTGCAGTTTTTCGACTACGTCGCCCTCACCAATCAGGTCGTGCTTGACCTTGATGCCAGTGATTTCTTCAAAAGCCTTGGCCAGGGTCTTGGACTCGTATTCGTGGGTGGTGATGGTTTCCGATACGACGGAAATCTCTTTCACACCCTTGGTCTTGAGCTTGGCAGCGGCGTCGATGAACCACTTCATCTCAGTCGCTTGCTGGGCCTTTGTCAGGGTTGACGGCTGGAATTCGCTGTCAATCCATTTTTTGGCTGCGGCTTCGTCGGCCCAGCCCTGGCTGGTCATGGCACAGGCCATAGCGACCGCCAATACGGAATACCTCAATTTCATCGTCAATCTCCTCAGATATCTAATAAACCCCTGTTTGAAAGGCTGCTACGGCTCCAGGGGGGAAACAAGCCGATCCTTAACTCTCAAAAAAGAACTCAACCCTTGCGCATGATCAGCGCCAGCACAACCATGGACACCACAAAGCTGAACCAGATGGAGGGGTCCGCCTCCAGGCCCATCCAAGCGCCCAGTTTTCCGCTGATGCCAATGAAGGCCAGGTTGACGTAGGCCGCAGACAGCAGGCCTATGAAGAGGCGGTCACCGCGTGTGGTTTCCATGGGCAGAAAACCCTTGCGCATGGTGGTGGGCGATTTGATCTCCCACACCGTCATGCCCGCCAGCATCAGCACAATGCAAGTGAAAAACACCGCAACGGGGGTGGTCCATGCCATCCATTCAAACATCGTGAACTCCTCTGTTAAACGCGACCCATCGCGAAACCCTTGGCGATGTAGTTACGAACAAACCAAATGACGATGGCGCCGGGAACAATGGTCAGCACCCCGGCCGCAGCCAGCGTGGCCCAGTCCATGCCTGAGGCAGACACCGTACGGGTCATCGTGGCGGCAATGGGCTTGGCGTTCACGCTGGTCAGCGTGCGGGCCAGCAGCAACTCCACCCAGCTGAACATGAAGCAGAAGAAGGCGGCTACGCCCACACCGGCCTTGATCAGCGGCAGGAAAATTTGCACGAAGAACCGGGGGAACGAATACCCATCGATGTACGCCGTCTCGTCAATCTCACGCGGGATGCCACTCATGAAACCTTCCAGAATCCACACCGCCAGCGGCACGTTGAACAACAGGTGCACCAGGGCCACCGCAATGTGTGTGTCCATCAACCCCACCGAGGTGTAGAGCTGGAAGAACGGCAGCAAGAAGACTGCGGGCGGTGTCATGCGGTTGGTCAACAACCAGAAGAACACATGTTTGTCACCCAGAAAGCTGTAGCGTGAGAACGCATAGGCCGCGGGCAAGGCGACGGTCAACGCAATGACCGTGTTGATGCCCACATAAATCAGGCTGTTGATATAGCCCGAGTACCAAGCCGGATCGGTCAGGATGGTCTTGTAGTTGGCCCACGTGAAGTGCTGTGGGAACAGCGAGAAACCCGCGAGGATTTCGTTGTTGGTCTTGAAGGACATGTTGACCATCCAGTAGATGGGCAACAGCGCAAAGACCACATACGCGATCATGAACAGCGAGCGCTTCTGGAACTTGGGTTTATTCATGACCACCCTCCTTTGCCTGGGTGCCGACGCGCTGCATCCAGTTGTACAAGATAAAACACATCAGCAGGATGATCAGGAAATAGATCAACGAGAACGCCGCAGCCGGACCCAGGTCAAACTGCCCTACCGCCTTTTGCGTCAGGAACTGCGACAGGAAGGTTGTCGAGTTGCCCGGCCCTCCCCCTGTCAGCACAAAGGGTTCGGTGTAGATCATGAAACTGTCCATGAAGCGCAGCAACACGGCAATCATTAACACGCCCCGCATCTTGGGTAGCTGCACATACCGGAAGACATCCCACTTGCTGGCGCCATCAATGCTGGCGGCCTGGTAATAGGCATCGGGTATGGAGCGTAGCCCCGCGTAACCCAGCAAGGCCACGAGCGGCGTCCAGTGCCAGACGTCCATCAGCAGCACGGTGAGCCAGGCGTGTACCGGGTTGCCGGTGTAGCTGAAGTCAATGCCCAGGCCCAGCAGCGCTGCGCCCATCAACCCGATATCCGTTCGGCCAAAAATCTGCCAGATGGTGCCGACCACGTTCCAGGGGATCAACAAGGACAACGACACGATCACCAGCGCGGCGGAAGATTTCCAGCCCTGGGCCGGCATGGCCAGCGCCAGCAGAATGCCCAAGGGCAGTTCAACCGCCAGCACCGCAAACGAATAGGTGATCTGGCGTAAGAGCGCACCGTGCAGCTCTTCGTCGCGCATGATGGCAGCGAACCATTCAGTGCCCACAAACACCCTGCGCTCGGGCGAAATAATGTCTTGTACCGAATAGTTGACCACCACCATCAAGGGCAGCACAGCCGAAAACGCCACACAAATCAGCATGGGCAGAATCAAAAACCAGGCCTTCTGGTTCACGGGTTTGGTCGTAGTGCTCATGCCACGATCTCCTCATTCTTGTAGATGCAGGTGTGTTCACCCAGCACCTGGAGCCACACGGTGTCGCCGGGTGCGAGTTGGGCTGCATCGGTCGATAAACGCGCCTTCAGGGTTGTCCCCGCGAAATCCGCACTCAGCATCACATGTGTACCAACATCCTGGATGCGCGAAACAGTCATGGGCAGAGCCCCTTCAGTCTTGGCAGGCACCAGGTTCAGATACTCAGGCCGTATACCCAGCTTGATGTCACCTGCAGGCAAGGTGCGGCCACCCGGCAAAGCCAGCGTGCTGCCACCCACATGCAAGCCCAGGCTATCGACTTGACCGGATAGAAAGTTCATACCGGGTGAGCCGATGAAGTGGCCGACAAAGGTATGGCTGGGGCGTTCAAACAAATCGGCGGGTGAACCCACCTGCACTGCACGGCCACGTGTCATGACCACCACCTGGTCGGCAAAGGTCAGCGCCTCCACCTGGTCATGGGTCACATAAATCAGCGTGAGCTTAAGCTCGTGGTGGATCTGTTTGAGCTTGCGCCGAAGTTGCCATTTCAGGTGCGGGTCGATCACCGTCAGCGGTTCGTCGAACAACACCGCGGACACATCGGGGCGCACCAGGCCACGGCCCAGCGAAATCTTTTGTTTGGCATCAGCGGCCAGGCCTGCGGCGCGCTGGTTCAGCTGACCGCTCATCTCCAGCATCTCGGCGATCTCGCCCACGCGTTTGGCGATCTGCTCCTTTGGCATCTTGCGGTTACGCAGCGGGAATGCCAGGTTTTCGGCCACGGTCATGGTGTCGTAGATCACCGGGAACTGGAACACTTGCGCAATATTGCGCTGCTGCGGCGTATCTCTGGTCACATCACGCCCATCAAACAGCACACTGCCCTGCGACGGTGTGACCAGACCGGACATGATGTTCAACAGCGTGGTCTTGCCGCAGCCCGAAGGGCCCAGCAGTGCATAGGCACCACCATCGTCAAAAGTCATCCTCAACGGCAGCAGCGCGTAATCGCTGTCCTGCTTGGGGTTGGGCCGGTAGGCGTGGGCCAGATCAAGTTCTATACGTGCCATATCAGCGCCCTCCTGCGCGCACCGGAGACAGCACGAGCATCCCTTGGGCATCAAACACATACACCTGTGCGGGGTTGAAATACAGCGTGACCTGCGCACCCAGTTCAAAGTGGTGCACGCCGGTGAGCTGTGCCACCAGCTCACCCACCAGGGTGTGCACGTGCACAAAGGTGTCAGAGCCGGAAATTTCGGCCAGCTCCACCTTGCCGGGCAGTGCCACATCACCCTCCCGGGCATGGACGCGCACGGCACTGGCACGCATGCCAACCGTCAGTTTCGGGGTCGATTTGGAAGACAGGCCCAGGGCCAACAACGGGCCACCTTCCAGTTGCACACCATCGGGTGTCGCCGCAGCCGCCAGCAGATTCATGGGCGGATCGCTGAACGCACGGGCAACCCGCAGGGATGCGGGTTTGTGGAAGACCTCGGCCGTGGGGCCGTATTGCAACAGCTCACCTTCATCCAGCACGGCGGTGTAGCCACCGAGCAGCAAGGCCTCGCCGGGCTCTGTAGTCGCATAGACCACCGTGGAGTCACCGGCCGCGAAGAGTGCCGTCAACTCATCACGCAATTCTTCTCGCAGTTTGTAATCCAGATTCACCAGGGGTTCGTCCAGCAGCATCAGGGGCGCACCCTTGGCCAGTGCGCGGGCCAGGGCCACACGTTGTTGCTGGCCGCCGGAGAGCTCAGCGGGCAGTCGGTCCAGGAACATGTCGATGTGCAGTTTTTCGGCCAGTTCACGCACGCGCTGGTCCACATTCTTTTCGCCGCGCAGTTTGAGGGGCGATGCAATGTTGTCGCGCACCTTGAGCGATGGGTAGTTGATGAACTGTTGGTACACCATGGCGACATTGCGCTCGCGCACGGGAACGCCCACCACATCGCGACCGTCCACCTTCACACGCCCCCCAGATGGCACGTCCAGCCCGGCCATGATGCGCATCAAACTGGTTTTGCCAGCTTGGGTTGCGCCCAACAGCACGGTCACTGCGCCGCTCTGCGGTGCGATGTCCATGTTGTACAACCAGGTCTGCGGGCCTACTTTCTTGTTGATGCCTTCCAGGGTCAACTGCATCACGCCACCTTTTCTTTATGTTTCGTCAAATTTCGAATTCAGCGATTGTTATTCTTTTGAGTTCGAATTTTATCGGTATTTACCCTAAATATGTTCGTTTTCATTCGCTTTAAGATACCCACCCAAGGCGTGACCCGCAAAAGGAATATCAATGAATCGACACCCCAGGCTGTTTGAATTGCTGGCCTATGTACAGGCCCATGGCAGTGTCTCGGTGGAGCAATTGGCCGACACACTGGGGGTGACCTTGCAAACCGTGCGGCGCGATGTGCAACGCCTGGCCGACGAGGGGCTGCTCGCGCGCTTTCACGGTGGGGTGCGGGTGCCGAGCTCCACCATAGAAAACATCGCACACAAACAGCGCGAAAACCTCAATGCCGAAGGCAAGGTTCGTATCGCGCGCGACGTGGCAGCAGCCGTCCCCAACGATTGCTCGCTGATCCTGAACATTGGAACCACCACCGAAGCCATCGCACGGGCACTGCTGGGGCATACCGGCCTGCGGGTCATCACCAATAACCTGAATGTGGCCAGCATCCTGAGCGCCAACGCCAACAGCGAGGTCATCGTGGTCGGTGGCGTGGTGCGTGGCTGGGACCAGGGCATCGTAGGGGAAGCAGCAGTGGACTTCATCCGCCAGTTCAAGGTGGATATTGCGCTGATCGGTATTTCAGGCATTGAGGCCGACGGCACGCTGCGCGACTTCGATTTCCGCGAGGTCAAGGTGTCGCAAACCATCATTGCGCACGCACGTGAGGTGTGGGTGGCCGCGGACATCAGCAAGTTCAACCGCCCCGCCATGGTGGAGGTGGCCAAGCTGTCGCAGATCGACCGGCTGTTTACCGACGCCACGCCACCAGACCCCTTCCCTGACCTGCTCACCGAAGCGCAGGTACGCTATACCGTTGCAGCCACCACTACGCCCCCCGCTACCCACAAGGTGAATCCATGACCTACCTGCTTGCCTTGGACCAAGGCACCTCCAGCTCGCGCAGCATCGTGTTTGACGCCGAAGGCCGCACCGTGGCCCAGTCCCAGCTGGAGTTGACCCAGATCTACCCCCAGCCCGGCTGGGTGGAGCATGACCCACAGGAAATCTGGCGCACGCAGTTGGCCACGGCCCGTGATGCGCTAGCCAAGGCTGGCATCCAGGCCCAACAGATCAGCGCGCTGGGCATTACCAACCAGCGCGAAACCACCGTGGTGTGGAACCGGCGCACCGGACAACCCATACACCACGCCATCGTGTGGCAAGACCGCCGCGCCGAGCCAACCTGTGTCGCGCTGCGCGAACGGGGTCTGGCCGACACCATACAGGCCAAGACCGGCCTACTGGTGGACGCGTATTTTTCGGGCACCAAGCTGAAGTGGATACTGGACAACGTGGCGGGCGCACGGCAACAGGCTACCAATGGCGACTTGGCCTTTGGCACCGTGGACTGCTGGTTGATCTGGCGGCTGACAAATGGCGCCGTGCATGCCACCGATGTCAGCAACGCATCGCGCACCATGCTGTTCAATGTGCACACCAACCAGTGGGATGCCGAGCTGCTGCAGGCGCTGGACATTCCCGCCAACATGCTGCCCGAAGTCAAACCCTCCAGCGCGCAGTATGGTGAGGTCACACCCGATCTGTTGGGCCACGCCATTCCCATAGGCGGCGTGGCGGGCGACCAGCAAAGTGCGCTGTTTGGCCAGGCCTGCTTCAAGGCCGGCATGGTGAAGAACACCTATGGCACGGGCTGCTTCATGCTGATGCACACAGGCGGCAACTTCCAGACATCCCACAACGGGCTGATCACCACCAGCGCAGCACAAGCTACACCACACACCGAGTTCGCCATCGAAGGAAGTGTGTTCGTAGGCGGTGCCGTGGTGCAATGGCTGCGAGACGGCCTGCACGCCATTCAAGCGAGCGGCGAGGTGCAGACCCTTGCAGAAAGCGTACCTGACTCGGGTGGCGTAATCGTGGTGCCCGCGTTCACCGGACTGGGTGCTCCGTACTGGAAACCCGATGCCAGGGGCAGCATCACCGGCCTTACACGCGGCAGCACCATGGCACACATTGCCAGGGCCTCACTGGAAAGCATTGCCTACCAAAGTGCTGCGTTGTTGCAGGCCATGGGTCGCGATGTGGCAGACGCAGGCGGCGCAACCGTGTCGGAACTGCGGGTCGATGGTGGCGCGTGCGTCAACGACCTGCTGATGCAATTCCAGGCCGACCTGCTGGGCATTCCGGTTGTACGGCCAGCTGTCATCGAAACCACGGCCTTGGGCGCGGCCTATCTGGCCGGATTGACTGCCGGTGTTTACAAGAGCACGGATGAATTGTCCGCCTTGTGGCGCGCCGAGCGGCGCTTTGAGCCCGCGCTGGACCGCGCTCGGGCCCAGGAAATGATGGACCGTTGGGAGCACGCCGTTCGCCAGACCGTGCTGTAAAGCGTTTTTTACTACTGTATTTATAGCAATACAGTCAATAAGTACGGGGGCTACAGGCCTATTTACCACTAAGACCCATGGCGCGGGTGATAACCTCTTTCATGATCTCGTTGGTGCCACCGTAGATGCGCTGCACACGTGCATCGGCATAAGCCCGGGTAATGGGGTATTCCCACATATAGCCATACCCGCCAAATAGCTGCACACATTCGTCCATCACCTTGCACTGCAGGTCGGTGGTCCAGTACTTGGCCATGCTGGCGGTGGCAGTGTCCAGCTTGTCCACGCAGATCAGCTCACAACACTTGTCGACAAACACGCGGGCCACCTGCACCTCGGTCTGCAGCTCGGCCAGTTTGAAGCGGGTGTTCTGGAACGATGCCACGGGTTGGCCAAAAACCTTGCGCTCTTTCACATAGTCCACGGTCCAGTCGATGGCCGCCTGTGCAGCAGCAACTGCCGAAATGGCAATCTGCAACCGCTCCCACGGCAACTGCTCCATCAGGCAGATGAAACCCTTGTTCTCATAGGCCGCGCCGCCCAACAGGTTTTCCGCTGGGATACGCACATTGTCAAAAAACAGCTCGGAGGTGTCCTGCGCCTTCATGCCCATCTTCTTCAGGCGCTTGCCGACTGAGAAGCCCGGCATGCCACGCTCCACCAGCATCAGGCTGGTGCCCTTACCGCCAGCGGCCGGATTGGTCTTGGCCACCACTACGACCACGTCGGCATGCCAGCCGTTGGTGATAAAGGTCTTGCTGCCATTGAGCAGGTAACTGCCATCGGCCTGCTGGATGGCTGTGGCCTTGATGCCTTGCAGGTCCGAGCCAGCTGCGGGCTCACTCATCGCGATGGCACCAATCATTTCACCCGTGGCCATCTTGGGCAGGAAACGCGCCTTTTGCTCCGCTGTGCCGTAGTGCAGGATGTAGGGCGCGACGATTTCGCTGTGCAGGCTGTAGCCAATGCCGGTAAACCCTGCGCGTGCGATCTCTTCAAACTGGATCACCGAGTACAGCTTGTCGGCCTCGGAGCCGCCGTATTCCTCGGGCATGCTCATGCACAAAAAGCCGTTCTCGCCGGCCTTGGTCCACACGGCGCGGTCTACGTACCCCTGCTCTTCCCATTCGGCATGGAAAGGCGCGATCTCCTTGTCAACGAACTTGCGGAAGCTGTCGCGGAAGGATTCGTGGTCGGAGGAAAAGAGGGTTCGTTCAATCATGGTGCGTACCTTGGGTTACGGGCAAGTCTTAATTTTACAAAGCATTTGCTTGGCAAAAAGAATATACTGCAATTTCCATGCAAAACAAAGCACCTGGCCTCCCAACCGCCACAGCAGGCTTGCTGGAGCGCGTGCGCACCCAGCTCACAACGGGCCAGCCCGAGTGGAAGGCCAACACCGATGCAGAAATGCGGATACCGGTGGAGCGTTATTTCTCTCCTGAGGTCTGGCAAACCGAGTTGCAGGCCCTGTTCAAACCCCTGCCCCTGATCGCGGCGCACAGCAGCGAACTGGCCCCCGGCCAGGCCATGGCCCACGATGCCTTTGGTGTGCCCTTGCTGCTGAGCCGCGATGCGGACGGCACCCTGCGCTGCTTTCTGAATGTGTGCCGCCACCGCGGCATGCGCATGCTTGAGGCCGGTTGTGCGCAGAGTCGCAACAGCGTGGTCTGCCCCTACCACGGCTGGACTTATCGGCTGGACGGCAGCCTGCGCCATATGTTGCATGCCGAAGCATTCGATGCCTGTGCCAAGGGCGCGCGCGATCTGGTGACCGTGCCCTGCGCCGAGCGCCACGGCATGATATGGGTTGTGCCCGACGCCAAGAGCACGCTGAATCTGGATGCTTACTTAGGCGGGCTCAACGATGAACTGCCCTTCTACGGCATCGAGAAGCTGCAGCACTTCCGCACCATAGAGGCCGAGTACCCCGCCAACTGGAAACTGATCATTGATGCGTTTCTGGAGTCGTACCACATACGTGTACTGCACCAGAAGACGATCTACCCGTTTTTTGCCGACAGCGTCACGTCCGCCGAACGCTTTGGGCCACACATCCATTCGCTGGTCGCGCGACGGACCGCGCAGGAGTGGGCGCAGCAGCCGGGTAACCAAGCACCGAACACCGTCGAAGGCCTCAGCCAATTGGCCACCACCAGCCAGGTCATTTTTCCGAACACCGTCACCATCTTCCACCCGGACTACCTGAGCCTGATCAGCGTCGTGCCCACCGGCCCCGAGACCTTGCGCTGGACACACCGCATGCTGATTCCTGCGGACAAGGCCACGCCGGACTGGACACCACATTGGGAGAAAACCTTCCAGCTGATCGAACAGGGTGTGTTCCAGAAGGAAGACATCCACTGCGCCATCGGCATACAGCGCGGCTTGAAGACAGAAGCCAACACACATATCACCGTAGGCCGCGCCGAAGTGGCGCTGACCTGGTTCCACGAACAGGTGCGGCAAGCCACCGCACCCTTCTTGTCCACTGCATCTTCAACCCCATCATCATCCTGACCCGGAGACCACCACCATGACCGAAGCATTTGTGTTTGACGCCATCCGCACCCCGCGCGGCAAGGGCAAAAAAGACGGCAGCCTGCATGAGGTCAAGCCCGTCACGCTATTGGCCGGCTTGCTGACCGACCTGCAGCAGCGCCACCAGTTCGACACCGCGCTGGTCGACGATGTGGTAATGGGCGTGGTCTCCCCCGTGGGCGACCAGGGCTCGGTGATACCCAAAGTGGCGGCGCTGAAGGCCGGCTGGGATTTTCGAGCGTCAGGCGTGCAGATCAACCGCTTCTGCGCCTCCGGCTTGGAAGCCGTCAACATGGCGGCACAAAAGGTGCGCTCCGGCTGGGAAGATTTGGTGGTCGCCGGTGGTGTGGAGAGCATGAGCCGTGTGCCGATTGGCTCCGACGGCGGCGCCTGGGCCATGGACCCTGAAACCAATTCGCAGACCGCCTTTGTTCCCCAGGGCATTGGTGCCGACCTGATTGCCACGCTGGAAGGTTTTAGCCGTGCCGATGTGGATGCCTACGCACTGGAATCCCAACGCCGCGCCACCAAGGCGCAGGCCGCCGGGTACTTTGACCGATCGGTCGTTGCCGTCAAGGACAGCCTGGGCCAGGTCATTTTGGGCAAGGACGAGTTCATCAAACCCAACACCACGCTGGAAGGCCTGGCCGGGCTGAAACCCGCGTTTGAGCAAATGGGCGGTATGGGTTTTGACCAGGTGGCGCTTACCCGTTACCCCCATGTGGAGCGCATCCACCATGTGCACCATGCGGGCAACTCGTCCGGCATCGTTGACGGCGCGGCGGCCGTGCTGATCGGCAACGAGGCTGCGGCCAAGGCGCACAACCTGACCCCGCGCGCCCGCATCGTGTCCACTGCGCTGAGCGGCGCCGACCCCACCATCATGCTGACCGGCCCCATGCCCGCCACGCGCAAGGCGCTGGCCAAGGCCGGCTTGACGATTGACCAGATCGACCTGTTTGAAGTGAACGAAGCCTTTGCCGCCGTCGTGATGCGTTTCATGAAGGAGATGAAGGTGTCGCACGACAAGGTGAACGTGAACGGCGGCGCCATCGCCATGGGCCACCCGCTGGGCGCCACGGGAGCCATGATTCTGGGCGTGCTGATTGACGAGCTGCACCGCCGCAAGCTGCGCTACGGCATGGCGACGCTGTGTGTGGGTGGGGGTATGGGGATTGCCACCATCGTCGAGAGGCTTTAAGCCAAATCGGCCTCTAGCCCCCGTGAAATATGACTATTACGCTCACAAATCAATAGCACCATGAAAACCATCCAATACTCCCTGACCGACGGCATCGCCACCATCACCTTTGACGAGCCCAACTCCCCCGTCAACACCATGTGCCTGCAGTGGCAGGAGGACATGACGGCACTGGCCGAGCAGGTGCTCAAGGACAAGGATGCCATCCAAGGCATCCTGCTGGCCTCGGCCAAGTCCACCTTCTTTGCTGGCGCCGACCTGAAGGGCGCCATGCGCCTCAAGCCCAGTGACGCACCCACCATCTACGCCGAGATCGAAAAGCTGAAGCAAAACTTCCGCACCATCGAAACCCTGGGCAAGCCGGTGGTCAGCCTGATCAACGGCACGGCACTGGGAGGTGGTTGGGAGGTGGCACTGGTAGGCCACCACCGCATCGCCATCGACGACCGCAAAATCCAGTTGGGCCTACCTGAAGTGACACTGGGCCTGCTACCCGGTGCCAGCGGCGTGACCAAGATGACACGCCACCTGGGCCTGATGGGTGCACAGCCCTACCTGGTCGAAGGCAAGATCTTTTCGCCAGCCGAAGCCAAGGGCTTGAACCTGGTGCATGACCTGGTAGCCCCCGGCGAGAACGCCGCAGCCGAAATGCGCTCCAAGGCCCTGGCCTGGATCGCCGCCAACCCCACGGCCCAACACCCCTGGGAAGCCAAGGGCTACAAGGTGCCCGGCGGCCTGCCGTCCAACCCGGCCGTGGCGCAAATGCTGCCCGTGGCACCGGCCATGATCAAGAAACAAACCCGTGGCCTCTACCCTGCCCCCGAGGCCATCATGGCCTGCATGGTCGAAGGTCTGCAGGTGGACATCGAAACCGCACTGCGGATTGAGAGTCGCGCCCTGGCCAAGCTGATGACGGGCACCAACGCCCGGGCCATGATCAACACCTTCTTTTTCAACCTCAATGCCATCAAAAGCGGCCAGAGCCGGCCCAAGGATGTACCGCGCTTCAAGCCCGCCAAGGTGGGCCTGCTGGGCGCCGGCATGATGGGCGCGGGCATTGCCTATGCCCAGGCCACCAAGGGCACCACCACCGTGCTGAAGGACGTGAGCCAGGAGAAAGCCGACACAGGCAAGGGCTACACCGCCAAGCTGACCCAGGCGCGCGTGGACAAGGGCCGCATGACGGCTGAAGAACAAAAGACGGTGCTGGACCGCATTCACGCCACCGGCTCAGTAGCGGACCTGAAAGATTGCGACCTGATCATCGAAGCGGTGTTTGAAAACCGCGAGCTCAAGGCCCGCGTGACCAAGGAGTCCGAACCCCTGCTGGCCGCCGGTGGTTTCTTTGCCTCCAACACCTCCACCCTGCCCATCAGCGGCCTGGCCACGGCCAGCGCTGCGCCCGAGAAGTTCATTGGTATCCACTTCTTCAGCCCGGTGGACAAGATGAAGCTGGTAGAAATCATCCGCGGCAAACAGACCGATGACGCCACTGTGGCCCGCGCCTTTGACTATGTGCAGGCGATAGGCAAGATGCCCATCGTCGTCAATGATTCCCGTGGCTTCTTCACCAGCCGCGTGTTTGGCACCTTCGTCATGGAAGGTGTGGCCATGGTCGGCGAAGGCATACCCGCCGCTGCGATCGAAAACGCCGGCATCCAGTGCGGCATGCCGGTGGGGCCTCTGGCCGTTCTGGACGAGACCGCGTTGACGCTGAGCCTGCACGTCATGGACCAGACCCGTGCCGACTATGAGGCTGAGGGCAAGACCTACACGCCGTCCCCCGGCGAACTGCTGGTAGCCGATATGGTGCGCAAACACGAGCGCCCCGGCCGCGCCGGCGGTGGTGGCTTTTACGAGTACCCCACCGAGAAGGGTGCCAAGAAATTTCTGTGGCCCCAGCTGAAAGACCTGTTCGAAAAGCCCGGCACCGAGTGGAACATCACCGACCTGAAAGACCGCCTGCTGTACCGCCAGGCCGTGGAAACCGCGCGCTGCCTGTCTGAAAACGTTCTGACCACGGTGCACGATGCCAACATCGGCTCCATCTTCGGCATAGGTTTCCCCGCCTGGACCGGTGGCGCCATGCAGTTCATCTACGGCATGGGCATTGAAGCCTTTGAGGCCCGTGCGGCTGAGTTGGCAGCACGGTATGGGGCGGGCTTTACACTGAGCGACGCGGTGAAAGCCGCGATCCGCCAACACCAACCCCACTACTGAGACCACTGCCTATGCTCGCCAGCCTGCTCCGACGATTGATATTCATACAGGCGGCGGCAGGGGCAATCCTGGGGTTTTTACTGCACCGCTTGGCGGGTACCACGCCCTGGAGTTCGCTGGTGGGTGCGCTGCTGGTGCCCATTCTCTCGACCCTGCTGGTCTGTCTGGTGACGGGCCTCAAGTCCAAAACCAGGGGTGAGCCGTTGGGCCCGTGGTTGCGCGCCGTGTGGGGAGAATTTTGGGCCAGCCTGCTGATCTTCCTGTTGCGCCAGCCCTGGACGGTTGAAGCACCGTACGCCCAGCCCGCCACTGGCGGCTCTGGCCCCCAGGTACCCGTGTTGTTGGTACACGGCTACGTCTGCAACCACCGGGTGTGGGATACGCTTGCACGGGGCTTGCGCGCCCAGGGGCATACCGTGATGGCTGTAAACCTGGAGCCGCTGTTCACGTCCATCGACAAGTATGTGATGCCCATTGAAGTAGCGGTGATGGAGTTGTGCCAGCAAACCGGCGCCTCCCAAGTGGCCCTGGTCGGCCACAGCATGGGCGGGCTGGCCATACGCACCTGGATGCGCACCTGTGGCGTGGACCGCGTGGCACGCGTCCTGACGCTGGGCACCCCCCATGCCGGTACACAACTCGCACCAAACACGCGCACGCCGAACGGCATTCAGATGGGCTGGCAAAGTACCTGGCTGGCGGAACTCGCGGCCAGCGAAAGTGATGCGCTTCGCTCCCGCATCCGCATTGCGATCACGCCGCAGGACGGCATCGTCTACCCACAACGGGCCCAGGTCTTGCCCGGCGTGGAGACCACGGTTTTTGACGGCCTTGGCCATCTGCAAATGTGTCTGGATATATCCGTTCGGGAATGGGTTTACGCGCAGTTGCGCGGGCTTCTTCCTGACACCAGAGGAGCAACAACATGACCGACCTCGTGGTGCGCAGGTTATTGATTGACCTGGCCGAACCCATTCCTGCCCGCTGGAACGGTGGTGATGCGTTTAGATCCGCCTTCTTCAACGCCCTGTCCATGAGTTTCCCGGTGGGCGAACAGTACTTCATGGACTCGGTCCGCGCGGGGCTCAAGGCCTTGCCCGACGAGAAAAAGCCAGCATTGACCGCCGAGGTGCAGGGCTTTGTGGGCCAAGAGGCCACCCACCGCCGCATCCACGCGTTGTTCAACGGCCATCTGGGAAAACTGGGATTCAACAACGTACTGGAGCGCCGTGCCGCCAAACGTATACGCGACAACGCCCACCTGGACGTGCGCCTGCATGTGGCCGCCACTGCAGCCACCGAACACCTGACCGCCATGTTCGCCGACTGGATGTTCCGCCACCCCGAAGCCCTGCACGGCGCAGAACAGCGCTTGCAGACACTGTGGATGTGGCACGCGTCCGAAGAAGCCGAACACTGCAGCACGGCCTTTGATGTCTACCGGGCCTTGGGTGGAACCGAGCCGTGGCGCCTGCGCCTCTTGCACTACATCACCTGGACCTTTGCCGCAGACATCACCCGGCAAACCGTGCGCAACCTGTGGCACGACGGCAGCCTGTTCCAGTGGAGCACCTGGAAAAGCGCCTTCACACTGCTGTTTGCCAAGGACGGCATGGTGCGGGGCAACGTGGCCGCGTGGCGTGCCTACAAGGCACCCACTTTCCACCCCCGCCAGCAGGACATATCGCTGTCGCTGCAGTGGCTGCAGGACAACCGTGAACGTTATACAGTCGTGGGACAAACAGCCTAAACCCCACACGACCATGCACGCACTCAGCCCAACCGATTCCGCATTCCTGTGGATGGAGACCCGCAACCAGCCCATGCACGTTGCGGGTTTGAGCATTTACACACCGCCTGCAGGCTCGGGGCCTGACTATGTGAGCCAATTGCTGGCCCACTGGAACCAACACCCGACCGCGATAGCCCCCTTCAACCTGCGACCGGTGTTGCGCATGGGCCTGTGGTACTGGGAAGAGGACAAAGAGTTCGAGCTGGACTACCACCTGCGCCACCTGGCACTGCCCCAGCCCGGTCGTATCCGCGAGCTGCTGGCCATGGTGTCCCGGCTGCACGGCAACCTGCTGGACCGCAACCGCCCGCTGTGGGAGATGTATGTCATCGAAGGCCTGCCGGGTGGCCGTTTTGCGACGTACTCCAAGATGCACCACGCCCTGATCGACGGTGTCACCGGTGCCCGCATGGCGGCCAATGCCATGAGCACCAACGCGGCGGACACCAAGGCCCCCATGTGGGCCCTGCCCTTTGGCCAACACCCCACGTCGCGCACCAAATCTGCCCCACCAAGCTGGCTGCAGCAGTTGGGCAATGCCGCCAAGGCGGGCAAGGACATCCTGCCCGGCATCGGCAGTGGCCTGTGGGACATCATGCGTCCGTCAGATGACGAGAGCGTGGGTGCTCTGCCCTTTCAAGCACCGCCGACACCGTTTAATGTGGAGATTTCGGGCTCGCGCCGGTTTGCATCGCAGTCTTATTCGCTGGCGCGTTTCAAGAAGATTGGCGAGGCCGCAGGCGCAACCGTCAACGATGTGACACTGGCCATCTGTGCCGGTGCGCTGCGTGAGTACCTGCTGGCACAACACAAGCTGCCCAAGAAGCCTTTGGTGGCCATGGTGCCGGTGTCACTGCACGGTGAAACCAGTGCGGGCGGCAACCAGGTCTCGCTCTTGCTGGCCAGCCTGGCGACGCATATCGCCGACCCGCTCAAACGCCTGCAACGCATTGTGGAATCCACGACCCATGCCAAGGAGCGACTGACCAAGATGCCCCGCCTGCAGAAGATGGCCCATGGCATCACGTCCATATCTCCGCTGGGTGTAGGCATTGTTACCGGCACGGCCGAGAAGCACCCATTGTTCAATCTGGTCATTTCCAACGTGCCCGGTCCACGTGACACGCTGTACCTCAATGGTGCGCGGCTGGATGAGGCCTATCCAGTATCGATACCCACACACTACCTGGCGATGAATATCACCATCAGTGGTTACGGCGACAACCTGGGATTTGGCTATATTGCCTGCCGCCGCTCCGTGCCAGCCCTGCAGCGCATGCTGGACTACACGCAGAACGCGATCACGGAACTGGAGGCTGCGCTGGGTATCAATGCCGCGCCTGCTGCCAAAAAGCCACGCAAGAAAAAAGCCGCGACCTAGCGCTAAGCGACCATGCCCAGCTCGGCGTTGCTGAGCAGGGTTTCCATGTTCATCACGATCAGCATACGCTCGCCCACATGGGCCAGGCCAAGGATGAAACGTGAATCGATCACCGACTCAAACTGCGGCGCCGGCTTGATCATCGCAGCGTCCAGTGTCACCACATCCGACACTGCATCCACCACGGCACCGGTCACCGCGCCCTTGACGTTGAGGATGATGACCACAGTGAATTCCGTGTAGTCCACCTTGGAGATATTAAGCTTCATGCGCAGATCAACAATCGGGACGATGACGCCGCGCAGATTGATCACGCCCTTGATGAAACTGGGGGAATTGGCCATGCGGGTCGGCTCTTCGTAGGAGCGGATTTCCTGCACACGCATGATGTCGATGGCGTAGTCTTCGTCGCCCAAACGCAAGGTCAAATACTGTCCGGAATCCGCGGTAACCGCAGCCGCAGCTGGGGCTTTTTGATCAAGGGAAGGCGGATTCTGTAATGTTTGCATGGCGGTTCCTTAACGCAAAAGACCGGGCTTCTATCACTGTGCAGGCCCTTGGAATGATCATACACGCCGTGACCCGCAGGTTGCGCAAAAATGAAACTACCGCCTCAAGGGCGGTAGTTTCAGGGGAGTAGGGCTAACTATCAGGCTTTTTGCTGTTTGTTGTAGTTTTCGATGCCGTCCATGATTTCCTTCTGGGCCGACTCGGGGCCTTCCCAGCCTTGGACCTTGACCCACTTGCCTTCTTCCAGATCCTTGTAGTGTTCAAAGAAGTGGGCAATGGTCTTCAGGCGGAAGGGGTTCAGGTCTTCGGGCTTCTTCCACTGGCTGTACAGCGACAAAATCTTGTCCACCGGCACGGCCAGCACCTTGCCGTCTTCGCCGGCCTCGTCGGTCATCTTCAGGATGCCAATCGCGCGGCATGTCACCACCACACCGGGGATCAAGGGCACGGGTGTGATCACCAGCACGTCGACCGGGTCACCGTCGCCGGAGATGGTCTTTGGCACATAACCGTAATTGGTGGGGTAGTGCATGGCGGTGCTCATGAAGCGGTCGACAAAAATGGCGCCGCTGTCTTTGTCCACCTCGTATTTGACCGGGTCCGCGTTCATCGGGATCTCGATGATCACGTTGAAGGACTCGGGGGCTTTTTTGCCGGGGGTGACTTTATCTAGGGACATGAAAACTCTCTAAGGGCTATGGAAAGGAAAGGGTTATTACCGGTTGGTATTTACCCTCATTTTACTGACTCGACTCTTGCGAATCACAAAAACGTCTTTTTTTCACGTTAGAGTCCGGCTGTTGGCCAATCATCTCCGTGACGCTCTGTTGGGCTGGAGCTTAGAGGAAGCAACGCAGTGGGGGCATCCCTGGCGTTGCCTCCTCCTTCGCGAAACAACAATAGAGGAGATGTTTATGACAGGCAACTCAGCGCTGATTCTGGCGCTTGTCTGCGGGTTCATTGCCGTTGCATACGGTTTTTGGGCACGCAGCTGGATTCTTTCCCAAGACGCAGGCAATGCACGCATGCAAGAGATTGCAGCGGCGATACAAACCGGTGCCGCTGCCTATCTGGCCCGCCAGTACAAGACCATTGCCATGGTCGGTGCGGTGCTCACGGTACTGATTGCCGTTTTCCTGGACTCCCTGAGCGCGATTGGTTTTGTGGTGGGCGCGGTGCTGTCCGGCGCTTGCGGCTTCATCGGCATGAATGTATCGGTACGTGCCAATGTGCGCACGGCACAAGCGGCTACCAAGGGCATTGGTCCCGCGCTGGATGTAGCGTTCCGCGGCGGCGCCATCACCGGCATGCTGGTGGTGGGCCTGGGCCTGCTGGGCGTGACCGGTTTTTACTGGTACCTGACCATGGGCGGCGTGCCGACCGACAGCAAGGCTTATGCACAACTGCTCAACCCGCTGATTGGTTTTGCCTTTGGTTCCTCGCTGATTTCCATCTTCGCCCGCCTGGGCGGGGGCATTTTCACCAAAGGTGCCGATGTGGGCGCCGACCTGGTGGGCAAAGTGGAAGCCGGGATCCCCGAGGATGACCCGCGCAATCCGGCCGTGATTGCCGACAACGTGGGTGACAACGTGGGCGACTGCGCCGGCATGGCCGCCGACCTGTTCGAGACCTATGCGGTCACCCTGATTGCCACTATGGTTTTAGGAGCACTATTGGCAAGCAGCGCGGGGGCTACAGCCGTTTTGTATCCTTTGGTTCTGGGTGCGGTGTCGATTGTGGCATCCATCATTGGTTGCTTCTTCGTCAAGGCTTCGCCCGGCATGAAAAACGTCATGCCGGCCCTGTACAAGGGGCTGGGCATTGCCGGCGTGTTGTCGCTGATCGCGTTCTACTTTGTCACCCAGGCTATGTTCCCCGCCGCCATCACACTGACCGATGGCCGTGTGATCAACGCTGGCAGCATGATGGGCGCCTGTGCCGTGGGCCTGGTACTGACCGGCGCACTGGTCTGGATCACCGAGTACTACACCGGCACGCAGTACGCACCCGTGCAGCACATCGCCCAGGCATCGACGACCGGTCACGGCACCAACATCATCGCCGGCCTGGGTGTCTCCATGCGCTCCACCGCCTGGCCCG
>JAZKDY010000034.1:0-25931 GCA_040387325.1 Pseudomonadota bacterium | reverse complement strand
CCCGTGATTTTTGTCTGCGTCGCCATCTACACAGCCTTCAGCCTGGGTGGCCTGTACGGCATTGCCATCGCCGCCACATCCATGCTGAGCATGGCCGGCATTGTGGTGGCACTGGACGCCTACGGCCCCATCACCGACAACGCCGGTGGCATTGCCGAAATGGCAGAGTTGCCCGCCAGCGTGCGTGACATCACCGACCCGCTGGACGCCGTGGGCAATACCACCAAGGCCGTGACCAAGGGTTATGCCATTGGTTCCGCCGGCCTGGCCGCCCTGGTGCTGTTCGCCGACTACACTCACAAGCTGGACGCGTTTGGCAAACACATCACCTTTGACCTGAGTGACCCCATGGTCATCATTGGCCTGTTTATCGGTGGCCTGATTCCCTACCTGTTTGGTGCCATGGCCATGGAAGCCGTGGGCCGTGCAGCCGGTGCGGTGGTGGTGGAAGTGCGCCGCCAGTTCCGCGACATCAAGGGCATCATGGACGGCACCGGCAAACCCGAGTACGACACCGCGGTGGACATGTTGACCACCGCCGCCATCAAGGAAATGATGATCCCCTCGCTGCTGCCTGTGGTGGTGCCGATTGTGGTGGGCCTGGCACTGGGCCCCGCCGCGCTGGGTGGCCTGCTGATGGGCACCATCGTGACCGGCCTGTTTGTAGCTATCTCGATGTGTACCGGCGGTGGCGCCTGGGACAATGCCAAAAAGTACATCGAAGACGGCCACCACGGTGGCAAGGGCTCCGAGACCCACAAAGCCGCTGTCACCGGTGACACCGTGGGCGACCCCTACAAGGACACCGCCGGCCCCGCCATCAACCCCTTGATCAAGATCATCAACATCGTGGCCCTGCTGATCGTGCCACTGATGATGAAAATCCACGGCGGCTGATCCTCGGTCTGCTGTCCCGAAAAAGCCCGCGAAAGCGGGCTTTTTTCATGGGCGACAGCCCATGCAGGGCCAACAAGGGACAATAGAGCACCATGTCCGAACGATTCAGTCCAAAAGTAATGCCGCTGGTCGATTTGCGCGCGGGAAGCCTGCCGGTGCCTGCGGCAGCGAATCTGTCCGGCAGGCGCATCACGCCCAATGGCCTGCTGACCGACACCCTGGGGCGAAACCTGCGTGACCTGCGCATCAGCGTCACCGACCGCTGCAACTTTCGTTGCGGCTACTGCATGCCCAAGGAGATTTTTGACAAGAATTACACCTACCTGCCCCACCATTCGCTGTTGACGTTTGAAGAAATTGTTCGTATTGCCCAACAATTCGTCAACCATGGGGTTCAAAAAATCCGGCTGACCGGCGGCGAACCGCTGCTGCGCAAGAACATAGAAGTCCTGATCGAGAAACTGGCCGCGTTGCGCACCTTGGACGGTTCCCCGCTGGACCTGACTCTCACCACCAATGGTGCCTTGCTGGCGCGCAAAGCCCAGTCACTGAAAGACGCGGGCCTGCGGCGGGTGACCGTCAGCCTGGATGCATTGGACGATGCCGTCTTTCGCAGGATGAACGATGTGGACTTCCCGGTGGCCGATGTACTGGAAGGCATACACGCCGCGCAGGCCGCAGGCCTGGGCCCCATCAAGGTCAACATGGTTGTCAAGCGCGGAACCAACGACCAGGAAATCCTGCCCATGGCCCGCTACTTCAAAGGCAGTGGCATGGTGCTGCGTTTTATCGAATACATGGATGTGGGTGCAACCAATGGCTGGCGGATGGGCGATGTTGTGCCCGCTGCCGAAGTGGTGCAACGCCTCCAGAACGAATATCCGCTGCTGGCACTGGAGCCCGCCAGCCCGGGCGAGACGGCCCAGCGCTGGGGATATGCCGATGCATCCGGAGCACACGACCCACAGGCCGGAGAAATTGGCGTCATCAGCAGCGTGACCCAGGCGTTTTGCGGGGACTGCAACCGTGCGCGCCTGTCGACTGAAGGCCAGCTGTACCTCTGCCTCTTTGCCAGCAAGGGCTACGACTTGCGCAGTATCGTCAGAAACCAGGCCAGCGATGAAGACCTGGCATCGGCCATTGCCCATATATGGAATGGCCGCAGCGACCGCTACTCAGAGTTGCGCGGCGTAGAAGCGGCGGACACGGTTGGTAGTGCAGCACGCCGTGTAGAGATGAGCTACATAGGCGGTTGACGGGCACCCCAGCGCTCTGCCGAATCAGGCGACTTTGGTTTCCGGCGTGGTGTCCGGGCCGCTTCCGCTGAAACGGTCCAGCGCCAGATAAATGACCGGTGTGATGTACAGCGTCACCGCCTGCGAGAACACCAAACCACCGACCACCGCCAGACCCAGAGGCTGGCGCAACTCTGCCCCCGCACCGATGCCCAGCGCAATCGGCAAGGCACCCATCAAGGCTGCCAGCGTGGTCATCATGATGGGGCGAAACCGCAGCACACACGCCTCGTGGATCGCCTGCTCCGGTGTCATGCCATGGTGGCGCTGGGCATCCAGTGCGAAGTCAATCATCATGATGGCGTTTTTCTTCACAATGCCGATCAACAGAAGGATACCGATCATCGCAATCACTGTCAGATCCTGGCCAAACAGCATCAGCGTTGCCAGGGCGCCCACTGCCGCAGAAGGCAGGCCGGCCAGAATAGTCAGCGGGTGGATGTAACTCTCGTACAACACACCCAGCAGCACATAAATCACCAGCAAAGCAGAAATGATCAGTATGGCCTGGCTGCCCTGGGAACTCTTGAACACTGCGGCTTCACCGCCGTAAGTCGTGATCACCGAGCTGGGCAGGCTGATGTCCGCTTTAGCTTTGTCAATGCGGGCTGTGGCATCACCCAATGCGGTGCCTGGAGCGAGGTTGAACGACACGGTGACGGCCTGTAATTGCCCCACGTGGTTGATGGACGTAGGTCCCACCGTTCGGCTGACCTTGGTGAACGCCGACAGGGGCACCAAGGCGCCCGTATTGGCCCGCACATAAATGGCATTGATGGCGCTTTCGTCCAGCTTCGCCTGGGGTGCGAGCTCCAGAATGACCTGGTAGCTGTCGGTGGGCAGGTAGATGGTCGACACCTGCCGCTCACCAAAAGCGCCATACAGGGCGGTGCGGATGCCTTCAATCGAAACACCCAGAGCATTGGCTCGGTCCCGGTCTATGCTGAGCTGGGCTTGCAAGCCGCGCAGCTGGGCGTCACTGGTCACATCCCTGAAAAGCGGATCTGCCCGCAGCTTCTCCTGCAGTTTGGTGGCCCAGTCGTTCAGCTCGTCCGCCTTCACACTTTGCAAAATGTACTGGAACTGCGCCTTGCTTTGCCGGCCACCGAGCTGCAGGTTCTGAATCGGCCGCATAAAAACGTTGATACCAGACACGTCGCGCAGTTTGACCCGCAGGCCCTCCACCACATCTTTCATCGCCTGGCGCTCGTTGCGTGGTTTCAGCGTGATGAACATGCGACCCGAGTTCTGGGCACCGCCGCCGCCGTTGAAAGAACTGACGTTGCGCACATTGGCATCGGCCCGAATCACCGCTGCAGCCCGCTCCTGCAGGCGTACCATTTCAGCGAAGGACGTGTCTTCCGCCGCCTCAGTTGTGGCGGTAATCTGGCCAATATCCTCTTGCGGGAAGAAGCCTTTGGGGATGGCATTGAACAGCCAGCCCGTTGCCACAAAGGTCACCAGCGCAACACCCAGAACAACTTTGCGGTGTGCCAGAGCGAAATCCAGGGAACGGTTGTACTGCTTCAAGACGGAATTGAAACCACGCTCGAAGAAATTGATCACGGAGCTGTGCTTTTGACCGTGGGGCTCAGCCTTCAGAAAGCGGCTGGCCAGCATGGGCACAAGGGTCAACGATACAAAGGCTGACACCAGGATAGACAGGCCCACCACCACAGCGAACTCATGGAACAGCAAGCCTATGACCCCCGGCATGAAGAAGATGGGGATAAACACGGCGATCAGCGATGTGGAAATGGAGATGATGGTGAAACCCACTTCGCGCGAGCCGCGCAGCGCCGCATTAAACGGCTCCTCACCGTTCTCCACGTGGCGCATGATGTTTTCCAGCATCACGATCGCATCGTCCACCACCAAGCCTACCGCGAGCGTCAGCCCCAGCAGCGACACATTGTCCAGGCTGTAATTCATGCCCCACAACAAAGCCACTGCGCCGACCAGAGAAACCGGCAGGGATAGCGTGGGAATAACCGTTGCGACAAAGCGCCGCAGGAACAGAAAGATAACCAGCACCACCAGTGCGATGGTCCCCATCAGCGTCAATGAAACATCGTGCAAGGCCTCGCGCACCGATACCGAGCGGTCGTTGACCGAGGTCATGTTGACCGATTGCGGCATCTGTTCCTTCAGCTTGGGCAGCGCTTCCCTGACGGCGTCCACCACCCGCACGGTGTTGGCCCCCGGCTGGCGCAGGATCGCCAGCGTAATCGACGGTTCACCATTCAGGTTGGCATAGGACCGGGTGGTCTCGATGCTGTCTTCCACGGTCGCCACGTCTTTCAGTCGCACCGTATTGCCATTGCGGCTGGCAACAATCAGGTCGGCAAATTCTTCAGCATTGCGCAGTTGCTTGTTGGCTTGCAGCGTCAGCAACTGTTTGGGGCCTTCCAGTGTGCCAACCGGGGTGTTGACATTGGCGGAGCGCAGGGACGCTGACAGCTCTTCCATGCTGATATTGCGTGCGGTCAGCGCCTCGGGCAGCACCCGCACACGCACGGCGAAGCGTTTGGAACCAAAAATATTGACCTGGGCCACACCGTTGATGGTGGACAGGGTGGGCGAAATCAAATGTTCTGCATAGTCCTGCAGGTCGGACAAGGCCATGGACGGAGACGTCAGCGCCACCAGCAAAACCGGCGCATCCGCCGGATTGACCTTGCGGTAGGACGGCAGCTGCGTCATGTCCTGCGGCAGGGAGCGTTGTGCGCGCAGCAACGCGGCCTGTACGTCGAGTGCGGCGCCATCAATATTGCGCCCTTCTTCAAACTCCAGCGTCAGTGAAGTGTTACCCAAGGTGCTGGTGGAGCTGATCACGGCCAGCCCCGGAATCGTCTGGAACTGCTTTTCCAGCGGCAAGGCAACCGAGGTGGCCATGGTCTCCGGATTGGCGCCAGGCAAAGACGCACCGACATTGATGATGGGGGTGTCGTAGCTGGGCAAAGCGGCCACCGGTATGCTGCGGTAACCAATCACGCCCGCCACCACAATGGCCACGTTCAGCAGCACCGTCATGACCGGACGGCGGATGAAAAGTTCAGAGAGGTTCATGGTGCAGCCGACGCGGCAACGCGTGCGGGAGCCGAAGCACCGGTGGCGGGCCCACGCTCCACCACGGACACATCGGGGCGCAGGTTCTGGCGGCCTTCCAGCACCACCCGGTCACCGGCCACTACGCCAGTCACCGCGGAAAGTTCTCCCTGCGAAGCCACGACCTTGATCGGCCGCAAGGCCGCCTTGGACTTGTCCGCCACATACACCACTGCGCCGCGCGCGCTCTGGATGATGGCCGCGGTGGGGATCACCACTGCGTCCTTCAAGGTATGGGAGACCAGCGCGATTTTGACAAATGCTCCGGGCCACAATTTGGCATCACGGTTGTCAAAACGGGCCTTTACCTTGATGGTGCCGGTAGCCGCATCCACCGCGTTGTCCACAAACTGCAGGCGGCCCTTGATGTCGCTCTTGGCGTCGGGCAGGGTGGCGCTGACCATGGCACCGCCAGACTTCAGGCCTTGCAGCACCGCATCCAGGTTGCGCTGCGGCAGATTGAAACTCACATTGATAGGGTCCAGTTGTGTGATGGTGACCAGCGCCGTCTGGTTGGCCTGGACCGAAGTGCCCGGGTAGGCATTCACAGCCCCCAGGCGTCCAGCACCCGGGGCCCTTACGTTGGTGTAGGACAAGGCCAACTGGGCCGCATCCACCGCCGCACGGTCGGCCACGAGATTGGCCCGCTGGGAATCCACCTGGGCCTGGCTGGAATCCACTGCACCCTGGGAAATAAATCCCTTGGCCAGCAGGTCGCGGTTACGGGCCAACTGCCGCTGTGCATCGTCCAGCACGGCCTGGTCCTTGGCCAGTTGGGCGCGTGCCTTTGCGACATTTGCCTCATCCGGCCGCGTATCCAGTGTGAACAGGCGCTCGCCGGTCTTGACGAACTGCCCCTCCTTGACATGGACCTGGGTAATGACGCTGTTGATCTGGGGTTTGACCTCAACGCTGGCCATCGGTGTTACGGTCCCTATGGCGTCCAGCGCCACTTCAAAGTCACGCTGGACGGCTGCAACCGTTGTCACCGCAACCGGGGCACCGGGTGCCCGGGGGGCGGATGCGGGTGCACTGGTCGCAGTGGCTGCCGGTACCGGTCCCGAACCTGCTTTGTCCCCGCAGGCAGGCAACAACAGGGATACCGCAATTACGCCCAGCAAATGGGGGGTGGACAGTGCTTTTTTATTCATCATGGTGTAGACAGATTATCAGCGCCACACACACTGTGGTGGCCCCCGGGAACCGAACTTTGCATAACTTTAAGACCAGGCCACTCGGGGCGTTCAGCGCCGCAATGCCAGCTCGACCCCCCGATTGGCCAGGCCATCGGCCCGCTCATTGCCAGGGTCACCGGCGTGGCCTTTGACCCAGCGCCAGTCTATGGTGTGGCCTTTTTGTGCGACCAGTTGGTCCAGCTGCTGCCACAGGTCCACGTTTTTGACCGGCTGTTTGGCGGCCGTCTTCCAGCCCTTGGCCTTCCAGCCGGCCAGCCATTCGGTGATGCCTTTGAGCACATACTGGCTGTCCAGATGCAGCGTGACCGTGCAGGGCCGCTTGAGAATCAGCAAGGCCTGAATCACCGCCATCATCTCCATGCGGTTGTTGGTCGTGTCGAGCTCGCCGCCAAACAGCTCCTTCTCCGTCCCGTCCGGAGAGCGCAGCAACACACCCCAGCCACCGGGGCCAGGATTGCCCTTGCAGGCGCCATCGGTATAAATAACAACTTCGTTCAAACTTCTGTCTCCGTTTCAAACCCATTGTCGCGTGTGCGGTTGGCCACCGACACCGACTTGCGCGGACTCACCGGCGCCGTCTTCCAGGCGGGCCCCAGCAAGCGCACACCACGCACCCGCTTGACCGCCACCAAAAAATAGGCGGCACCGAATATGGGCCACCAGCGCGCACCGGCCCTGTCCATCCATTCATAACGCTGCAACCACTTGTCGCTGGTCACTCCGGGACGGTAACAACCGAACTCCCCCACTTCCACGTCAAAACCCAGCAGGCGCAACCAGTCGCGCAACCGCCAGTAGCCAATGAACTCACCGCCATCGGGCAGGAACAGGTGGCCAAAGCCCATTTTCCGGTACAGGTGGCCGCGCCGTTGCTGCAAACCCCACAGGCTGGCCGGGTTCAGACCGCAGATGACGACCCTCCCCTCGGGCACCAGCACGCGCTCCACCTCACGCAATGCGGCATGGGGGTCAGCAGTGAATTCCAGACTGTGCGGCAGCAGCACCAGGTCCAGACTGTTGGCCGGAAACGGCAAGGCCGAAAAGTCACACAACACGGCAGCCTTTTTGGCATAAGCCGTGCCATCCCCGATGGGAGACTCTTCACAGGCGAGCCATTGGTGTGGCATGCGGTTGGCCTGCAGCCCATCCAGTTCGGGCACACCCAGTTGCAGGGCGTGGTATCCAAAGATGTCGACCACTGCCGCGTCCACACACTTGCGCTCCCACTCCAGCAGGTAACGCCCCGCGGGGGTTTGGAACCAATCATGCATCGCTATACTTTGTTCGCTCATGAAGTTATTACCGCTGCCCGCTTTTGACGACAACTACATCTGGATGTTCCACGACGGGCAAAGAGCGCTGGTGGTCGACCCGGGCGATGCGCAACCCGTACTGGCCGCTTTGCAACGCGACAACCTGCAGCTGCAGGGCATTTTAGTCACGCACCACCACGCCGACCACACCGGTGGAGTGGATGTCCTTCGCGAAACTACGGGTGCTGCCGTCTTCGGCCCTGCCAACGAGCGAATGCCCGAACCCCTGGTGCGCTTGCACGGCGGGGACACCGTGCAATTGCTGGATCTGGCCTTCCAGGTGCTGGACGTGCCGGGCCACACGGCGGGTCATATTGCCTATTTCTGCGAAGCAGCGGGCGAAGCGCCCGTGCTGTTTTGCGGAGACACCCTGTTCAGCGGTGGCTGTGGCCGCCTGTTCGAGGGTACGGCGCAGCAGATGCAGACTTCATTGGCACTGCTGGCCGCCCTGCCTGGTGCCACTCGCGTATGCTGCGCCCATGAATACACCCTGAGCAACCTGAAATTCGCGGTCGAGGTCGAGCCCGACAACCCGCAACTGCTGGCCTACCAATCCCAATGCCAGACACTGCGCGGGCAAGGCCTTCCCACCCTGCCCTCCACACTGGACACGGAACGCCAGATCAACCCCTTCTTGCGCAGTCAACAACCCACCATCCTTGCATCGGCACGCCGCTTTGATGCAGAGGGTCTCGCGCAGAACGGCGCGTTTGCGACGTTACGCCAATGGAAAAACCAATACCGATGACACCCTTGCTGAAAATTTGTGGCCTGTTGACCGTGTTATGGCTGACAGCCTGCGCCACCACCACACCGCCAACTACAGAAACCACATCAGTGCCCGGCACTCCCGGGATATCCCAGCAGCCCACCCGCGAAATGGGTCTCGGTCTGCCCATGCCCACGCGGCCAGCCTATACCAGTGCATCCAATGCACACCCACCCTTTGCCCCGCTGTATGCACAGGAGACCAGCTCGCGCAACGTGGCCTCGCTGGCACCGCCGGTCGACCTGTGGGACCGCATTCGCCGCGGTTATGCCATGCCCAACCTGGAAAACGACCTGGTGCGTGACCGTGAGCAGTGGTACGCCACACGCCCGGACTACATCTTTCGCATGACAGAACGGTCCAAAAAATACCTCTACCACGTGGTCGAAGAGCTGGAGCTGCGCAACATGCCAACCGAGCTGGCTTTGCTGCCCTTTATCGAGAGTGCATTCAACCCGCAGGCCGTGTCCAGCGCCAAGGCGGCCGGCATGTGGCAGTTCATGCCGGCCACCGGCAAATACTTCGAACTCAAACAAAACGCGTTTCGCGATGACCGGCGCGATGTGCTGGCATCCACCCGCGCAGCGCTGGACTATCTGCAAAAGCTGTATGGCATGTTTGGCGACTGGCACCTGGCACTGGCCGCCTACAACTGGGGTGAAGGCAGCGTGGGCCGCTCCATTGCCAAGAACCAGCGCGCCGGCCAGGCCACCGGCTACATGGACCTGAACATGCCCATGGAAACACGCATGTATGTGCCCAAACTGCAGGCGGTCAAAAACATCGTGGCCCAGCCCAGTGTTTTCAACTCCAAGCTGCCGCTGATCGAAAACCACCCCTACTTCCAGTCGGTGACGATTCGCCGTGACATCGATGTGGTACTGGCCGCCAAACTGGCCGAGGTACCGCTGGACGACTTCAAGGCACTCAACCCCTCCATCAACCGCCCTGTGATCATGGCCTCCGGCACGCCCCAGATCTTGCTGCCCTGGGACAACGCCGAGGTCTTCCAGAGCAACCTCGAATCCTACTCCGGCGGCCGCTTGGCCAGCTGGACGGTGTGGGTAGCACCCACCACCATGCGCCCGGCCGATGTGGCCAAACGCATGGGCATGAGTGAGGCCGATTTCCGCACGGTGAATGCCATCCCGCCCAAGGTGTTGATCAAGGCCGGGTCTTCACTGCTGGTGCCGCGCTCAGATTCCATCAAGGATGATGTGGCTGTCAAGGTGGCGGACAACGGCCAGCTCTCGCTGGCACCCGAGGTGGTACTGCGCCGCACCACCGTCAAAGCAGGCAAAGGTGAAAGTGTGGCCAGCATTGCACGCAGGTTCAAGGTGCAGGTAGACCAGGTGGCGCAATGGAACAAGGTCAGCGCGTCTGCCGGTTTCAAACCCGGTCAACAGGTGGTGGTGTTCCTGCCGGCAAGCCAGGCCCGGCGCAGCAGTGCCAGCGCCCGCTCGCCCGTGCGCAAGGCCGCTCCCCGTGCTGCCACCAACTCCCGGGCACCGGCCAAACGTCCGGCTGCCAAACGCTGAACCCGTTAAGGGGTTAGCGGCAATGGGCTAACGGTAGCCTATAAACAGGATGGTGATGTTCACCAGCAGCGCCACGGTCCAGACGATGCTGCGGGCCTTGGCCATGTCCGCGACGTACATCATTACGTACAGGATGCGCAGCACCACAAACAGAAACGCCAGCATATCCAGGTAAGCCTGGTTGGCGCCCAGTTGGTGGGCCACGATGACGGCCGCCATGAACAGCGGCAGGGCCTCAAAACTATTGGCCTGCGCCGCATTGGCGCGTGCGCGCCAGTCTTTCTGACGGGCAAGCCAACCACGGGGGTTGGTGTTGTCATAACCCCCCTCACGCCGCGGTTTGCCAAACATGCCAGCCTTGGCAAGCGCGGAACAGGCAATGGGTAACAGTGCGGCGACCAGCAGGCACCAATAGGCCAGCGAAAAGTGTACGTGTTGCATAGGGGGAAAGATTCAGAGTTATCGCCTGTCAACCAGGGCGTGCGCAATGGTGCCCAGGTCTACGTATTCGAGTTCACTGCCAGCCGGCACTCCCCGCGCCAGCCGGGTCACACCCAGGCCGCGTGCCTTCAGCGCTTCGCTGATGACATGGGCCGTGGCTTCACCTTCGGCGGTGAAATTGGTCGCCAGAATCAGCTCCTGTACCTCGCCATCCAGCGCGCGGTCAAACAACTTTTTCAGACCAATATCGTGCGGGCCCACTCCGTCCAGTGGGCTCAGCTTGCCCATCAGCACAAAGTACAGGCCCTTGTAGGCACCTGTGCGCTCCAGTGCGGACTGGTCGGCCGGGGTCTCCACCACACACAGCTTGCTGCGGTCGCGCCGCGCATCCAGACAGGTGGTGCAGACCTGCGCCTCGGTGAAGGTGTGGCAACGTTCGCAGTGCCGCACCCCAACCACCGCCTGCTCCAGCGCCCGGGCCAGGGACTGTGCCCCACCCCGG
Source organism: Pseudomonadota bacterium (assembly GCA_040387325.1). Taxonomy (GTDB): domain Bacteria; phylum Pseudomonadota; class Gammaproteobacteria; order Burkholderiales; family Burkholderiaceae_C; genus Allorhodoferax. Next base: position 14,872 of record JAZKDY010000034.1, on the reverse strand, counting down.
TCATGCTGCAGCAGGTGAAATGCCATGCGCTGGGCCGACTTGATGCCGACACCGGGCAGGCGCTTGAGCGCCTGGACCAGGTTATCGAGGGAATGGGTGTCTGACACGCGTTAGCGGGTCAGAACGGGAATTTCATGCCGCCGGGGAGGCCTGGCATGCCAGCGGTGAGCTTGCCCATCTTTTCCGAGGACAGGTCTTCTGCCTTGCGCACGGCGGCGTTAAACGCTGCGGCCACCAGGTCTTCGAGCATGTCCTTGTCGTCGGCCAGCAGGCTGGGATCAATGGTGACGCGTTTCACATCGTGTTTGCAGGTCATGGTGACCTTGACCAGGCCGGCACCGGATTCACCGGTGACTTCGATGTTGCCCAGCTCGTCCTGGGCCTTTTTCATGTTGTCCTGCATCGCCTGGGCTTGTTTCATCAGGCCGGCAAGTTGTCCTTTGTTGAACATGGGATTTCCTTTAATGTTGTAAAACTTGTGGGTCAGACCACTTGCGAAGCAATGTGCTCTGACCCCAACCGATTAAGTACATCAGCGCACTACAGGGGCTTGATGGAACCGGGCACGATTTTCGCGCCAAAGTCCCGCATCATGCTCTGCACGAAGGGATCGTCAAAAATAATCTTTTCAGCGGCCAGTTGTTTCTCTTCGGACGCTGCAGAGTTGCGCCGCGCCGGACAGTCGCCGACCCGGCCAATTTCCACGACCAGTTTGACATCGTGCCCGGCCGTCTTCAGTGCGTTGGTCAGTCGGTCACGGGTTCCGGCCTGGTTCAAAGACTCGCGCTCCACGCGCAGAATCCATTGGTCGGTGTCACGGGCTATCAGCTGGGATTGCAGGGCCAGCTCGCGCACCATGGCGTTGATGGCCTCGGCCTTGATCAGCTGCTGCACCGTGGTGTGCCAGAAATCCCCCTCTTCGGTGGGCACCAGCGCATGGGGGGTTTGCTGCGCGGCGACATCGGCGCGCGACTCAACCTGGGTGCGCACCGGAACTGCTACTATTTTGGTAGCGACTGTTTCATATTCCACGGGGGCTACAGGCCCATTTGACTCATAGTCATCTGGCACATCCGGCCTGCCGTCATCATCTGCATCCGAGTGTGAACCGGGCATGGCACTCTCCCGCACGGGCAGCACCTGGCCGGGTGGTGGGGGTAGAACGTCTGGCGCTACCGGTTCGTCATCCCAGGGCTGGATGGCGGCTGGCTTCGGCACAGAAGGCCGTTGCACGGGAGCTGGCGCGGGCACTGGCACCACGGGTGTCGGCGCAGGGGCCGCAGCCCTATTTAGAGTTTTTTTTTCAGCCGTTGGCTGTGTGCCCTGGGGTTTAAACGCCAGCAGGCGCAAAAGCACCATGGTCAGCGCGGCATATTCATCCGGCGCCAGACCCAGGTCGGCACGACCGTGCAGGCAGATGCTGTACAGCAATTGGGTCTCGTCCACTGGCATCAGCGCGGCCAGGCGGGCGGTGTCCTGCGCCTCGGGGTCGCTGTCGTCATCCGCCGCAGCCGCACCACCCATGGCCTGCACCACGGCCATGCGCTGCAGTACGGTAGACATTTCTTCCAGCGTGGAGGCCGCGCTCAAGCCGTTGAGGCGCAAAGCTTCCGAGGTTTCCACCACGGTCTTGCCGTCGCCATTGGCCAGGGCCTCGATCAGGCGAAATACGTAGGAGCGGTCCACACTGCCCAGCATCTGGCGCACGGTGGCCTCTTGCAACTGGCCGGAGCCAAAGGCAATGGCCTGGTCGGTCAAGCTCAACGCATCCCGCATGGAGCCGCGCGCCGCGCGAGCCAGCAGGCGCAGGGCCTGGGGCTCGGAGGCCACGTTTTCCTGGCCCAATACATAGGTCAGATGTTCACGAATGGTCTCGGGCGCCATGGGCCGCAGGTTGAACTGCAGGCAGCGGCTGAGCACGGTGACCGGCACCTTTTGCGGGTCGGTGGTGGCCAGCACAAATTTCAGGTACTCGGGTGGCTCTTCCAGCGTCTTCAACATGGCGTTGAACGCCGTGTTGGTCAGCATGTGCACCTCGTCGATCATGAAGACCTTGAAGCGGCCCTGCACCGGTTTGTAGACCGCCTGCTCCAGCAGGGACTGCACTTCATCCACGCCCCGGTTGCTGGCGGCGTCCAGCTCGGTATAGTCGACAAAACGCCCGCTATCAATATCAGAGCACGCCTGGCATACGCCACAGGGGCTGGCGGTGATTCCGCCGTTACCATCCGGGCCCTGGCAGTTCAGCGATTTGGCCAGGATGCGCGACACCGTGGTCTTGCCCACGCCCCGGGTGCCCGTGAACAGGTAGGCGTGGTGCAGGCGCTGGGTGGTCAGCGCATTGGTCAGGGCTTGCACCACATGGTCCTGCCCCACCATTTCGGTGAAATTGCGGGAGCGGTACTTGCGGGCGAGCACGAGGTAGGACATGCGCCGATTCTAAAGGGCGGCTTGGGTCGCTTTTTGTTGGTATATCCCATTACCAGACGGCGCTGGCTGCGCTAGACTGAATACCTGAACAATCTGGCCACTAAAGACCCATGGCATTCCGTGCTTTTCGCTGCAGGCAAACGCTTAGTGGCCTGAAATGGGCGCTGGGGATAGCGCTAACCCTGCCTCTGGCCATGGCAGCGCAGGCGCAAGACACGCTGCGGGTGCTGAGCTGGCCCGGTTATGCCGACCCGGATCTGGTCAAAGTCTTCGAGCGCAAGACCGGCAGCAAGGTCGAGGTCACCACCATCGACTCAGACGATGCGATGTGGCAGAAGCTCAACAAAAACAAGGCCAGCGATTTCGACATCTTTGCAGTCAACACCGCGGAGCTGCAGCGATACATCGGCGCGGCGCTGGTGGTCCCCATCAACACCAAAAATGTGCACAACACCGCGTCCCAGCTGCCGCGGTTTCGTGACCTCAAAGGCATACCGGGCCTTGTGCATGGTGACAAGGTCTACGCCATTCCCTACACCTACTCCGAGATGGGCCTGGTCTATGACAAACAGCAGGTCCGGCCCGCCCCCACGTCCATCCGTGTGTTGTGGGACCCGCGTTACCGGGGCAAGGTACTGCTGTACAACGGGGGCTCGCACAACTTTTCACTGGCCGCCCAGTCCCTGGGTGACACAACACCCTACCAATTGGGCGCCAACGAGTGGCCCGCAGCGGTAGAGCAACTGATCGCGCTACGGCGCAATGCCCAAGGTTTTTACACCCAGCCAGATGAGTCGGTGGAAATGTTCAAAAACGGACATACGGCCATCATGTTTGCCAACTATGGCTCGCAGCAGGTGCAATTGCTCAAAAAAGCTGGCATCGATGTGGGTTACGTGGTCCCGCAGGAAGGCGCATTGGCCTGGCTGGATTGCTGGGCCATCACGCGGGGCGCCAAAAACACCAAACTGGCTGAAGCCTGGATCAACTATTTTCTGGAGGCCGCCCCCGGCAATGCCCTGCTGACGCGCCAGGGCCTGGCCAACACCACGTCCGAGTCGCCCTACCTGCGCGCGCAGGACCGCATTGTCTGGCTGGAGCCGGTTGAAAACACGGACCGCAGGAGCGCATTGTGGGAGCGCATTGTGGCCGGAGACCGCGCCAGCAAGGTGCTGGCGCCATGAAACCGGGCATTGCGCTCAAGCTGGGCCTGCTGCTGGCCGGTGTCAGCATTCTGGCGTCGGGCCTGACAGGTTTTTATGCCTACCAGGCCAGCCGCAACCTGCTGGTGCAATCCGCCAAGGCCGAGCTGCTGACGACCACCCAGGTTCTGGCACGGCGGGTCACGCTGAACCGGGATGAAGTGTCCCGCAACCTGCAGGTGCTAACCAGCAATCCAGCCACAATTGCTGCCCTGCAGGGAGCCAACCGTGCCCCGGAGGACCCGCTAGCGGCCTTGTTCGAATCCATGATGCAGGCCCATCCGGCCTATTTTCAGATCCGGCTGCTCTCCGCCAGCGACAACGGCCTGGAGCGTGTGCGGATAGACCGTGAGGGCGACCGTCTCCTTCGCGTACGGGGCGACGATCTGCAGGAAAAAGGCCACTTTTCCTACGTAACCGGCACACTGAAACTGCCAGCTGGCGCCACCTACCTGTCCCGCATCGTCATCAACCACGAACGCGGCGCCCATGCCGGACTGGACCAACCGTCCGTCATCCTGGGCATGCCCGTGGTGGACCCCGATGGCCGCGCATTGGGCGCCGTTGTCATCAATGTGGATCTGAACGGGGTTTTTGCCACGCTGGCCGCCGACCTGCCACCCGACTTCCAGCTCTTTCTGGCCAATGGCAAAGGCGACTTCCTGATCCACCCGGACCCCACCCAGAGCTTCGGTTTTGACAAGGGCCGGCGTGTGCTGGTGCAGGACGAATTTGCAGAGACCCGCGCGTTGGTTGAGGGCAAGGTCGGCGAAGCGGTGATGGAGATCAGTGACGGGCGTTATAGCGATGCGCCCGTGGTCGCCTCTTTTGTCAGCAGGGCCGTCAAGGTCACCAGTGACGAAGACAACTTCATCCTGGGCCTGGCCCAACCCCTGTCCAAAGTGCTGGAGCAGGCCAACAAGCTGGGCGTGGTGGTGCTGCAACTGGTGGTGGCCCTGTGCCTGGTCGGTGTATTGATTGCAGCGCTGGTTGCCCGGGCTGTCACGCGGCCCATCAACTCCATGAGTGCGGCCGTGCAGGCCTTTGCCCTTGACCACAGAAAAGCGGAAACCCTGGCCATAGACCGGCAGGATGAGATCGGCGTATTGGCCCGCAGCTTCACCCAGATGCAGAACGAGATCCACCAGCAACTGGAGGCCCTGCAGGAAAGCCGCGAAGAACTCGAACACATGGCCCGCCATGATGTGCTCACCGGCCTGCCCAACCGCCGTGCCTTCCAGGAACGGCTGGATCAGGCCTTGTCACGTGCCCAGCGCAGTGGTGAACGCTTTGCGCTGTTTTTTATTGATGTGGACAACTTCAAGAGCATCAACGACCGTTTTGGCCACCAGGGCGGTGATGCGGTGCTGAAGATCGTGGCCCTGCGCCTGGTCGCCACTACGCGCAAGGCCGACGCCATCGCGCGCCTTGGGGGTGATGAATTTGTGGTGCTGCTGGACAACCCCACCCAACGCGAGGATGTCGTCCTGATTGCCGAAAAGTTGCTGGAGAGCGTGCGCTCCCCCATTCTTCACCGCGGGACCGAATTGCAGGTGGGCTTCAGCATCGGTATCAGCCTGTACCCCGACGATGGCCGCACCGCAGCAGACCTGATGGCCCGCGCCGACCGCGCCATGTACGACGCCAAGGATGCAGGACGCAACGGTTTTCGCTTCTCGAACGGAAAAACCCACCCGACATCACCGACGCCACTGTAGAGATGGCCCCCAACGGTCAAAAGGGCAATGGCATGCGGCTACAATTGCGGCTGACGGGCCTTCCCGCATGGTAAAGCGGCCAACCGGGTCAGGTGGGGAACCAAGCAGCCCTAACTGTGGAGTCAGTGCCGGGGTCAAGGCTCGTCAACCTCATTTTTCAAGGTGATTGCTACTGTATCTGTAGCGCACCATCCAGCATTGGCGGGGGCTACAGCCCTATTTCGCTTGCAAGTATTCCACCACACCCTGCCCTGCGCGTTTGCCGCTGGCAAAACAGGCTTGCAGCAGGTAGCCGCCCGTGGGGGCCTCCCAGTCCAGCATTTCACCGGCGCAGAACACACCAGGCACCGACTCCAGCATCAGGCCAGGCGTCAGCGCCTCAAACAACACTCCGCCTGCGGTGCTGATGGCTTCGTCTATCGGGCGGCTGGCAGTCAGCGTGATGGGCACGGCCTTGATGGCAGCGGCCAGTTGGGCCGGGTCGGCCATGGCCACTTTGGATACCAGCTCGTACAGAATGGCGGCCTTGATGCCGTCGATATTGAGGCGGCTTTTCAGGTGGCTGGAGAGCGACCGGGTACCGCGCGGGTGGCGCACTTCAGCCAAAACCTTTTCAGCGCTCATGTCCGGCAACAGGTCCAGATGGAAGGTGGCGCTGCCGGTGCGGATGATGTCGTCACGCAGCAGGCTGGATGCGGCGTAGACCAGGCTGCCCTCCACGCCGGTGGTAGTAGCGACAAATTCGCCCTTGCGGACAAACTCCACGCCCTGCGAAGTCTTCACTGCAATCTTCACCGTCTTGAAGGCCTGGCCGGCAAAACGGCTGGAGAAGTGTTCGCTCCAGCCTCCCTGCACATCAAAACCACAGTTGGCCGGCAGCAGCGGTGCCACGGCCACGCCGCGTGCCGCCAGCAACGGCACCCAGGCGCCGTTGGAGCCCAGGCGGGCCCAACTGCCGCCACCCAGGGCCAGCACCACGGCAGAGGCTTGCACCTGTACCAGTCCTTGTTCCGACTCGAACTGCAAGGCAACGCCCGCACCCGTGTTCTCGGTCCAGCCGGTCCAGCGGTGGCGCATGTGGAACTGCACACCGACACCGCTGGCGGGGTTGCGCAGGCGCTGCAGCCAGGCGCGCAGCAGGGGTGCGGCCTTCATGTCCTTGGGAAATACACGGCCGGATGATCCGACAAAGGTCTCTATGCCCAGGCCTTCGGCCCAGGCGCGTACGGCGGTGGCGTCCATGTCGTGCAGCAGGCCTTCTATGGCCTCGCGCCGCGCACCGTAACGGCCGGCGAAGGTGTCCGCGCCTTCGGAGTGGGTCAGGTTCAGGCCGCCCTTGCCAGCCAGCAAAAACTTGCGCCCGATGGAGGGCATGGCGTCGTACAGGTGCACGGGCAGGCCCGCATCGCTGATCACCTGGGCGGCCATCAGGCCGGCTGGGCCACCCCCGATCACAACAACAGGCTGGGAGGATGACGACACAGGCGACGACGGCGAGGGGGCAGCAGCATTCATGGGGTGGGTAATTCAATCAAAGTGCCAAAGGCAGTCAAAAAAGCGGCGCGGACGGTGTGTCCGGCTTGGGCCTTGGCAACCGCAGCCTGGTATTCCAGAAGCTGGGCACGCAACGCGGGTTGCATGTGCGGTTGGGCGCTGGATTTGTAGTCCAGCACCCACCATTGTCCGTCATCGGCTCCGCCCGCCCCGCTCCGCCCATCGGCCCGGCGCTGCACCAGGCGGTCCAGGCGCAGCAAACGGCCTTGGTACACCAGGCCCACCTCGTTGCCCTGCCAGGCCAGTTGGTCTGCATCCCAGGCCCAGGCACCCTCGCCCTGCAGGATGCGAACGGCCATGGCCTGGGCGGTGGCGAGCTGGGCGGCGTCCAGGTCAAACTCTAGCGCCACGCTGCTGTGCAGCGCATCCGGCCAGGTTGGCGCCGCATGCGTGGCCCGGGGCGGCGGCGTGTAACGCTCCAGCAGGCGGTGCATGGCCTGGCCTATGCGGCTGTCCAGGCTGTCGGCGGCATCTTCTCCCTCCGAATCCGCTATTAAATTAGTAGCGGTATAGGTATATCCGACGGTGGCTAGAGGCATATTTGGCAAAACAGGCAGGCTGAAAACGGCCTCTGCAGCGCTCTGCACACCTGTGGTGACGTCATTTTCCCCTTGCCAGAGCGCCTCGCCCGCGTGGGCCTCCAGGCGCTGCCACCAGCTGCCCGGGTTGGGAATGTGCGGCTGCAGGCTGGAAATCACCAGCGTGTGCTGGGTGCGGGTCAGCGCCACATACAGGGCGTTCAGTTCTTCGCGTTTGCGCGCGGCTTGTTCTATGGCCAGCACATCGGCCACGCAGGCCGGGGGTTTGGATTCGCTGGCCAGGTAGACAAAACGCTGCGGGTAGGCGGCCTCACCCGGCCAGTCCACCAGCACACCCATGGTCTGGGCCTTCAGGGCTTCGCCATCGGTGTCCAGCAATAACACCAAGGGAGCCTCCAGCCCCTTGGCACCGTGCACGGTCAACAGCCGTACGGAGTGGGCATCCGCCCGCACCGGCGTCGGGTTGCCACCGGCACGCAAGGCACGCACCAGGGCGTAGGCGGTGACATAACGCCCGCCATCGACCTGCAAAGCGGCGGACAACAACGCACGCAGATTGGCCAACACCGCTTCACGCTGGTTGGGCGGCGTGGCGGCGGAAAAGTGGGCCAGTACATCGCCATGGTGGTAGATGGCGCTGAGTGCGTCGTGGGGCGGCAAGGTGTCGACCCAGCTTTTCCAAAGGGCCAGCGTGGCGCCGATAGGAGCCAGCGTGGACGGCAGATCGGTGGCTTGTTGCAGTACCTGGAACCACGACAACTTGGCCGGCGGTTTGGCGGCTGCCTGTGCCGAAGCATCCACATCGTCAAACAGCGAGGCCTGCACCGCCGACTGGGCCGCGGCCTGCAGGGCGCGCTGGCGCAGCACCAGTTGCACCAGGTCGTCGTCCGTCACGCTGAACAAAGGCGACTTCAAGGCCCGCGCCAGGGACAGGTCGTGCGCGGGCGACACCAGGGCGTCGAGCAAGCCCACGATGTCCTGCACCTCTGGCATGTCGGCCAGTTCATTCTTCTCGGGCTGCTGGGCGGGGATGCGCAAGGTTGCCAATTCGGCCTGCATCAGGCCCAGGCGCTCGCGTTTGCGGGCCAGCACCATGATGTCTTGTGGTTTAAGGGCGCCATTCTGCAACTGCTGGGCCAGCCAGCGGGCGGCTTGGCGGCACTCCAGCGTCTTTCGGGTTTCTTCGGCGATCAGTCTGGGGGTGGTCAGGGAATCGCGCCAGTGGGCGGCAAGGCCTTCGCCCGGCAGCCCTGGGTCCAAGGCGGCATCCTCAGCCACGGCCGCATCGGCGGTGGCATCGTCGTCCGCAGTGCGTGCCAGGCGCGGCAGCTTGAAGATGGCACCCGCCTCTTGGGACTCGGTGCTGTGCGCCCGAAAGCCTTCAAATTCGCGTGCTTCCTGAGCCTCTGCCATCACGTCGTTCACCAGGCCGATGATGGCGGGCGCATTGCGCCGTGTGTGGTCGCAGCTCAGCAAATCGCCACCCAGTCCATCGGCCACAAACCGCTGCGCAGCCTTGAACACCTGGGGCTCGGCGCGGCGGAAACGGTAGATGCTTTGCTTGGGGTCGCCCACCAGGAACACACTGGGCGCGTTGCCAGCGCCGGTGTAGCCGGACAACCAGGCGCTCAGGGCCTGCCATTGCAGCGGGTTGGTGTCCTGGAACTCGTCTATCAGCAGGTGGCGGACACGCGCATCCAGCCGTTCCTGCACCCAGCCGCTGAGCACTTCATCGGACATCAAAGCCAGCGCGGAGCGTTCCAGGTCACCCATGTCGATCCAGCCGCGTTCGCGTTTGAGCTGGGCGTATTCGACCACCAGCAGGCGCGTCAGCCGCGCCATGCGCTGCTGGTGCAGCCAGGCCGCGTGTTGGGCCTGGGCCTGGACTATCTCTATCAGACTGTCCTGCGCCTGGCGCACGGTTTCTATGCCGGTCAGTTTGTCGCTGAGCTTGCGCGGTGTGCCTTTTTGTGTGAGCAGCGCGTCCTGGGCAGCGGCAAGGTCGTCTGCGCTGACGGCCTGCTCCAGCGCGGTGGCCGCCTCCAGGCAGGTCTTGAGCGTGGATGCGCCCAGCAGCCGGGCAGCATCCAGCAGTAGGCCGCGCACACGGGCACTGTGCAACAGGGCTGTGGGGGTGGGCACATCAGCAAAGGCGGGGAATTGCTGCGCAAAGTGCAGCACCGAGGCATCCACGATGCCGTGTTCATCGGCCAGTGCAAATTCCACCCGTTTGTTCAACGCCGCCTCCAGCGCCTTGTGGGTCTGGTGGCGGCCGTGGGTGGCGACTGCGTCCAGATAGTCCTGGCGTGCGCCGGGTTCTGCGGCCACACCCGACTGAAAACGCGGCCAGACCAGGGCCACGGCCTTGGCATCGTTCTCCAGCAATTCGTATTGGCTGGGCAGACCCAGATCGGCCAGGGCCTGCAAGGGTGCACTGCGCAACAAAGCGGCAAACCAGCTGTGGAAGGTGCGGATCTGCACCGGGCGGCCTGCCATTAGCAGGGTTTCATGCAATCCGCGCAGGGTTTGCAGTTGCGCGGCGGTTGGCTCCTGGGTCAGGCCGCGGTGGATCAGCTCCTGGCGCAGTTCGGCGTCGGTCTGGTGCGCAAAATGCAGCAGCCATTCCTGCAAGCGCTGGCGCATTTCACCCGCCGCCTTTTTGGTGAAAGTGATGGCCAGGATCTCATGCGGCGCGCTACCCTCCAGCAGGGCCCGCACGATGCGCGACACCAGCATCCAGGTTTTGCCAGCGCCGGCACAGGCCTCGACCGCGACGCTGCGGCGCGGGTCGCAGGCAATGGCGTAAAAGCGGCTGCGTTCGACGGTGGAGCCGTTGTGCTCGAAGGCAGCAAGGAGCCTGGGCGACTGGGCGTTCTGCGCAGGTAAAGGAGGAGCCCGCAAAGCGGGCGGGGGACACGGAGCAGAACGCCCAGTCGCCCAGGCTCCTGGCAGAGGCAGCGCGGAATCGTCGTGCGCGGTTGTCATGTCGTCTTCCAGAAGTCTTTTCGGCACAGGCCCCGTGCCTGGCAAAAGTCGCAGGTGGCGCCCTCGCCCAGCGCGGGCAAGGCAGCGCCCTTCGCAATGCGCTCCATGTCCACCAGGATGCCGCTGATCAGCGCATCCCTCGCTTCCACCACATCGGGATGGGCATAGGATTTGGTGCCATCCTTCTCGCCAACATTCACATAGGCGGCCTGCAAGGTGTCGTTGGGCAACAAGGCGGCATAAAAGGCAAGCTGGGTGTCTTCCAGCGGGTCTTTGACACGGCCTGCGGTTTTGGCGCTGGCCTCGGTTTTGTAGTCCAGCACCAGCACCGATCCGTCGGCCATATGGTCTATGCGGTCAATACGACCCAGCAGCTTGACCGGGCCAATACGCTGGGTCTGGGCCACTTCCGCGCTGTTGAATGTGGCGCCGCTGGCTTCGTGGCGCTCCAGCCAGCGCAGATAACCGTCGCGCACCGTGGGCCAGGCTGCAGCAAAGGGCAAAAATTCGCCCTCCCCCAGGCCCATGGACTCGGTGGTTGCCACGCTGGCGTCTTCCAACAGTTGCAGTTTCACCGCAGCGTCGGGGTGGTTACGCGGGGCCAGTGCTTCGTGGAAACGTTTCAGCACCTCGTGTATCCACAGGCCAAAATCCCGTTTGTCTACGCTGGTTTCCAGCTCGTCCACCGATTGCAGGCCGAGCTGGCGCATCGCAAAAAACCGGTACGGGCAGTTGCGCAAATCCTCGTAGGCGCTGGCCGACAGATGGGCCACCGGCACCCGTTGCCCCACGGGCAACGGCGGCAACACGGGCGCAGGCGCAAGGTCACGGGTCAAACGGGGGTCCTCTGCCAATGGCGGATTGCCTCTGGCCAATTGCACCTGTTGCACCAGCACGCTAGGCAATAGGGTTTCGCCAGTGTCATCACTGCAGCGCCACAACACATCACAAAACGGGGTCTGCAGCGCATGCTGCCAGGCTGCCAAAGCGACGGCCTGCAAATCGTCCCGCGATGGCAGACCCAAAGCCGCGCGCTGGGCGGCGGTCCAGCCACCGGGCGGTTCGGGTGAGGGGTTCAGGCGTACCTCGTCGCAGCCTGCCAGCACCACCGCGGCAAAGGGGCGGCCCAGCATCTGGCTCATGGGCAGGATCACCAGTTGCTCGTGCAAGGGGTACGGTGGCTGAAAGCTGGCGCCTTCCAGCGCCTGGTTGACCCAGTGCGTGAACTCCGCCAGATCCATGCGCCGCGCCGACCACAAGGCCTGCTGCGACAAGGCCTCCCAGGCTTGTAGTGCAGGCCCCGCCAGCCGCAAGGCTGCCAGCACTTTGGTGCCTGCTTCGTCGGCGTTCAGGTAGTCCCACAGCCCACTGGCTTGTAATGCAACGCGCAAGGCTGGCAGCCAGCCGGTCAAGATACGGCTGCCTTGCAGGCCATCCCGCACCGCATTTGCTGCGGCATGGCATTGCTGGCAGGACGGAGACTTTTGCACCGCAGGCCCGTGGACCACACGGCGCCAGTCGCTGGTCTGGTCGCGCCGGATGGCGGCTTCCAGTTCGGCGACCCCGGCGGCAAAGGCCGGTGCGCCTTTGAGCCAAGCCAGCACCGCGTCACTGGACGCATTCCACACCGCCGCCTTCAGCAGTGCCATGAGCTGCGCGCCGGCGTGGCTGGTCGACAGTTTCCAGCCGTTTTCGTCGCGTATCTGCACATCCACACTTTCCAGCATGGAGCGCACCCGGCGTGTCAGCGCACGGTCTGAGGACACCAAGGCCACCGGATAACGGCCTGCGGTGATATGGGCAATGGCACAGGCCGCCGTGCGATGCGCCTCGTCTTCGGCGTCACGGCAGGCATGCCAGGCGATGGCGCTGGTGCCTTGATCGGACACCGATGCCGCCACCGACACCGGATGGACGGCCAGGGCCAGACTGGCCATGCGCCCACCCCAAACCCGTTGCAGGGCCGGCAGCATGGGGTCTGTGGCCAAACCCTGCACCACCAGCAAACAGTCCACACCCGCCTGCACACTGGTGTCAAAGAGCAGGTCGCCAGCGTAGGTGGATTGGGCGGCCCACTCCACCGCAATGCGGGCCACAGCGGCCTCCAGGGCCAATGCAGGGGATTCCATGCCTATTACCGCAGCACCGCGGGCCTCCTGCGCCCAGTGCGCCCGCTCGGCGGGTGCGCAGGCGGCGGCCAAAGGCCCCAATTGGTGTGCAGCCTGCACCAACAGGCCTGCCAGCGTATCCTGCTGCGCGCCCAGTCCGGCTGCACGCAGCAAGGCCGATGCGGTAAGCGTGTCCTGCGCCATGTCAAAGGCGATGTCGGTGGCGCCCGGCCTGGGCCAGCCCATGGCGGTGCTCCAGTTTTGCGTGGTTTCGAACTGCGGCGCAAAACCATCGGGGAACTGCTGCGCCCACAGTCTGGCGGCGAGTGGCCGCAGTTGCGCATACGGCAACAGTACCAGGGCGCGGGCCGGGTGCGCGTGGCCTTGTTGCATCGCGGCGTGGATGCGTGGCAGCAGGCCGTGAACCGCATGGGTCCACAACTGCAGCGACGGATGGTCCACTGCCAGGCCGGTCGCCATGGCGGCTGGAGAATCAATTTTCACTATGCTGGTCATAGGCAGCGCGGGCTGGGGAAGGTCTTGCTTTCTGTCACAATGGCCGCCACTTTAGACGTATCACAAAACTCCAAAAGGAACCTCCATGGCCAACGACCTGATCAAACATGTAACCGACGCCACTTTCGAGTCCGATGTGCTGCAATCTGCACAGCCGATTCTGGTGGACTATTGGGCCGAATGGTGCGGTCCTTGCAAAATGATTGCCCCGATTCTGGACGAAGTCTCCACCACCTACGCTGGCAAACTCAATATTGCCAAGATGAACGTGGACGAGAACCGCGAAATCCCAGCCAAGTTCGGCATCCGCGGCATCCCGACCCTGATGTTATTCAAAGACGGCCAATTGGCCGCTACCAAGGTCGGTGCTCTGAGCAAGGCCCAACTGGTTGCGTTTATTGACCAGCAATTAGCCTGAGATTTGAATAAAAAGGGGCCCTTTCACAGGGCCCCAACTATGTTTCCAGAGCGGAACATTTTCCTGTCATAATTCAAACCGTTTACCAGCAACCCACAAGGGCTGGTCCCGCTTCCCGGGCTAAGAACACTGAGGCCAAGTGACAGGTCTTGCCTCTCCCCCTCCCCCCTGAATTTTTTCTCTCATTACTCCGAACTTTCGGTCACTTCCCCTACGGGACACATTCCATGCACTTAAACGAACTCAAGGCACTGCACGTGTCGGAAGTCCTCAAGCAAGCCGAAGAGCTTGAGATCGAAAACACCGGCCGCATGCGCAAGCAGGAGCTGATGTTCGCCATCATCAAGAAGCGCGCCCGCACCGGCGAGCAGATCATTGCCGATGGCGTGCTGGAAATTTTGCCCGATGGTTTTGGCTTCTTGCGTAGCCCAGATACGAGTTACACCGCCAGCACGGACGACATCTACATCAGTCCCAGCCAGGTGCGCCGCTTCAACCTGCACACCGGCGACATGATTGAAGGCGAAGTGCGCACCCCAAAAGATGGCGAGCGTTACTTTGCACTGAACAAGCTGGACAAGGTCAACGGTGGTGGCCCGGAAGAGAACAAACACAAGGTGATGTTCGAAAACTTGACGCCGCTGTTCCCCAAGGTGCAGATGCGCCTGGAGCAGGACATCAAGGGTGAAGAAAACATCACCGGCCGCGTCATCGACATCATTGCGCCCATCGGCAAAGGCCAGCGCGCACTGATCGTGGCCCAGCCCAAGAGCGGCAAGACGGTGATGATGCAGCACATTGCACACGCCATTTCCGCAAATTACCCCGACAGCTACCTGATGGTTTTGCTCATCGACGAGCGCCCAGAAGAAGTGACCGAAATGCAGCGTACCGTCAAGGGCGAGGTCATTGCCTCCACCTTCGACGAGCCCGCTGCGCGCCACGTACACGTCGCCGAAATGGTCATCGAACGTGCAAAACGCCTGGTTGAGCTCAAGAAAGACGTGGTCATCCTGCTGGATTCGATCACCCGTCTGGCCCGCGCGTACAACAACGTCGTGCCATCGTCGGGCAAGGTCCTGACCGGTGGTGTCGATTCCAACGCGCTGCAACGCCCCAAGCGTTTCCTGGGTGCTGCGCGCAATGTGGAAGAAGGCGGCTCGCTGACCATCATTGCCACCGCGCTGGTCGACACCGGCAGCCGTATGGATGAAGTGATCTTTGAAGAGTTCAAGGGCACCGGCAACTCTGAAATCCACCTGGACCGCCGTTTGTATGAAAAGCGCGTGTTCCCGTCGATCCAGCTCAACCGCAGCGGTACCCGTCGCGAAGAATTGCTGTTGCAGCCCGAAATCCTGCAAAAGACCCGCATCCTGCGCCAGTTCTTGTACAACATGGACGA
>JAZKDY010000033.1:0-7686 GCA_040387325.1 Pseudomonadota bacterium | reverse complement strand
CGTTGGGGAATTCGATGTCGGCCTTGTCGATCTCGTCGATCAGCAGGGCAACGGGCTTGTCGGCGGTAAATGCCTGCCACAACACGCCCTTGATGATGTAGTTGTGGATGTCCTTGACACGTTCGCCGCCGTCGATGTCAGACAGCTGGGAGTCGCGCAGACGACTCACGGCGTCGTATTCATACAGGCCCTGTTGGGCCTTGGTGGTGGATTTGATGTGCCACTGCAGCAGGGGCATGTCCAGCGCCTGGGCCACTTCTTCGGCCAGCATGGTTTTGCCAGTGCCAGGTTCGCCTTTGACCAGCAGCGGGCGCTGCAGCGTGATGGCGGCATTGACCGACAGCATCAGGTCCTGGGTGGCGACGTAATTCTTGGTTCCGTGGAATTTCATGGTTTGGGGCGCACTGGGCGAGGTGAAAAGGCAGGCATGCAGCGTGGCGGCTGGGCGGAGCGTGAGGCGGTGGTCTATATAATCAAGTTAGATTTACATCTCACATTGTCTGATTGTCCCTGCAAAATGAACAAACTGTTGCTGCCCGTTTTAGCTGCCATTGTCGCTTCGGCGACCACTTTCTCTGCCTTTGCGCAGGAGATCAAGGGAGATGCCAAGCAAGGTGAGGCAAAAAATGCAATGTGCATTGGTTGCCACGGCATCGTCGGCTACCAGGCCAGCTTCCCGGAGATCCACAAGGTGCCCAAGATCTCCGGCCAAGGCGGCAAATACATCACTTCTTCGCTGAATGCCTACAAAAAGGGCGAGCGCAAGCATGCGTCCATGCGCGGTATTGCGGACAGCCTGACGGATCAGGACATTGCTGACCTGGCAGCGTATTACGAGGCCAGCGGCGTGGTAGCGGGGGCTCCGGCGCCAGCCAAGGCTCCGGCCGCTTCTGCCAAGGCCGAAGCACTGTTGGCCAAGGGCGCATGTGTGTCCTGCCACGGTGACAACTTCAGCAAGCCGCTGGACCCCAGCTACCCCAAGATTGCCGGCCAGCACAGCGACTACCTGTTTGTGGCCCTGAAGGCCTACAAGACCGACAACAACCCCAATATTGGCCGCGGCAACGCGATCATGGCCGGCATGGCCAAACAGTTCACCAATGCCGAACTGAAAGAAATGGCCAACTACATTGGCAGCCTGCCAGGCGAGCTCAAAGTTGTGCCGCAACGCCAGTTCAAATAAGCCTGAACCATCCATAACAGCCGCTATTTCAGCGGCTTTTTTTTGCAAAAAATCTATGCAACGCATCGTAATCGTAGGCGGGGGCGCCGGTGGCCTGGAGCTGGCCGTGCGCCTGGGCAAAACCTTGGGCAGGCGCCAAAAGGCGCATATCACGCTGATTGACGCGGTCCGCACCCATGTGTGGAAGCCGCTGCTGCACCAGGTGGCAGCCGGTACGCTGGACAGCCATGCCGACGAGCTGGAATACTTTGCGCTGGCGCGCAAGCACCATTTTGAGTTCCGCCTGGGGCGCATGGACGGCCTGTCCCGCGCTGAGCGGGTGGTGTCGCTGGCACCGTCGGTGGATGAAGACGGTGAACAGGTTCTGCCGCGCCAGACCGTGGCCTACGACCAACTGGTGCTGGCGCTGGGCAGCCAGACCAATGACTTTGGCACACCCGGTGCGCGTGAACACTGCGTGATGCTGGACACGCCGGCTGCGGCCGAGCGCTTCCACCGCCTCCTGATCAATTCCTGCCTGCGTGCACAAGCCCAGGCCAAGGCGGCGGGGGAGGAGCGGTTTACCGTCACCATCATCGGCGGTGGGGCAACGGGTGTGGAGCTGTCGGCCGAATTGCACATGACAACCAAGATTCTGTCGGGTTACGGTCTGCGCAATTTCGACCCCGAGAAGGACCTGAAAATCGTCATCGTGGACGCCTCGCCCCGCCTGCTGCAGGCGCTGCCCGAGCGGCTGTCGAGCGCTGTGGCCCTGGAACTGCGCAAGCTGGACATCGAGATCCACACCAACGAGAAGGTGGTGGAGGTGTCCAAAGAAGGCGTCAAGATGGCCAGTGGAACGTTTATTCCCAGCAGCATTGTGGTCTGGGCGGCCGGTATCAAGGCACCAGACTTTTTGAAGGATATCGACGGCCTGGAGACC
Source organism: Pseudomonadota bacterium (assembly GCA_040387325.1). Lineage (GTDB taxonomy): Bacteria > Pseudomonadota > Gammaproteobacteria > Burkholderiales > Burkholderiaceae_C > Allorhodoferax. The sequence continues at coordinate 5,581 of JAZKDY010000033.1, read as the reverse complement.
AACCGCGGCAACCAGCTGGTGGTGCAGCGCACACTGCAGACCACGCGTGATCCGGCTATTTTTGCCATGGGCGATTGCGCCGCTTGCTCGCAGGGGGAAGGCAAACCCCTGGTGCCGCCGCGTGCACAGTCGGCGCACCAGCAGGCGTCAATGCTGGCCAAGTCTTTGGTCCGTTCGCTGCAGGGCAAGTCCTTGCCGGAATTTACCTACAAGGACTACGGCTCACTGGTTTCGCTGGGCGACTACAGCACCATCGGCAGCCTGATGGGTGCGATTGCCAGCGGCTCGGTGTTTATTGAGGGCTATATCGCCAAGTGGATGTACTGGTGGTTGCACAAGCACCACCAGATTGCGGTCAATGGCGCGTTTCACACCTGGCTGACGACATGGGCGGAGACCATCAACTGGGCCAAGAACCCGCGCATCAAGCTCCACTGAAGCGCGAAGACTAGTCCCTCGTAGCCTGGCGTTGCACGCAGGCAATATAGGCGTCGCCTTCGGGCGGGCGGCCGGCCTGCTGGCTCTCCCACAACATTTTTCCCAGGCAGTCCATGGCTTCATGGTGGGCTTGGTGCAGGGAGTCGCGTTTGTGGGTCAACAGCTCCACGGCCTGGCGTATGCCGCGGGGCTGGTCGATGCTGCACTGCTCACTGATGGACAGGTGCATGGACAAATGCAAAAACGGGTTGGTGCGGCCCTCTTGCACCTCGCCCATGCTGGCCAGTGCGGCGTCTACGTCAGCAAAGTCCTGGGCGTACTCGGGGTGTTCGTCCATCCACTGGCTTGCTATGGTTTCAATAGCTTCTAATGCAGATCCCGCGCGGGCTTTGGCATAAACAGAGCAAAAGAACTTGCGGACATCGGCTTGGGACGGACTGAACATGCGGCAAGCTTAGCATGGCCTCCTTATCCCCAGCCTCAGGGCGTAAACAACAGGCCGTAGTCTTGGGCAAAGCTGTTGCAGGCCTCCAGCATGCGCTGGCGTTGGCGGTCCACATCGGCGGGCTTGCTGCAGCCAAAGTGGACGTCGTGGCGGGCATACCGCGCCAGGGCCTCGGACACCGCATCGGCATCCGACGGCGTAGCGCTGGCCACGGCCCGCAACGACGGGCGCCGTGTGTCGGCCTTGTAGTCGGCCCAGCGCGCCAGCCGGTTCGCCAGGGCCTTGGGTTTGCCGATGCTGCGCACCAGCGGCCGGTCGGCCACCATGGGGGCGAAGGAGCGGTCCACCGTGGCCAGCCAGTCTCTCCACTTGAATTCGTTGAAGCGGTGGGCCAATATGCAGGGCGCCCAGGGTATGGCCATGGCGTCGGCGCAGATGGCGCCGTGCAGGGATTCGGCCATGATGCGGGAGCAGGCACGGGTCTGGGCAATCACCTCGCCGGGTGACAGGCGGGGGTTGATGGCGACCATGCCGGCATTGGCGGCCACCTGCACCCAGTCGAAGCTGTCCCAGGTGCGGTAATGGGGTATCAGGCCAATGGGGCCGCCCGGCGTGCCGCCACAGCCGGATTGCAGCTCGGGCCACAACACAGCGGGGTCACCCAGGGCCAATGCATCGGACAAACCGAATTCGCGGGCCGATAAAGGGCCGCGTACCCAGCGAAAGTCCCAGTTGGGGTCGGGCAGCGCCTGGCTGGCTTCGCCCAGGCCGGAGCCCAGCACGATTTTCTTCAGCGAGCGGTCGTGGCGCCCGTCCAGCAGGGTGCCGATGCCGTAGACCAGCATGCCCTGTTTACGCTCTGTCAGGTCGGGAAACAGGCGGTCCCAGACCATGGTGTTGAGGGCATCGCCGAAGTTGCCCCCCTCGATTGGGCAGTATTTGATTTGCATGCAGGCCAGTATCCCGGCGCGCTTTGCGGGAACTGTTTCTGGCCGGTGAAGTCGGAGTAAAGATGGGCAGTGGCGTCAGCCTGCGGGCAAATTGGCGCGTTAATGGGGTTCTTGCGCATTCGCAAACCGGTTTTTTTGGGATGGATTCAAAAGGTGTTCGTATGAAAATTCTGGCTGCTGGTTCCTTGGCAGTTGCTGCCCTGCTGATGGCGGCACCCCTGGCGGCAACGGCACAGCACCGGGGCCACGACCACCGGGGCTGGCATGGCGATATCCGCCACTTTGACCGCCACGACAGCCACCGTTGGCGCTCGGGCGCCTGGCGCCACGGCTGGCACGGTGGCCGCAATGGCTGGTGGTGGGTGGCGGGCGGTGCCTGGTACTTCTACCCCAAGCCGGTTTACCCCTATCCTGACCCGTACCGCCCACCCATATTGATAGAACAAGCGCCCGTGGTGGTGCAGATCCCTGCCCCTGCGCCGATACAAGTACAGCCTTATGAGCCGCCCGTTGCGGCACCGCCCGTCCAGCAGTTCTGGTACTACTGTGATGCGGCCAGAGCCTATTACCCCTACGTTGCCTCTTGCCCTGGTGGCTGGAAGACCGTGCCCGCCACCCCTCCTGGAGCACCCCAATGAAGACATCTCTTAGCCGTTTGAACCTGTCGATCGCGACGCTGTGTGTGGTGGGGCTGGCCGGTTGTGCCACGGCGCCGCAGGGTCCACGTGTCGCCATCATGCCCACACCCGGCAAGCCGCTGGAACTGTTTGCCCAGGAAGACCAGTACTGCCGCGGTTATGCCCAGCAGTCCATTGGAAACACCGACAGCAGCAATGAGCGGGCCGTGGGCGCCGCCATCGTGGGCACCCTGCTGGGGGCAGCGGTGGGTTCTGCCACCAGCACCCGACGCCACAACAATACCGGCGCGGGTGCCGCAACCGGCCTGATCATGGGGTCTGCCATTGGTGCCGGTAGCAGCGCCGAAGAGGGACGCAGCGCACAGCACCGCTACGACATCGCCTACCAGCAGTGCATGGTCTCCAAGAATAACCAGCCGGCGCAAAGCTACAGCCGCCAATCCCCGCGCGTGGTGTATGTGCCGCAGGCGCAGCAGCAGTCGGCACCGCAGCCCTACTACCCGCCACCGCCACAGGGTTCTTACCCGCCGCCCCCACCGCCACCGCCCCAATAAGCGAAGCCTGCGCAGACAGATTCAGGCGCGCCGGGCGGCCTGCTCTGCGCGTTCCTTGGCCATCTGCTCCTCCAGTTGCAGGCGCCCCTGCTTGACCACCGAAATCAGCTTGGCGTTGTCCTTGTAGTGCGGGTGTAACTGCTCAAACAGCTCCAGGTTGTGCTGGCGGAACACCTGCACGGTGGCCTGTGCCGCCTCGGGTGCCTGGCCCAGCAGTTCCAGCACACTTTTGGCGCTGAGCAGGCTGGATTCGAACAGTTCGCGCTGCACCAGCATCACTTCACGGTCCCGTAACTGGTTCCAGTGCGTCACGTCGCGGGCACGGGCCACGATCTGCAGTTGCGGAAAATGCTCGCGTACCAGGTCCACAATCGCCAGTGACTGGGTCACATCGTCTACGGCCACCACCAGCACCTTTGCCTTGGCCGCACCGGCGGTGCGCAGCAGGTCCAGCCGGGTGGCATCGCCGTAGAACACACGGTAGCCAAAGTTGCGGGCGGCCTCGATCATCTCTGCATCGTGGTCCAGCACCGTGCAGGACTGGCCCTGGGCCAGCAGCACACGGGAGACGATTTGCCCGTAACGGCCGAAGCCGGCAATCAGAATGGGCGCGTCCTGCTGCTCGGAGATCTCATCCATGACCGGTACGCCGCAGTTGGCATAACGGGGCAGCAGCAGCTTGTCGATGGCGACCAACAGCAGCGGGCTGACCAGCATGGACACGGCCACCGCCGCCACCAGTAGCGATGCGGTCTGGGCCGGCAGCACGTTGGCGCCTGCCGCCGCCTGAAACACGACAAACGCAAACTCGCCGCCCTGGGCCAGCAGCAGTGTGAACACCGGGCGCTCCTGGAACGGCAGCTTCATCAGGCGGGCAATCGTGAAGATCACCACGCCCTTGACTGCCAGAAAACCCAGCACCACGGCGGCCATTTGCAGCGGCGCGTCGCGCAGCACACCCAGGTCCACGCCCATGCCCACGGCGATGAAAAACAGGCCCAGCAGCAGGCCTTTGAAGGGTTCGATATTGGTTTCCAGCTCCCGCCGGTATTCACTCTCGGCCAGCAGCACCCCGGCCAGAAAGGCACCCAGCGCCATGGACAGCCCAACGATCTGCATCAGTGCCGCAATGCCCACCACCAGCAAGAGTGAGGCGGCGGTGAAAATCTCCGGCGTCTTGCTGCGGGCAATCCAGCGCAACAGCGGGCGCAGCAGCAGCCGGCCCCCAATCACGATTCCGGCGATGACTGCTACTATTTTGATAGCTTCCTCAATCCGTTCGACGGGGGCTACAGCCTGATTTGGCTCAAGTGATCCGGCCAGGAGCGGCAACAGGGCCAGAATCGGGATGGCGGCTACGTCCTGGAACAGCAGGATGGAGAAGCCGGCCTGGCCGCTGCCGGTGGGCAGCAGGTTGCGCTCACCCATGACCTGCAGCGCAATGGCCGTGCTGGACAGCGCCAGCCCCAGGGCTGCCACCACGGCTATGGGCGTGGACACGCCACAGACCCATGCCAACGCAAAGATCCCGGCGGCGCAGCCGGCCATCTGGGCACTGCCCCAGCCAAAAATGGGGCGGCGCAGGCTCCACAGGCGCTTGGGCTCCAGTTCCAGCCCCACCAGAAACAGCATCAGCACCACGCCAAACTCGGCAAAATGCAGAATATCCTGCACATTGGTGACCAGGCCCAGCCCCCAGGGGCCGATGGCAATGCCGGCGGCCAAGTAACCGATGATGGAGCCCAGACCCAGGGCCCGGCTCAAGGGCACGACGATGACGGCGGCGCTGAGGTAGATGAAGCTGTTGATCAGCCAGGAGGGTAAATGTGGTTCCATGGCGCTAACATAGCATTACTTGGAGAGGAAATTACATGCCCATCGTAGTTGTAGCCAATCCCAAAGGCGGCGTCGGCAAGTCCACGCTGTCCACCAATATTGCCGGCTACTACGCCTCGCGCGGGCATGCGGTGATGCTGGGTGATGTAGACCGCCAGCTGTCCTCCAAGCTCTGGCTGGGCCTGCGCCCGGCGGCCGCCCGGCCCATCACCAGTTGGGAAATCGACGCCGACGCCATCGCCAAACCCCCCAAGGGCACCACCCATGTGGTGCTGGATACACCGGCCGGCCTGCACGGTAAACGGCTGAACGAAGTGGTCAAGATGGCCGACCGCATCGTGGTGCCGCTGCAGCCCAGCGTATTCGACATTTTTGCCACCCGCGCTTTCCTGGACGAGCTGATCCAGAGCAAACATGCCAGCAAGACGCAGATTGCGCTGGTCGGCATGCGGGTGGATGCCCGGACCCTTGCGGCAGATCATTTGCACGAGTTTGTCGACAAGGTCGGCGCGCCGGTTGTGGGCTATCTGCGCGACACCCAAAACTACATCCACCTCGCAGCCCGCGGCCTGACGCTGTTTGATGTGGCGCCCGGACGCGTGGCCAAGGACCTGGAGCAGTGGCAGCAGCTTTGTCACTGGCTTGACAGCTGAGTCGGCGGGCTGGCCCTACAGTGGGCGCATGAAAACCATCCAAACCCTGGCAGAAATGCCGGCCCTG
>JAZKDY010000032.1:0-14374 GCA_040387325.1 Pseudomonadota bacterium | reverse complement strand
CCCATACTGAACAACGTGCCCACCTACATGTGCCGCAACAAGGACGACCTGGCCTACACACTGGCCAACCTGAAGGACCTGGTGGTCAAAGAGGTGCATGGTGCCGGTGGTTACGGCATGCTGGTGGGGCCGGCATCCACCAAGGCCGAGATCGAAGACTTCCGCAAGGCCGTGGAGGCCAACCCCAGTGGTTACATCGCCCAACCCACGTTGAGCCTGTCCAGCTGCCCTACTTTTGTGGAGAGCGGCATTGCACCGCGCCATATCGATTTGCGGCCCTATGTGCTCAGCGGCAAGACCGTGCAGATGGTGCCCGGCGGCCTGACCCGCGTGGCCTTGAAAGACGGCTCGCTGGTCGTGAATTCGTCACAGGGCGGCGGTACAAAAGACACCTGGATTCTGGAAGACGACGCCATCGCAGCGGCCACGAAATCCCAGACCCAATCGCAAACGCAATCCTGAACGGAGGGGAAAACACCATGCTGTCACGCACCGCAGACCATCTTTTCTGGATGTCCCGCTACACCGAGCGGGCCGAGAACACCGCCCGTATGCTGGATGTGAACTACCAGACCTCGCTGCTGCCGCAATCGGACGCGGTGGCACAAGTCGGCTGGCAGGGGCTTTTGTCCATCAGCGAGTTGTTGCCGACCTATACCGAAAAGTATGGTGCGATACAGGCGCGCGAGGTCATGGATTTCATGGTCAAGGATGAGAGCAATCCGTCCTCCATCATCTCCTGCCTGGGGGCGGCCCGCGAGAACGCGCGCGCCGTGCGTGGCACCTTGACCACGGAAGTCTGGGAAACGCAGAACACGACCTGGCTGGAGCTTAAGCGCATGCTCAAGGCCGGCGAGTTCGAGGCCGACCCGGCGCAGTTTTTTGAGTGGGTCAAATTCCGCTCACATCTGTCGCGCGGCGTGACGGTGGGCACTATGCTGATCGACGAGGCCCTGCATTTCATGCGCCTGGGTACGTTCCTGGAGCGGGCCGACAACACGGCGCGGTTGGTGGATGTGAAATTCCACGCGCTGCAAAGCGACTTTTATGGCACGGCCAGTGAGAAGGACCAAGAGTACGATTTCTACCACTGGAGCGCGATCCTGCGCAGTGTCTCGGGTTTTGAGGTCTACCGCAAGGTCTACCGCGATGTCATCAAGCCCGAACGTGTGGGAGAGCTGCTGATTCTGCGGCCCGACATGCCACGCTCGTTACACGCCAGTTTGAACGAAGTGGTCGCCAACCTGTCGCTGGTGGCCAGCGATGCGTCCAGCGAAACGCTGCGCCGCGCGGGCAAGCTGCGGGCCGAACTGCAGTACGGCCGCATCGACGAGATTCTTGCCACGGGTTTGCATGCGTATCTGACGCAGTTTCTGGACCGCGTGAATGACTTGGGCGCCCATATCAGCCGGGAGTTTTTGGTGCCGGTCAGCGCCTGAGCAATAATGGTCCGTCGCATTTATATGGACCGGACTTTGTATGCAGAGCAAGGCAGCGCAGGGCAGCACCCCGTCAGACACCGACCGTGAGCTGGACCGCGCGCTGGCGTCCGGCCCGCTGCGCGATATCGTCATCCCGCCCTGTCCCGAACTGCTGATCGCACTGCGCAGCGAGATGGACAAGGAGGACCCCGATCCCCAGGCTATTGCTGATATTGCCGGCCGCGACGTGGCCATGGCGGCGTCGCTGATACGCACCGCCAACAGCCCCTACTACGCCCGCACGCGCCCGGTGACCTCGGTGAATGAAGCCCTGAGCCTGCTGGGCCTGCGCATGACCGAGAAACTGCTCACCGCCTTCCTGACACGCAATTCCATCCGCGTGAGCTCGCCACTGCTGGAGCATTTTTGGGACACGTCCACGCGCCGCGCGTTGGCCATGGCCCATATCGCACGCCAGCTCTATGGCGTGGATCCGGATGTGGCCTACACCTGCGGCTTGTTCAACCACGTGGGCATTCCCATTCTGATGCAGGGCGTGCGCGGGTATGCCGGCACGCTGACCGAGGCGCTGGCCCGCCAGGACCGCAGCTTTACCGAGACCGAAAACGCCGCCCATAAAACCGACCATGCCGTGGTGGGTGCGCTGGTGGCCCGTACCTGGCGCCTGCCCACGCCGATCTACCAGGCGGTGCGACTGCACCATGACTTCACGGTGCTAAAAGACCAAACGGTGATGGCCGAGGCGCGCATGCTGGTGGCCATGGGCCTGGTGGCCGAACACCTGGTGACCCTGCATGAAGGCGTTGGCGAGCAACGCGAATGGGTCATGTATGGATCCGCCTGCTTGGCCTGTCTGGCTATCGACGAAGTCGAAGTGGATGGCTGGCTGGATGCCCTGCACCCGCTGTTTGAGGGAGTTACGCTGGGCTAGATGCGCGCGGCAAGGGCCGCCAGTTGGTCGGTGGCAATGCCCCAACCGGTGTGGAACCCCATTTGTTCATGTGCCGCGCAGTCTTCGGCATTCCAGTGCCGGGCGCGGGCCGTGTAACGTGTCTTGCCGCCTTCGTCTTCGAACGTCAGCACACAGGTGAAAAAGGGTTTGGCAGACGGAACCCAGTCCATGCTGTAGGCGTCGGTGAAGACGATGCGTTCGTTGGGCACCACATCCAGGTAGATGCCGCGGTTGGGCATTTGTGTGCCGTCGGGCCCCTCCATCAGGATGAAGCTGGCACCACCGGGACGGGGGTCGGTTTGTGCGTGTGTCGTCTTCCAGGGGGGTGGCGTGAACCACTGCACGATCAACTCGGGTTCGGTCCAGCAGCGGAAGAGTTTTTCGCGCGGCGCATCGATGAGACGGGTCAGCACCAGCTCGCGCGGATCGGCGTGGGGTGTGGAGTTGGTGTTCTGCATACTGGCCTCTCCTGGGGTGGGTATCGGAATGGGAACGCCGGCTGGCCGGGCCACTATTACACCTGCTGCAGCGCTGTTGGGCAACAGGTTTACAGTTGGTACCAACACGTTTCCACCACTGAAAGGATCCCCCGTGACAATTCGCAACCGTTTGATGCTGGGATTTGGGGTCATGCTGGCTTTACTGGCGCTGGTCGCCGGCGTGGGGCAGGTGCAACTGGCCCAGATACAGCATTTCAATAGCGCGCTGGACGCACGGGCCTACCGGCTGTCCATGGCCTCGGACTGGGCCATGCAGGTGAAGATAGCGGTGGCCAAAAAGGCCGCCGTTCCCGGCCTGGACATGGAGCAGGTGAAGAAACTGGGCGCCCTGACCCAGGCCGACGACGAGAAGCGCGCACTGGCAACAGCCATGGCTTCCCATACCGCCTCGCCCGAAGACCACATGCAGGCAGTGGACCAATTGGCTGGAAAACTGGTCAGCTTGCAGATTGCCGACAGCAGCCAGTTGCAGGCCGCCTTGACCCGAGCCGTCACCCTGAACTGGAGTGTGCTGTTGATTGGCATCGTGCTGGGCATTGTTATTGCGATGCGCATGTCCGGCAGTATCGTGCGGCCCTTGAACGATGCGGCCCAGGTGGCGCAAAACATCGCCGGTGGTGATTTGTCCAACACCATCAGCGCCGGCGGCAAGGACGAAGTGGGCGTGATGCTGACCTCGCTGTCGGCCATGCAGGGCAATCTGGCCAAGCTGGTGTCCAATGTGCGCCAGGGCTCCGAGGGCGTGGCCACCGCGTCATCCGAAATTGCGCAGGGCAATAACGACTTGTCCACCCGCACCGAACAGCAGGCCAGTGCCCTGGAAGAAACCGCTGCCTCGATGGAAGAACTGAGCTCCACCGTCAAACAGAATGCCGACTCGGCCCGCCAGGCCAACCAGTTGGCCAATAGCGCCTCAACGGTCGCCATACAGGGTGGCCAGGTGGTGGGCCAGGTGGTCGAGACCATGAAGGGCATCAACGAATCCAGCCGCAAGATATCGGACATCATCAGCGTCATTGACGGCATCGCTTTTCAAACCAACATCCTGGCGCTGAATGCGGCGGTCGAGGCGGCCCGCGCCGGCGAGCAGGGCCGCGGCTTTGCGGTGGTGGCGTCCGAGGTGCGATCCCTGGCCGGACGCAGCGCCGAGGCCGCCAAGGAGATCAAGACCCTGATCAACACCAGCGTGGAGCGGGTGGAACAGGGCACCGCACTGGTCGACAAGGCCGGCGAAACCATGACCGAGGTGGTGACATCGATACGCCGCGTGACCGACATCATGGGCGAGATCAGTGCGGCCAGCAGCGAGCAGGCGTCGGGTGTGGCACAGGTGGGCGAAGCGGTGCGCCATATGGACAATGCGACACAGCAGAATGCGGCCCTGGTGGAAGAGATGGCCGCAGCGGCCAGCAGCCTCAAGGGCCAGGCGCAGGAGCTGGTGCAGCTGGTGGCGGTGTTCAGGCTGTCGGCCGACCAGGACCGCGCCGCCCCGTCCTACCGCGCCACCGCGCCGCTCAAACTGCTGCCCCGTAGATGAAGGTCCCCGGTGTACCGGTAGACAAGGCGATGCGCCACATCCTGGCGCACCCGCTGGGGTTTGCACTGCAGGTGTTGCGCGCTTTCAATGCCAACCAGGGCATGATGCTGGCCGGTGCAATTGCCTATTACGCGCTGCTGTCCATGGTGCCGCTGCTGATACTCTCGGTCATCGCCCTGTCGCACTGGGTGGATCAGGGGGAGCTGCTGATGGCGCTGGGCCGCTACCTGGAGTGGCTGGTGCCCAGCCAGTCCAAGGCCGTGCTGGGCGATGTCAATATCTTCCTGGACAATCGGGTCACCATAGGCGCCCTGCTGCTGGTGACCATGCTGTTCTTCAGCTCTCTGGCGTTTGGCATCCTGGAGAAGGCCATGGGTCTGATCTTTGTGCACCGCCAGTTGACGGCCAAGCGTCACCGGCTGGTCTCCCTGGTGCTGCCCTATTGCTACATTCTGGCGCTGGGTCTTGCACTGCTGGTGCTGACCGTGGCCACCATAGGCCTGCAGACCCTGGCGCAGGAAAGCGTCTGGCTGCTGGGCCGCGAATGGTCGCTGGTGGGTGTGTCGGGCCTGTTTTTTTACCTGACGGGTTTTGCTGCGGAGACCCTGATCGTGGCCTCGATCTACCTCACGCTGCCGGTGGGGCGTATGCCGGTGCGCCACGCCTTGATAGGTGGGTTGGCAGCCAGCTCGGTGTGGGAAATCATCCGCCACCTGCTGGTGTGGTACTTCACCACCCTGTCCAAGACCAGCGTGGTTTATGGCTCGCTGACCACCGCGGTGGTGGCCCTGTTCTGCATGGAAATTGTGGCCGCCCTGCTGCTGATTGGCGCGCAGGTCATTGCCGAATACGAGCGGCTGGAGCAGGCCTGAGGGCTAAAAAGCGTGGGGGCTACAACTGGACTATGGAGGCGTCCAGCTGCAGCGCCTTGATCTTCTCGGCAGCAGCATCGGCCTGTGCCTGGCTGCCATAGGGCCCGACCCGCACGCGGATCTGCCGGGTTTTGGACTTGAGCTCTTTCATCACCGATGGCAGCCCGGCCTCCAGCAATTTGGCGTGGGCTTTGGCGGCGTTCTCGGGCACACCGAACAATCCCACATTGATAAAGAACGACTTCGTGTCTGCCGCCGTACCGGACGCCGCACCCGAAGTTTTTTGCAGCGGTGTACCCGCCGCAGCGGTCTGGGGTTTTTTGGCGCCTCGAACCTGAACGGCAGGCGCCGACGCGGTGGTGCTGGCCTTGGTACTAACAGCCTGGGGTTTGGCCTTGGTTTTGCTGGCGCCTGCGCTTGCGGCCTTTGCGGGGGCTGGGGCGGTGGCGGTAACTACCGCCGGCAGCGATGCGGCTGCCTGGGGTTGGCTGGCCGCCAACGCCGTGCTGGGGGCAGCGACAGGTGCAGAGAAGGGTGCAGAGGCCGAAGTAGAGGCCGGTGCGGATGCTGGAGCGGATGCTGGAGCGGATGCAGCACCGGAGGCCGGTGCCGAGGCAGCAGCAGCAACGGAAGCAGATGCTGCCGGCACTGGCGCAGACGCCGTACCTTCGCTCGCCGATGCCGCCGCGCTGGCTACAGGCGCCGGCATTACGCGAACAGAACTTGCCGCGTCACTGGTTCGTCCGACGGCCACGTTGCCGGCCTCCAGCGCACCGTGCGGCATGACGGTCACGTGGCTGAGTGCAGAAAACTGCTGGTAGGCGAAAGCCCCCAGCAGCACGACCGCAACATTGGCGGCCGCCAGTCCGATGAGGCGATTGCGGTTGCTGGCCTGGCGCAGCAAGGCATCCCGCGCATCGGCCACGTTGCTGTGGCCGGTCAATGCCTTGGCCATGGCTTTGCGGCATTCGGTGTGGAACAGCGCATTGCCAAACAAACCCGGCAGCACAAAGGCCGCCAGGCCAAAGCCCAGGCCCAAGGCCATCATCAGTGTGTCGGAGAACTGGAACACCAGGTGCGCAATGCCAAACACCAGCAGCGCCACGGCCACCAGGATGCCCACGTAGGCCAGGGCGGCGACCCACAGTTTGCGAAACACCAGCCAGTTCAGTGTCAGCAGGCTGGCGGCCGTGTTCCAGCTGATGCCGGCATGGTCTGCGGCTTCAAAGCGGGTGAAGATGGGAAGGTAGTACGCATTGCTCACCGGGCCAATGGCCGCGCGGTAGAGCGTGGTGGTGACGTCTTCTTCCGGGGCCGGTGTGCTGGTGGACAGTGCGGGTTCTATCATGGTTTATTTTGACATGGCGTTGGTCACTTCCTGGCCCAGTTCAATCACGGCCAGCGCGTAGTAGCTGCTCCAGTTGTAGCGGGTAATCGCATAAAAGTTCTCAGTGCCCGCCAGGTACAGGGGCGGGCGGTCACCGTCCTGCAACTCCACCAGGGCCAGCGGGCCGCTGTGCTGCATGGCCGAGATGTCCAGCTCGGCACCCTTGGCCACCATGGTGGCGGGCGTAAAGGTGGGCAGGATGTCGGGCACCAGCAGGGCCGCCTTGTCTTCGCCCTGTGCGTTCATGCGCACCGCGTAGTGCGTGGGCATGCCGGGGCGCCACTGGAAGGCCTTGAAGTAGTTGGCCACCGAGCCAATGACGTCGGCCGCGCTGTGGAAAAGGTCGACGCGGCCGTCACCATCAAAGTCCACCGCGTATTTGGCCCAGCTCGACGGCATGAACTGCGGCAGGCCCATGGCACCGGCATAACTGCCACGCAGGGCCAGCGGGTCGGTGCCGGTACGGTGGGTGAGTGCCAGAAAGGCTTCCAGCTCGGACAGGAAAAACGCGGTGCGTGCTTCGGCGCGGGGGTGCTGGCTGGGGAAGTCAAAGGCCAGAGTGGTCAGTGCGTCCATCACGCGGTAGGTGCCAACCTGCTGCCCGTAGATGGTTTCCACCCCGATGATGCCCACGATGATGCTGGCGGGCACACCGGTCTGCTGCTCGGCACGCTCCAGGGTTTCGCGGTTGTCGCGCCAGAACTTCACGCCGGCATTGATACGCACGGGGTCTATGAAGCGGCTGCGGTAGACGGTCCAGTTCTTTTGTGTGCCCACGGGTGGAGGCGAGATGGCACGTGCAATGCCGGGCATGTAGTGCGATTGGCCTATGGCCTGGCGCACCCACTGCTGCTCCAGGCCCAGGCGCTGGGCGATGCCGTCGGCGGCCTGCATGGCATCGGCGCGGCTGGCGTACAGCGGGCCAGTGGTCTCGGCCTTGCGTGGCGCGGCGGGTTTGCTGCGCTTGGCCCGTTTGCTGGGGCCTGCGTGCCCGTGGCTGGGGGGCGCTTTGCTGGCCAGGACCTGGGTTCTGGCGGAATTGCTTAAGGGTTTTTGGTCGCTAGCCCCCGCCGATACTGCGTAGGTCGCTATAAAAATAATAGTGAATGGCTGAAGGAAACGTGTCACGGTCTGGATGGGATTCACTGAAGTCGTTGCGGCCAGGGCAGGGAGCGGAACTCGCGTTGCAGTGTAGCCAGTTGTTGCGCGTGGGCATGGCGGGCATGCTGGGCATAGCGCCACGTCTCCATGCGCAGCAACCACTGGGCAATGGTGGTCAGGTCGGGGTGGGTGGCAGCGTCAGCTGCTGCGTGGGATTGCAGCAGTGCGGCAATGTGGCGTGGCGGGGCGGTGTCAGGAACCTGCAGCCCGGCTTTGCGCAGCCGCAGTGCGGCACCATGCAGCAGGCGCAGCCAGGGGTCCTGGCGGTGGCGCTCCCACAGGGTCCACGCGGCACCGATGGCACTGGCAGACACGACCAGGGCGAGCAATACATAGGTCAGGTCTTCCCAGCTGGGGGACTCGAAGCCGAGGTCGCGCAGCATTTCCAGTTGTTTGTTTTGTGAATAGTTCAGCACCCATTGGTTCCAGCGGTTGTTGGCCGCTTCCCACAGGGTGCGCAGATTGAGGGCGAACTCCGGGTTGACATTGAGCAGTGCCTGCGTGATCACGTTGCGGGGTGCTGTCAGACGGGTCAGGCTACCGGTGCGCCCTGGCGATACAGCGGCAGTAGGGTCCACCCGCACCCAGCCACGTTCGGGCATCCAGACCTCGGTCCAGGCATGGGCGTCACTCTGGCGCACGGTCCAGTAGCGGTCCAGGTTGTTGAGGTCACCGCCCTGGTAACCCGTCACGATGCGGGCCGGTATGTCCATCGCACGCATCAGCAGCACGAAGCTCGATGCGATGTGCTCGCAGAAGCCCATTTTTTTGTCGAACCAGAACTCGTCGGCCGTGTGCGTGCCGAAGATGCCGGGGTCCAGTGTGTAGGTGTAGCCCCCGGTGCGTAAACGCTCGATCACCGCGTTGACCAGTGCGGCGGTGTCGGCACCCCGGTTTTGCGGTTCGGCCAGAATATCGGCCGCCAGCTGGCGGGTGCGGGGGTTGTAATTGGTGGGGAGCTCCACGTACTCCTGCAGGCCGCCACCCCGGCGCTCGGGCCCGTGGCGGTAGGCGGTGTGGCTGGTGGCGGTGTAACGCACCAGGTCAGAGATGGGGCGCTCGGCAATCCACTGCAGTTCGGGCGTCATGGTGACGCGGAAACCGTCCAGCGCCGGTTTGGTGGCGGCGGCGTCCAGCACCAGAACCCATGGCCGGTTGTTGGGCTCCAGCGTGACCTGGTAGGTGTAGGCCGTGCCTTGCACCTGCAACTGCGCGATGGACGGCGCCCTGGAAGAAATAAAGGGTTGTGGCGGGCCCCACTCACGTCCGTCAAAGCTGGACAACACCGGCCCGCGGAAATACATGTCGGCCATGCGCGGCGGGGTGCCATCAAATCGGACACGCAGGGCCACGCTGTCGTCCAGCGCCAGGCTGGCGATGGTGCCGACCTGCATGCTGGCCGACAAACCCGTGCGCCCGGCCATGGCGTCGCCCGGCACACCCCACAGCGGCGCAATGCGTGGGAACAGCATGAACAGGGCCACCATGACCGGTGCGCCCAACAGGGCCATCCACCCGGCTGTCCTAGCTGCCAGCAACAATGGCGGGCGGCCGACCGGCATGTGGCTGTTGACCAGCGCGGTCAGCAGTCCCAGCAAACCCACCAGCATGGCCAGTGCGGTGAGCAGGCTTTGCGAGAAAAAGAAGTTGGACAGCAGCGTGAAGAATCCCAGGAAAAAGATGACAAAGGTGTCCCGCCGGGCACGCATTTCCAGGGTCTTGAGGCTCAGCAGCACCACGATGTAGGTAACACCCGCATCGCGGCCCAGCAAGGTGCGGTGGGTAAAGTAGGTCGCGCCGGTAGCCACGATCAGCAGGCCCAGCAGCCACCAGCGCGATGGCAGCGTGAAACCACGCACGGCCAGATAACCGCGCCACAGCAAAATGGCCCCTGCCATGCCACTGCACCACAGTGGCAGGTTTGTTACCTGCGGTGCAACCACCCAGGCGATCACCACCAGCAGAAACAGCGTGTCACGCGCTTCACGGGGCAGGTTTTTAAGGGCTTGCAGCATGGTCAGGCGTCCGGTGCGCTGGTGTGTGTCAACGCCAGGGCCTGCAGGCAATTGCGCCGGTGGGCTTCACCACTGCCGGTGGCAATTTCCTGCCCACCCAGGCGCATGCCGTAGTGCAGCCCTTGTTTGTCGGCCAGCAAGACCCAGGCGCACAGGCGGGACAGCGCCTGCTCCATCGCTGCGCCACCAGCGGTTGCGCCGGCGATACCGGTATGGGCCAGGTCCAGCCAGAGCTCAAAACGTTGCACCTGCTGGGCGTCGCGGCTGACCAGTTCGTCGGTCTTGGCGGCTTTTTTCCACACCACCAGTTTGAGGGGGTCACCGCGGCGGTAGGCGCGCACGCCGTCAAACTCGCCGGTGCTTTGGCGCTGCACCGTGGCCTGGCCACCGGCGCGGGCCTCACCCGGTGGCAGAGGTGGCGGATGGGGTTCTGGCGCCGGGTAGACCAGCACCTGGGCGGCGGGTCGCCACACGGTCCAGACCCTGAAGGTCCCCAGGGGGAAACGTGTCTCGGCCGTCAGCGCCGGCACACGGTGCAGGCCGCGGTTTGGCGCCCGGAAGGCAAGCTGCACCTTGGCCCGCCCCTGGGCCGGCACATCGGTCCAGCTCCAGTGGTCCGTACCCAGCACAGCCAGGCCGATGCCATACCGCGCGGAGCGCTTTTCGCTCAAAAGGTTTACGTCAATTGTGACGCTAGCCCCCGCGAAATGGTCTTCTGGTGCTAGCAAATTCATAGTGATACCGCGCAGCGTGCTATGGCACACGTGCATGCCGACCACGGCGCTACCGGTCAGCAGGAAGGTCAGCACATAGCCCAGATTCAGCTGGTAGTTGATGGAGGCGACCAGCAGCACCAGCAGTGTCGCGCCCAGCATGAAACCCGGGCCGGTGGGCAGGATGTAGACGTTGCGTTGGGTGAGCGTGGTGCTGTCGCGCAGCGGCAGGCGGGCTTGCCACCAGCGCTGGAATCGGCCTCGCACATGAGCCAGCGGATGCCACAGGGGGTTGGGCAAAGCCGTAGCCATGGACCTAATCAGGGTAACGGCACGGCAGCCAACATGGCGCGCACCTGTTCTACGGCGCCGCGCCCCGAATCACCCACCGGGATCAGCCGGTGCGCAACCGTTTGCGGCAGCATCGCCTGCACATCGTCGGGTGCTACGTAGTCGCGTCCGCTCAACAGCGCCTGCGCCTTGGCCGCACGCACCACAGCGATACCGGCGCGGGGCGAGAGGCCCTGCAAAAACCACTTGCCGGAGCGGGTGGCGGCGATCAGATCCTGTACATAGTCCAGCAGTGGGCCAGCCGCGTGCACGGCCAGCACCTGCTGTTGCAACTGGTGCAATTCGGCCAGGGACAACAGGGCCGGCAGGCTGTCCACAATCTCGCGCCGGTCATGGCCGGCCAGCAGTTCACGCTCGGCCAGGCGGTCCGGGTAGCCCAGGGATATGCGCATCAGGAAACGGTCCATCTGCGATTCGGGCAGCGCGTAGGTGCCCAGCTGGTCCAGCGGGTTTTGGGTGGCGATCACAAAGAAGGGCTGGGGCAGTGGCCGGGTTTCGCCTTCGATCGTGACCTGCTTTTCTTCCATGGCTTCCAGCAGCGCGCTTTGCGTCTTGGGGCTGGCGCGGTTGATCTCATCGGCCAGCAGCACCTGGGCGAAGATGGGACCGGGGTGGAACACAAAGGCCTCTTTGCCACGCTCGTAGATGGAGACGCCGGAGAGGTCGCTGGGCATCAGGTCCGAGGTGAACTGCACCCGGGAGAACTGCAGGCCAAAGGTGCGGGCCAGCGCATGGGCCAGTGTGGTTTTGCCGACACCCGGTACGTCGTCGATCAGCAGGTGGCCCCCGGCCAGCAGGCAGGCCACGCAATCCTGGATCTGCGCCGGTTTGCCCACAATCACCGTGTTAAGCTGGTTGAGCAAAGATTTGAGTTTGTGTTGTGCGTCCATGCTGGGACCTTACCCGAAAATTTTGAGATGCGAGTGCTTTGGTGAACAAGACCGGTTACTTTTTCCACCCCGATTGCTGGAAACACGAGATGGGCGCGGGGCACCCCGAATGCCCTGACCGCCTGTCCGCCATCGAGGACCGTTTGCTGATCAGCGGCGTGGGGGATGCGCTGGACCGGCGCGAGGCACCCCAGGCGGCCCTTGCCGACATCGAGCTGGCCCACGGCCGCATGCACGTGGCGTCGCTGCGGGGTCTGACCGATGGCCTGCGGGACGAAATTGCTGCGGGTGGTCCACAACATGCGCAGATCGATCCCGATACATCCATGAATGTCCACACGTGGGACGCAGCCCTGCGCGCCGCCGGTGCGGCCCTGGCGGCCACCGATGCCGTGATGGCCGGTGAACTGGAAAACGCTTTCTGCTCCATACGCCCCCCCGGCCACCACGCCTGCCGCGACCAGGCCATGGGGTTTTGTTTTTTGAACAACGTAGCCATTGCGGCGCGGTATGCGCTGGAACGCCATGGCCTCAAACGTGTGGCCATCGTCGACTTTGACGTGCACCACGGCAATGGCACGGAGGACATCGTCGCCGGAGACCAGCGCATCCTGATGGTCAGTTTTTTCCAGCACCCTTTTTACCCCGAGGGTGGCTCCCGCTCACACGCCAGCAACCTGGTCAATGTGCCCGTGCCGGCCTACACCAAGGGCCCCCAGGTGCGGGAGCTGGTTGAGACGTTTTGGCTGCCGCGGCTGGAGGCCTACAAACCCGAGATGATTTTCATCAGCGCCGGTTTTGATGCCCACCGCCTGGACGACATGGGCCAGATGGGCCTGGTCGAGGCAGACTACGCGTGGATGACCGAACGCATCAAGGCGGTTGCGCAGCGCCACGCCAAAGGGCGCATCGTGTCCTGCCTGGAGGGGGGCTACAACCTGGACGCTTTGGCGCAAAGCGTAGAAGCCCATATTCGTGTACTGGCAGATCTGTAATGGCAAGCTTGGCAAAAACTTCCGCACCCCAACCCATAGACGACCTGGACGGCTGGTTGGCCGCTTTCACCCAAACCACGGTACTGGCGGAGCTGGCCGTGCTGGTCCTGTGTGTTGCGCTGTCCTGGGGACTGGTGGCACTGATGCGCCGCACACTGGGTACCTACGACGGCAAGTCCATCCTGTTTGGTGAACGCGCGGTAGACGGCGTGTTGTTCCCGCTGGTGCTGCTGTGCCTGGGGTCCGTCGCCATGGCCGTGCTGGGCAACTTTGTGCAGGTAGCCGTGTTCAAGGTGGCGATCCCGGTGCTGGTGTCCCTGGTGGTCATCCGCATGGGCGTCAAGGTGTTGCGTGTGGCCTTTGAAGAGGCGCGCTGGGCGCGTTCTCTGGAGCACACTATTTCATGGATCGCGTGGCTGGCCATGGTCTTGTGGGTCAGTGGCCTGCTGCCGGTGGTGCTGAACGAGCTGGATCTGATCAAGTGGAAGGTGGGTGGCACCTCCCTGTCCGTGCGCAGCATGATCGAAGGCCTGTTGACGGCCGGTGCGGTGCTGATTCTCACGCTGTGGATTTCGGCGGCGCTGGAAACGCGCCTGCTGCGGTCGGCCACCGGCGGTGAGCTGTCCTTGCGCAAGGCGGTCAGCAATGCCACGCGCGCGCTGCTGATGTTTGTGGGCCTGATGGTGGCGCTGTCGGTGGTGGGCATTGACCTCACCGCGCTGTCGGTGTTGGGTGGTGCAGTCGGGGTGGGTATAGGTTTTGGCCTGCAAAAGCTGGCGGCCAACTACATCAGCGGTTTTGTGATCCTGGCCGAACGCAGCATGCGTATTGGTGACAGTGTGCGGGTCGACAATTTCGAAGGCACCATCACCCAGATCAATGCCCGCTATACCGTGGTGCGCTCAGGCAGCGGGCGCGAATCCATCGTACCCAACGAGATGCTGATCACCAGCCGGGTTGAAAACATGTCCCTGGCTGACCCCCATCTCTACCAGACCACGGTGGTGTCTGTAGCGTATGAGAGTGATGTAGACCAGGTGACGGCGCTGCTGCTGGAGGCCGCACTGGCCCAGGAACGTGTGCTGCGCGATCCAGGGCCCGCCATTTTCCTATCGGCCTTTGGTGCCGACGGACTGGAATTCACCGTCGGCTACTGGGTGCGCGACGTGCAAAACGGGCAGTTGAACCTGCGCTCCGACATCAACCGGGCCATCCTCGCGGCGCTGCGGGCCCATGGCATCGAGATTCCCTACCCGCAGCGCGTGGTCCACCAGCGCTGATCCATTCGAGACAGTCCCCGGGCTGGGCGAGCCTTTCCTGGGGTTATAATTCTAAAAAAGCACGACCGTACTATTTTATGGGTTATGCTGTGGTCGTCATCTGGGCGACGTCCGGAATAGCGCAGCGGCATAGAATCGAGCAGTTGACGTGTACGTCAAGTAAGCAAACCAATTTGTAACCATCTGGAGCGGCAGCATGAAAGTCCTGGTAAGCGTTAAACGCGTGGTCGATTACAACGTCAAGGTACGGGTCAAGTCCGACGGCACGGGCGTGGATAT
>JAZKDY010000031.1:0-14034 GCA_040387325.1 Pseudomonadota bacterium | reverse complement strand
AGGGCTTTGTGAACCACGCCTTTGTGACCCTGCACATCGACAACCTGAAGGGCGAGAACGCCCACCACCAGGCCGAGACCGTGTTCAAGGCCTTTGCCCGCGCACTGCGTGCGGCTTTGGAACGCGACCCCCGTGCAGCAGGTATGATTCCATCTACCAAGGGTTCGCTGTAACTCCATGGAAACAATTAGGCTGTGGCCCCCGTCGAAGCTGCCTAGGTAGCTATTAAAATAGTAGCATGAAGAAAACGATTGCGGTGGTGGACTACGGCATGGGCAATCTGCGTTCTGTCACGCAGGCCGTCATGCATGTGGCAGCCGGTGCCGGTGTAGATGTGGTCTGGGCGCGCACCCCCGCCGAGGTGATGGCTGCCGAACGCGTGGTCTTGCCCGGGCAGGGTGGCATGCGCGACTGCATGCGCGAGCTGCACGAGAGCGGCATGTACGACGCGGTGATGCACGCCGCAGCGAACAAGCCCTTGATGGGCGTGTGTGTGGGCATGCAGATGCTGCTGGACCACAGCGACGAGCTGGACACACCCTGCTTGGGCCTGATCCCCGGTGAGGTCCTCAAATTTGATCTGACGGGTCAGATCCAGCCCGATGGCAGCCGTTACAAGGTGCCACAAATGGGGTGGAACAAGGTTTGGCAAAACAACCATGGTGCCGCACCCCACCCCGTGTGGGGCGATGTGCCGGACGGAAGTTACTTCTATTTCGTGCACAGTTACTACGCCCAACCGTCGGATACGCGCCACAGCGTGGGTGAAACGGACTACGGCCAGCGCTTTTCAGCGGCCATAGCGCGCGATAATATTTTTGCAACCCAGTTCCACCCTGAAAAAAGCGCTGACCAAGGCCTCTCGCTCTACCGCAACTTCCTGCATTGGAATCCCTGACATATCCGCCCGTGCGAGCCTCGCGTAGCTACCCCTTTCCCTCCAACTCTGAAGCATCATGCTTTTAATCCCCGCAATTGACTTAAAAGACGGCCACTGCGTTCGCCTCAAACAAGGCGACATGGACCAATCCACCACCTTCGGCGAGGACCCGGCCGTCATGGCCCGTAGTTGGGTCAACAAGGGCGCACGCCGCCTGCACCTGGTGGATCTGAATGGCGCCTTTGCGGGGCACCCCAAGAATGAGATGGCGATCCGCAAGATTTTGAAAGAAGTCGGCAACGAGGTGGACGTGCAACTGGGCGGCGGTATCCGCGACCTGGACACCATCGAGCGTTACCTGGACGCCGGCCTGCGCTACGTCATCATCGGCACCGCCGCCGTCAAGAACCCCGGCTTTTTGCAGGATGCCTGCACCGCGTTTGGCGGCCACATCATCGTGGGTCTGGACGCACGCGATGGCAAGGTTGCCACCGACGGCTGGAGCAAGCTGACCCGGCACGATGTAGTCGACTTGGGCAAGAAGTTTGAAGACTACGGCGTCGAATCCATCATCTACACCGACATCGGCCGCGACGGCATGTTGAGCGGCATCAACATCGAAGCCACGGTCAAGCTGGCCCAGGCGCTAACCATTCCCGTTATTGCGTCGGGTGGTCTGTCCAACATGGCCGATATCGAAGCGCTGTGCGCGGTCGAAGACGAGGGTGTCGAAGGTGTGATCTGTGGACGTGCCATTTACAGCGGCGATCTGGACTTTGAAAAAGCGCAAGACCGCGCGGACGAATTGAACGGCTAATGTTAGCCAAGAGGATCATTCCCTGCCTGGACGTGACCGGTGGTCGCGTCGTCAAAGGCGTCAATTTTGTCGAGCTGCGCGACGCCGGTGACCCCGTTGAAATTGCGGCCCGCTACAACGGCCAGGGTGCCGACGAACTCACATTTTTGGACATCACCGCGACCAGCGATGGGCGCGATCTGATTTTGCACATCATTGAGGCCGTGGCCTCGCAGGTGTTTATTCCGCTGACCGTTGGTGGTGGCGTGCGTACCGTGGAAGACGTGCGCCGGTTGCTCAATGCCGGTGCGGACAAGATCAGCTTCAACTCCGCTGCGCTGTCCAATCCACAAGTGATTGAAGACGCATCGCTGAAATACGGTTCACAGGCCATCGTGGTCGCCATCGATGCCAAGCGCCGCAGCGCTGAAGATGCGCAGGCGCGGGGCGAGGGTTGGGATGTCTACAGCCATGGCGGGCGCAAGAACACCGGGTTGGACGCAGTGGCCTGGGCCACTGAGATGGCACGGCGCGGTGCGGGGGAGATCCTGCTGACCAGCATGGACCGCGACGGCACGAAGAGCGGTTTTGACCTGGCCCTGACCCGTGCGGTCAGCGACGCCATCGGCGTGCCGGTCATCGCCTCGGGCGGCGTGGGCTCGCTGGACGACCTGGCCGACGGCATCACCAAAGGTGGAGCGGACGCCGTGCTGGCCGCCAGCATCTTCCACTACGGTGAATACACCGTGGGCCAGGCCAAGGCCTTGATGGCTCAGCGTGGCATTCCGGTCCGCATCTAGGCCGCCAGCCGAAAGCCTTAAGCCTTTTTAGGCTGTAGCCCCCGTAAAACCTGCGTAAGCAGCTATAAATTTCATAGCAAATGGCAACCACCGAGCCCACCCCCAACCCTTCCCCCGTCGGCTGGATCAAACACATCCGCTGGGATTCCAAAGGCCTGGTGCCCGTGATCGCGCAGGAGCAGGGCACCGGTGATGTGCTGATGTTCGCGTGGATGAACCGCGAGGCCCTGCAAAAGACGGCCGAGCTGGGCCAGGCGGTGTACTTCAGCCGTTCGCGCAACAAGCTCTGGT
Source organism: Pseudomonadota bacterium (assembly GCA_040387325.1). Taxonomy (GTDB): domain Bacteria; phylum Pseudomonadota; class Gammaproteobacteria; order Burkholderiales; family Burkholderiaceae_C; genus Allorhodoferax. The sequence goes on along the minus strand of JAZKDY010000031.1, from coordinate 11,267 downwards.
ACAAAGGCGAAGAGTCCGGCCATGTGCAAAAGGTGCACGAGATCCGCATGGATTGCGACAACGACGTCATCCTGCTCAAGGTCACGCAACTGGGCCACGAGCCCGGCATTGCCTGCCACACCGGCCGCCACAGCTGTTTTTTCAGCGTTTTGCAGGATGGCGAGTGGAAAAGTGTGGACCCGGTCTTGAAAGATCCAGAGAGCATCTACAAATAACAGCAAACAGCTTGCGGGACAGATATTGAGCTCTGTCCTCAACCCAAAGCCCATGACCACTCCAAACTCTTCCGACTCTCTGGCCCGCCTGGCCGCCGTCATGGAATCGCGCAAGCCGCGCAACGGCGGCGACCCCAACGCCAGTTATGTGGCCCGCCTGCTGGCCAAGGGGCCGGACGCTTTTCTGAAGAAGATTGGCGAAGAGGCCACCGAAATGGTCATGGCCGCCAAGGACGTTGACCACGGCGGAGATAAGGCCAAACTGGTCGGCGAAGTGGCCGATTTGTGGTTCCACTGTATGGTGGCACTGGCGCATTACGAGCTGAGCCCGGTCGACGTGCTGGCCGAGCTGGAGCGCCGCGAAGGCACCAGCGGCATCGAAGAAAAAGCCATGCGCAAGGTGTTGGACCGCGAGAAGGAAAACAAATGACCCAGGATTTCACCCAGAACCTCAACCCGGACCAGGCCCTGCTGGCCCGGTTGCAGGCGCTCAACACGGTGGGCACCATCAGTTATGTGTTGCACCTGGTTGTGGCCGTGGGTGCGCTGATTCCTGGCGGGCAGTTTGGCCCTGTGTTGCTAGTGGCTGCGTTGATTCTGGATCTTGTCAAACGCAGTGATGCCGAGGGAACCTGGCAGGCATCGCACTTCCGCTGGCGCATCCGCTCGGTGGTGATTGCCGGGCTGTTGTACCTGGTGACCGCGCCGCTGTGGCTGCTGCTGGTGGTGCCGGGCTGGATTGCGTGGTTGTGTATATCGGTGTGGTTTCTGTACCGCATCGTCAGTGGCATGGTCGCGATGAACAAGGGTGTAGCCATGGAGATGCCGGCATGAGTGTGATGACGACGCACAAAGACCACGACCCGAATTGCCTGTTTTGCAAGATTGTGGCGAAACAGATCCCGTCCAGGATCGTTCACGAGGATGACGACTTTTATGCCTTCCACGATATCCACCCGTGGGCGCCAGTGCATTTCCTGGTGGTCCCCAAGCAGCACATTGCGTCCATGGCCCAGATTGGGGCTGAGCAGGCCGCACTGATGGGGCGCATGATGGCGCTGATACCGAAACTGGCTGAGCAGGAAGGCTGCAATCCGTATCCGGATGGCGGCTTCCGGGTGGTGACCAATACCGGAACCGAGGGCGGCCAGGAGGTACACCATTTGCACTTTCACGTCATGGGTGGCCCGCGCCCCTGGTTGCGCGGCTGATGGGGTGAGGGGTTCAAGGCGCCCCGTCACCGGCTTGCAACAGCAAAAGCCTAAAATACCTGTAACTACCAAGGAGTGAGCCATGGGCTTTTCTACTACGCATCTGATTATTTTTCTGGTCATCATCATCGTGATCTTCGGCACCAAGAAGCTGCGCAACATTGGCTCGGACCTGGGTGGTGCGGTCAAGGGCTTCAAGGACGGCATGAAGGACGGCACGGCCGAGAAGACCGCGGAAGCCACACCTCCGACCAACTTGCCCCCCTCTGAGAAGACCGACGCCAAGTCCACCATCGATGTTGAAGCCAAAATCAAGAGCTGATGCTGGCGGCCGGACGCAGTCCGGTCCAAGGAAGCTGGCCCATGTTTGATATTGGCGTCACCAAGATCGCCATCATTGGTGCCATAGCGCTGGTGGTGATCGGTCCGGAAAAATTGCCTGGGGTGGCCCGCATGCTGGGCAATCTGCTGGGCCGCGCGCGCAGCTACATGGCGGAGGTCAAGGCTGAGGTCAACCGCTCCATGGAGCTGGACGAGTTGCGCAAGATGAAAGACACGGTGGTCAGCGCGGCGCGTGATGTCGAGCAAACCATACAGACCAACGCCAGTGACTTTGAGAAGAGCTGGGCTGAGGCCGTTACCGATCCCACATCGGTGGCTGCGCTGGACACGTCGTATGTGCATGTGCCGGAGTACCGCCATCCCAAGAAACAATGGCGCCTGAAAAAGGGTGCCACTCCCAATTGGTACAAGGCCCGCAACGGCGTGCGGACCAAGGCCCTGTCGGGCGCGGCGCGGGTTGCGCGCTTCCGTCCACCCAAAATTTCTTCCTGATGGCTGACGACAACAAACCCACTCCGGACGAACTGGCCGGTACCGAGCAGCCCTTTGTGCACCATTTGATGGAGCTGCGCGACCGACTGCTCTACTGCGTGTATGGCATTGGCGCGATCTTCGCCGTGCTGGCCTTCTACCCCGGCCCCTCGGCCCTGTATGACCTGATGGCGCTGCCCCTGGTCAAGACGCTGCCCGAAGGCGCACGGATGATTGCCACCGGCGTCGTGTCGCCTTTTTTGGTGCCGATCAAGGTGACAGTATTGGCCGCCTTTGGCGCAGCCTTGCCCTGGGTGCTGTACCAGGTGTGGGCCTTTGTGGCGCCCGGTTTGTACAAGCATGAAAAACGCCTGGTGATGCCGTTGGTGGTGGCCAGCACACTGCTGTTCTACACCGGCGCCGCATTCTGTTATTTCTTTGTCTTTGGCCAGGCCTTTCCGGCGATCCAGAAAATGGCGCCCATATCGGTGGCGGTGAGCCCGGATATCGAGGCCTACCTGGACTTCGTCATCACCATGTTTATTGCGTTTGGTGTGGCCTTTGAGGTGCCCATCGCGGTCGTCATTCTGGCCCGCCTGGGTGTGGTCACGGTGGAGCAGCTGCGGTCCTTCCGCTCTTACTTCGTGGTGGGTGCTGCGGCCGTGGCCGGTGTGGTGACGCCGCCCGATCCGGTCTCCATGCTGGCCCTGCTGATACCCATGTGTTTGCTCTACGAGGTCGGCATCTTTGCTGCCAGCATTTTCATCAAACACACACAGGCACCGGTGGACGATACCGCTGCCACACCGCCCTGAGCGGGTCATTTATGGTGAATCGGGCTGTAGCCCCCGGCGGTGTTGACTGATGCGCTATTGAATTAATAGCTACCGGTCTGAAGCCCGGGGCCGTGGCCGCACACCGGGTGTCACTTCCAGTTCCAGTGGCTGGTTCTTGCGTTCAATCGCAAAACGTGCAGCAGTTCCCGGCTTGAGGGATGCCACGGCCGACAAGAGGTGGGCCACATCCACCACCGGCGCGTCGGCAATTTTCACAATCACGTCCCCGGGGCGAATGCCAGCCTTGGCGGCCGGGCCGTTCTGCAACACACCGGTGATGATGACGCCCTGGCGGGTTTTGACCTCAAAGGTTTCGGCAAGCTCGGGTGAAAGGTCGTTGGGCTCCACGCCAATCCATCCGCGGGTGATCTGACCGTCTTTGACGATGCCTTCGAGCACCTGCTTGGCCGTAGACATGGGGATCGCAAAACCGATACCCATGCTGCCGCCGGAGCGCGAGTAGATGGCGGTGTTGATGCCCAGCAGGTTGCCGTTGGTATCCACCAGCGCGCCGCCCGAGTTGCCGGGGTTGATGGCGGCATCGGTCTGGATGAAGTTCTCAAACGTGTTGATGCCCAGCTGGTTGCGCCCCAGGGCGCTGATGATGCCGCTGGTCACGGTCTGGCCCACGCCAAACGGATTGCCAATGGCCAGCACCTGGTCACCGACCTGCACCGCGTCGGAGTTGCCCAGCACGATGACGGGCAGCTTGTCGAGTTCGATCTTCAGGATGGCCAGGTCGGTATCGGGGTCGGTGCCAATGATCTTGGCGCGGGTGCTGCGGCTGTCGTTCAGGATGACTTCGATCTCATCCGCACCTTCCACCACGTGGTTGTTGGTCAGGATGTAGCCGCTGGCGCTGACGATGACACCACTGCCCAGGCCAACCTGCGGCTCATTGCCCTGGTCGCCATAGAAGAAGCGGAACCACGGGTCATTGGCATTGGGGTTTTTGCGCGCAGCCTTGCTGGTGTTGATGCTGACCACCGCCGCAGAGGCCTTTTGCGCCGCGCCGCGGAAGCTGCCGGCTGGAGTAGATGCCGACAGTGCGGACGAGGCTTCGACCAGCGCCACCGTGCTGGATGCCACCAGGCCCTGGCCGTGGCCTATCCACTGCGGCTTGAGGGTGGCCACCACAAAGTAGGCGGCCAGCAGAATCGTGGTGGTTTGGGTAAACAGTAGCCAGAGTCGTTTCATGGGGTTTCCAGGCGCCCGGTAGCGGGCATGCGGTGCAATGGCAAATTGTAGAGCGCATGGTATTGCGTTTACAGTCCCGGGGATATGGCCGACACGGAGCACACCACCATCCACATCCATCCCCTGGCGCCAGCCAAGGTGGCGGTGGGTGCGCCCTGCAATGGCTGTGGCGTGTGCTGCCTGTTTGCACCCTGCCCGCTGGGCATGGTGTTGTCCGGCCGGCGCAGCGGCGCCTGTGATGCCCTGCGCTGGGACGCTGCGCTGGTGCAATACCGCTGTGGTGCGATCGTGGCGCCACATGACGTGCTGGCCCATGCGCTGCCGCGGGGCTTGCGATGGTTGGGCCCGGCCTTGGCCCCCCTGTTGCGTCGTGTGGGCCTGCGCTGGATCGCCGCTGGCACAGGCTGCGACAGCAGTTTGGAGGTGACAATGCCTCTATCGAATTCGAACACCCACAAGCCCCTATGACAGACCGCAAGGAACTCCAAACGGCGCTGGATGCCTTGCTCCAGCCCGAACGCTTCAAGGACTATTGCCCCAATGGCCTGCAGGTCGAGGGCGGCGACACGGTGCGCAAAATCGTATCTGGCGTGACCGCCAGCCTGGCCCTGATCGACGCCGCCATTGCAGAGGGTGCCGACACCATACTGGTCCACCACGGCCTGTTCTGGCGCGGACATGACGGGCGCGTGACCGGGTGGATGCGCCAGCGCCTGGGGCGTTTGCTGGAGCACGACATCAACCTCTTTGCCTACCACCTGCCGCTGGACGCGCTGCCCGCTCTGGGCAATAACGCACAGCTGGGTGTCAAGCTGGGGCTACAGACAACGGCACAGTTTGGCGAGCAGCAATTGGGGTGTTTAGGTGAGGCGGAATTTGCTACGGCCCAGGCCCTGGCGCAGCGCGTGGAATCCGTATTGGGCCGCTCCGTGGTGCTGGTGCCCGGACGGGACAAACCCCTGCGGCGCATTGCCTGGTGCACCGGCGGTGCGCAGAGTTATTTTGAGGCGGCCATTGCAGCGGGCGCGGATGCCTTTATCACCGGCGAGATATCGGAGCCCCAGGCACACCTGGCGCGCGAAACCGGTGTGGCCTATCTGGCCTGCGGCCACCACGCGACAGAGCGCTACGGCGCACCCGCGGTGGCAGCACATATCGCGGCCCAGTTCGGACTGGAGCACGCGTTCATTGACATTGACAACCCGGCCTGAACCTTCTTGCGCATGGCAGACATTTATTCTTCATCAAAGCCCCTGGCTCTTACGATGGGCGACGCCGCCGGCATAGGCCCGGAGACCATCGCCATGGCCTACCGGGGCCACGCCGCGCTGATGCACCGAAGCTTTGTGGTCGGCGACGTGGCCACCATACGCCGTGCAAGCCAGGTGGTGGCAGGAGAGGGGCGCCCTGCTTTGCCCGTTGCGGTGATCACATCCACAGACCAGGTGGCCGATGTGCCCCCCAACTGCATACCCGTGTTGCAGATTGGCGCGCCCATGGAGCCCGTGCGCTGGGGTGTCGTCAGCAGCGCTGCCGGTGCGTTGGCCGGGAGCTGTGTGGAGTGGGCGGCCGATGCAGCGTTGCGGGGCGAGGTCTGCGCGCTGGTGACGGCCCCTTTGCACAAGGAGGCGCTGGCTGCAGCCGGCAAGCCCTTTGACCAGTTCCCCGGCCACACCGAGTTGTTACAGGACCGTGCAGCCCGCTTCCTGGGCAGGCCGGTGTCCGACGTGCCGGTGCGCATGATGCTTGCAAATGACGAATTGCGCACGGTGCTGGTGAGCATCCATGTGTCCTTGCGCGACGCAATTGCTGCTGTCACGTATGAGAACGTGTTGCAGACGCTGCAGATCACACATGCGGCTCTTTTACCGATTCTGGGTCACGCGCCACGCATCGCGGTGGCCGGGCTGAATCCCCATGCGGGTGAAGGCGGTTTGTTTGGTCGGGAGGAGCTGGAGGTGATCCAGCCCGCCATCGCTGCGGCCCGCGCCCTGGGTCTGGATGTCAGCGGCCCCTGGGCCCCCGACACGGTGTTCATGCGGGCGCGCAAGCGGCCCGGTGTAGAGGGGGAGTTTGATGTGGTGGTCGCCATGTACCACGACCAGGGCCTGATTCCGGTCAAATACCTGGGGGTGGAGCAGGGGGTCAACGTGACCTTGGGCCTGCCACTGGTACGCACCAGTCCGGACCACGGCACAGCCTTCGACATTGCTGGTACCGGTCGCGCCGATGCGTCCAGCTTGCTGGAGGCCATTCGCATGGCCAGGACTCTATCTCTTGAGGCTGTCGCGGATTTCCCGCAATAACAACACATCTTCCGGCGTCGCTGCGGGCGCGGGTTCGGCGGCTGGCGCCTCGCGTTTCAGGCGGTTGATCTGCTTGACCATCAGGAAAATGATGAAGGCCAGAATCGCAAAATTCACCGCGACGGTGATGAAGCTGCCATAGGCAAAAACTGGCACGCCGGCCTTTTTGAGGGCGTCCAGCGTAGAGGCCGTGCCAGGCGGAATGGCACCCAAAACCACAAACAGGTTGGAAAAGTCCAGTTTTCCGAAGGCTGCACCCACCAAGGGCATGATGAGGTCACCCACGATGGAGTCCACAATCTTGCCAAAGGCGCCACCGATGATGACGCCTACGGCCAGGTCGATGACATTGCCCTTGACCGCGAAATCCTTGAATTCTTGGACCATTCCCATTGCTGCAAGCTCCCAATCTGTCAGAAAACACCAGTATTGCTGATAAATGGACCCTGTCAAGGACCGTTGGGATGGGGAAACGTGGCGAAAAGCGCGCGGTAGCCGTCAGCTACAATCGGAAATTACCCCCTAGTAGTCATGTTCATTGAGGATTCTCATGAGTGAAACCCTTGTCGGCAGCCCACAGATCGACTCCAGTAAGCGAACTTGGCTGATTGCCTCCAGCTGCGCTGGCGCCGTAGGCGTTGGTGCTGTTGCTGTTCCTTTTGTCAGCACATTCCAGCCATCCGAGCGGGCCAAAGCGGCCGGCGCTGCCGTTGAGGTGGATATCGGCGCCATGAAACCCGGTGAAAAATTGACCGTGGAATGGCGTGGCAAACCTGTCTGGATCGTGCGCCGCACACCCGAACAACTGGCAGCATTGCCCACACTGGACGGGCAACTGGCTGATCCAGAGTCCAAACGCAAGCCTGCGGAGTTGACGCCTGCTTACGTTGACAAAGGTACCCGCTCGATCAAGCCCGAGTACTTTGTGGCCGTTGGCATCTGCACCCATTTGGGTTGTTCGCCGTCGGACAAGTTCCAGCCCGGCCCCCAGGCATCGCTGCCGGACGACTGGAAAGGTGGATTTTTGTGCCCCTGCCACGGATCGACCTTCGACTTTGCGGGCCGCGTTTTCAAGAACAAGCCCGCGCCGGACAATCTTGAAATCCCTCCCCACATGTACCTTTCCGACAGCAAGCTGCTGATCGGCGAAGACAAGAAAGCCTGAGGAACTGAGACATGGCTGATTTCAAGGAAATTTCCCCCAACGCGTCGGCAGGCGCAAAGCTCACCAACTGGTTCGAGAACCGTCTGCCCACGGCGTTTGACGCCTACAAGGTTCACATGTCGGAGTACTACGCTCCGAAGAACTTCAACTTCTGGTACATATTTGGCTCATTGGCCATGCTGGTGCTGGTCATCCAGATCGTGACCGGTATTTTTCTGGTGATGCATTACAAGCCCGATGCCGCTTTGGCGTTTGGCTCGGTGGAATACATCATGCGCGACGTGCCATGGGGCTGGTTGATCCGCTATATGCACTCAACCGGTGCCTCGGCGTTCTTCGTCGTGGTCTACCTGCACATGTTCCGTGGCCTGCTGTATGGCAGCTACCGCAAACCGCGTGAGCTGGTCTGGGTCTTTGGCTGCGCGATCTTCCTGTGCCTGATGGCCGAAGCCTTCATGGGTTATCTGTTGCCTTGGGGCCAGATGAGCTACTGGGGCGCCCAGGTGATCGTGAACCTGTTTGCCGCTGTGCCATTTGTTGGTCCTGATCTGGCTTTGTTGATCCGCGGCGATTACGTCGTGGGCGATGCTACCTTGAACCGTTTCTTCAGCTTCCACGTCATAGCTGTGCCGCTGGTGCTGCTGGGCCTGGTGGTTGCGCACTTGATGGCCTTGCACGATGTGGGTTCCAATAACCCCGATGGCGTCGAGATCAAGGCGACCAAAGATGCCAAGGGTGTTCCACTGGACGGCATTCCCTTCCACCCCTACTACACCGTGCACGATATTTTTGCCGTGTGCATGTTCCTGATGGTGTTCTCGGCTGTGATCTTCTTCGCGCCCGAGTTTGGTGGCTATTTCCTGGAATACAACAACTTCATCCCGGCTGATCCGCTGCAAACACCGCTGCACATCGCACCGGTCTGGTACTTCACTCCGTTTTACTCCATGCTGCGCGCCATCACCGATGAGATGATGATCGTGTTGGAGATCTGCGTGGTGGCTGCGGCACTGTTTAGCGTCATCAAGTTCAAGATGCCGGCCATCTTCAAGGGGGTGATCCTCGGGGCTGCCGTGGTAGCGGTCGCGATGATGTTGTCCATCGACGCCAAGTTCTGGGGCGTAGTGGCCATGGGCGGCGCGGTTGTGATCCTGTTCTTCCTGCCGTGGCTGGACTATTGCTCGGTCAAGTCCATTCGTTACCGTCCGGACTGGCACAAGTACCTGTATGCGGTTTTTGTGCTCAATTTTGTGATCCTGGCGTGGCTGGGAACCCAGGCACCTTCGCCGATTGGTGAGCGCGTGTCGCAAGTGGGCACCCTGTTTTACTTTGGCTTCTTCCTGCTGATGCCGTGGTGGAGTCGTCTGGGTGAGGCCAAGCCTGTGCCAGCCCGTGTCACTTTCGCTGCCCATTGAGTCGGAGATTACGCAAATGAAAAAAGTATTTTTGACTGCAATGATGGCACTGGGCCTGATGGCAGGAGGAGCCGCCCATGCCAGCGGCGGTGGCATTACCTGGGACAAGGCACCGGACCGTTCCAACGATCTGGCCGCATTGCAAAATGGCGCCAAGCTGTTCGTTAATTACTGCCTGAACTGCCACTCGGCCGCGTTCATGCGTTTTAACCGACTGACTGATATTGGTCTGACAGAGCAGCAGATCAAGGACAACTTGCTGTTTTCGACCGAAAAGGTTGGTGACACCATGAAGGCAGCCATCGATCCCAAGCAGGCCAAGGAATGGTTTGGTGGCAATCCCCCCGACCTCACGCTGGTCGCCCGCTCGCGTTCGGCACAGGGCAAGGGCACGGGTGCGGACTACCTCTACACCTATCTGCGTAGCTATTACGTAGACGAAACCAAACCCACGGGTTGGAACAACCTGGCTTACCCCAATGTGGGCATGCCGCATGTGTTGTGGGAATTGCAGGGCAAACGTACCCCGGTATTCGAGACCGTGATGGACCATGGCCATGAAGTGCAGGCACTCAAGGGCTGGGAGCAACAGACTCCCGGTACCATGGGAACCGAGCAGTTTGACCAGGCCATGGGCGACTTGGTGAGTTATCTGTCGTGGATGGCCGAGCCTGCAAAAAATACACGGATTCGTGTTGGTTTTGGTGTGATGTTGTTCCTGCTCTTCATGACTTTCTTTGCATGGCGACTGAACGCTGCGTATTGGAAAGACGTCAAGTAATACGGTCATTTAACCAACTGCCTTGCGTCTGCGGACGCTGGGTACTGGTTCCAGAGTGGGTTCGCAATGGCAACCCACTCTTTTTAATTTTTAGGAGTCTTTTGCCATGATGGTGCTGTATTCAGGAACAACCTGCCCCTTTTCTCACCGTTGCCGTTTCGTACTGTTCGAAAAAGGCATGGACTTCGAAATCCGCGATGTGGACTTGTACAACAAGCCCGAAGACATCAGTGTCATGAACCCCTACGGCCAAGTTCCAATCCTGGTCGAGCGTGACCTGATCCTGTACGAGTCCAACATCATCAATGAATACATTGACGAGCGTTTCCCGCATCCGCAGTTGATGCCCGGCGACCCAGTGGACCGCGCCCGTGTCCGTTTGTTCCTGCTCAATTTCGAGAAGGAATTGTTCGTGCACGTGTCAACGCTGGAAGCGCGCAGCTCAAAGGGCAATGACAAGGCGCTGGAGAAGGCACGCGCGCACATTCGCGACCGCCTGACCCAGTTGGCCCCTGTGTTCCTGAAGAACAAATACATGCTGGGTGACAACTTCTCCATGCTGGATGTGGCCATTGCACCGCTGCTGTGGCGCCTGGACTTCTATGGCATTGACCTTAGCAAGAACGCTGCGCCGTTGTTGAAATATGCTGAGCGCATCTTCTCGCGTCCTGCTTATATTGAGGCACTGACACCTTCCGAAAAGGTCATGCGCAAGTAATTGCCGGGCGTGCCACCATGCTAGACGCCGCAGACTCCAGCTCAACACGTCCCTACTTGATTCGTGCACTGTACGAGTGGTGCACGGACAATGGCCTGACGCCTTTCATCGCCGTTCTGGTGGATGAGACGGTGCGGGTGCCCAATGAATATGTCAAGGACGGCGAAATTGTGTTGAACATCAGTTTCGACGCAACCAGTTCTTTGACCATGGGCAATGAGTTCATTGAGTTCAAAGGGCGGTTCGGTGGCGTGGCGCGGGATATTTTTGTGCCCGTGGACCGTGTGGTAGCGATCTATGCCCGTGAGAACGGGCAGGGCATGGCGTTTCCCATGTTGGCACGCTCCACTACTGCAGCTGCGCCAGAAGAGGTTTCATCCACCGAGACCAAGGCGACTGTGTTGACCCGCGTTACCAGCAAGCCTGTGGACGATGGACCTAAAACGCCTCCTCGCCCTCCATCGGGTGGCGGAAAGCCCTCGTTGACGCGCATTAAATAACATAGCGATACACAGTTGGCGTTTTTAGCAGCGCCAAGTAATGTAGAATAGAAGACGTGCCGATTTAGCTCAGTTGGTAGAGCAACCGCCTTGTAAGCGGTAGGTCATCA
>JAZKDY010000030.1:0-47560 GCA_040387325.1 Pseudomonadota bacterium | reverse complement strand
CTGGTCGGCTTTGAGCCCATCGGTCTTCGACAACTGGTACCGGTGTTGCACCAGATTGAGTGGTCGTTTCGGTGCCAAGGGATTCAGGCCAGACGTAGTTCCCGCAGCAACCACCGTCCCCAAGCAGCGTGGGTCGACGTATGGTCCGGGTGTCAGTGGCGGCACCGGTGAGCCGGTACCTGGGAAGGTGTAGAGTTCCCCAGGGCAGATCGGGCCGTGGTCGTTGGTGTGTTCGATCGCGCCATTGCAGATGGTCAGCACCAGCTGTTTGGTCACCTCGTAAAACTTGGCGGCGCGTACGCTGGGCAGTGGGTTGTCCTGGCCGTCGATGGTGCCGGTTTTCAGGCCCAGGTACACCTCGCCAAAAGCCAGTGGTGTGGCCGTGGCGCCCAGCGCGTTGCCCAGAAACAGCCAGTCCTTGGAGCCTGGCATGCGCAGCTTGATGCCTTTCAGATCCGCCGGGGTCTTGACTGCACGGGCTTCGCGCAGGTTAACCTGGCGCGTGCCCAAATAGCAGGTGGACAACACGGTGATGTCCATCTTCTCCGACACACGTTTGAACAACTCGACGCCTATGGGGCCGTTAAAAACCTTCTGTTGGTGCGCCGGGTCGCGCAGCATGTAGCCTGCCGTAAAGACCGAGAACTCGGGCACCAGCTTGGCAACATCGGCCGCCGACATCGAGGTCAGTTCCAGATTGCCGCGTGCCATGGCCGCAGGCTCTGCACCCTGCTTGAACAGCGAGGCATTCAAATTGATCTGCACATCAAACTCGCCCGGCGCGGACTTCTCCAGCGCGTCCTTGAACACGGTCCACATCTTGGCGTGCCAGGCATCGGGCACGGCGGGGGTGGAAATGCGCAAAACCGTTTTTGCCTGTGCTGCTGCTGGCAGCGCCAGGCTGGACAGGGCGGCGGCTGCGCCCAGCAGGGTGCGGCGGTTCAAGTAGTTGTCGGTGGGCATGTCTGAGACCTTGGCGCGGGTCGCGCTCTTGCGCGCCCCTTGAATCAAAAACCCGCAGTGTATTACCTCAGCCCTGCCAGGCGCCCGGGACGTGCAGCTGGGTTAAAGTCCCCGGTTGCGCCGGGCACACCCGAGCGCCGCACCTCACCCATTCCATGACCAGCACCACCCGTTCCGCCATTTCCCGCCAAAGCCTGATGGCGCTGGCCTGGCCCATTTTTATCGAACAGTTGCTGCACATGAGCACGGGGGTCATAGACACCTTCATGGTCAGCCATATCTCTGACGATGCCGTGGCGGCGCTGGCGTCTGCCCACCAGGTCATCATCCTTTTCGTGGTGCTGTTTGGCATTGTGGGCATTGGCACCAGTGTGGTGGTCACCCACCACCTGGGTGGCAAGGACCGTGCGGGCGCCGACCGTATTGCAGCCACCGCCATAGGGGTGAACACCTGGTTTGGCCTGCTGGCCAGTGTGCTGGTGTACCTGCTGGCGGAGCCCTTGTTGACCCTGATACAACTCTCGCCGGCGCTGCAGGTCTATGCCCTGCCGTTTCTCACCCTCATGGGGGCGACGCTGTTCCTGGAGGCCATGATCCAGGCGATCTCTGCCGTGCTGCGTGCACACGGCTTCACGCGCGATCCGATGCTGGTGGCCATTGGCCAAAACATACTGAATGTGGTGGGTAATTGCATCCTGCTGTTTGGCCTGTTTGGCGCACCCCAGATGGGCGTGCTGGGGGTGGCTTTGTCGACGGTGTTCAGCCGGGTGGTGGCATGCGGCGTGATGTGGGCGTTGCTGGGCTACCGCATCCACCTCAAAGTCACACTGGCTGATTTTTTCGGCATTTCACGTGAACGCCTGGGGCGCATCCTGCACATCGGACTGCCCGCCGCGGGCGAGCAGATCAGCTGGTTTCTGGCCTTCATGACGGTCACTGCTTTTACGGCCCGTATGGGTGACCAACAACTGGCCACGCAGTCTTACGTCATGCAACTGGTGTGGTGCGTGATCCTGTTCAGCGTGGCGATTGGCCTGGCGACCGAGATCCTGATTGGGCATATGGTGGGTGCGGGTGAGTTTGAAGATGCTTACCACCAACTTTTGCGCAGTTTGCGGGTGGGGTTTGTACTGTCCATCTGTGTGGCTTCGCTGGTGGCTTTACTGTCGCCCTGGTTGTTGGCCCTGTTTACCAAAGACCCTGTGATCATTGCGACCGGCGCCATCCTGATGCGGATAGGTATTTTTCTGGAACCGGGGCGGGTGTCCAATCTGGTGGTCATCAACGCGCTGCGCGCGACGGGCGACGCGCGTTACCCGGTGCTGATGGGCATGTTTTCCATGTGGGGTGTGCTGGTGTTCGGGAGCTGGCTGCTGGGCACCTATTGGGGCCTGGGGTTGATAGGCGTATGGATCGCCATGGCGGCGGATGAATGGCTGCGCGGCATGCTGATGTACCGCCGCTGGAAACAGCGCAAATGGCTCAAATACGCGCAACGCACGCGGGACAAGGTTCAGGCGGGCGCAGCCAGCATTTGAGACCGGCTCGCGCGGCAGTCCGCTTGCCATAAGTACTGTATTCATATACAGTAATTATGCGTGCCATCGGTACGCACCCAATCCACATCAGGAGCGACTCACCATGCTTGACCACATGACTTTCCGCGTGACCGATATCGGTCGTGCCAAGGCGTTTTACAGCGCCGCCCTTGCGCCTTTGGGCTACAGCATCAGCTTTGAAGGCAACTACGGTATGAATATTTTGGGGTTTTCCTACCCGGACCCCAGCGAGCCGGATGGCAAAAAAGCCGACGTGTGGTTCCTCGATGGACCTTCACCCTACGGTGGTCCACCGGCGACAACGGGCTGCCACTTGGCCTGGCGCGCAGAGAACCGTGCGCAGGTGGATGCCTTTTACCGTGCAGCCATCGCAGCCGGCGGCAAAGACAACGGTGCCCCAGGCCTGCGCCCGGACTACCACGCCAACTACTACGGTGCCTTCGTCATTGACCCGGACGGTAACAATATCGAAGCAGTGTGCCACCTGCCTGAGTAATCGCGCAGCGTTGTGATCGCAGCGCTGTTCGATGCCGCACCGACGCCATAGCTGTTGTCCGGGACCATGGGGGCCACCCGGCCACTCCAGATCACCTATGCAACAACCCGCCCCCGACTCCGTTCAACGCGTTCAGCCTGTGCGGCCAGGAGCGCCCACAGCCGACGTTGCCGGGGACGACGGCGACCTGACCGACATGTTGGGTGAACTGCGGGTGCTGCTGCCCTGTGCGCAGCTGCTGTCGGCGTTTCTGATCACCGTGCCTTTCAACAGCGGTTTCGCGGATATCGTTACTTCTGAGAAGGGCGTGTTTCTTGCCACCTTCATGCTGTCCATACTGAGTCTGGTGCTGCTCAGCGCCCCGGCGGTGCAGCACCGGCTGATCCGGCCGCTGACCGACCGGGCTGCTTTCAAACGGCTGGCTAGCCTGCAGATTGTGGTGGGTTCGGTTTTGATCGGCTTGGCGCTCACCCTGGCAACACAACTGGTGTTATCCACGGTCCTTGGTGACGTATTGGGGACCGTGTTTGCCACCCTCACAGGCGGTGCGTTGCTGTTTTTGTGGTGGGTTCTGCCCAAAGCGATGCGGGCCAAGGGGCACATGTAAGCGCACCCTGGCTGGCCTCATCCCGCCAGCGCTCGCAGCACATTCTCCGCCGTAGCCGGTGCGGTCAATCGCACGGGCTTGTCTGTGCCTGTCACCGACGCAATGGCGTCGCGCAGCGCCTCATAAACGCTGATCGCCAGCATAAAGGGCGGCTCGCCCACGGCCTTGCTGCCGAAGACGTTGTCCTCGCGGTTGGGCTCGGGCCACAGGTCGATCTTGAAGTGACTGGGCACATCCCCCGCCGTGGGGATCTTGTAGGTGCTGGGGGCGTGGGTGGTCAGCAGGCCCGTGTTGTTCCACACCAGCTGTTCGGTGGTCAGCCAGCCCATGCCTTGCACAAAACCGCCTTCGATCTGGCCGATGTCAATAGCGGGGTTGATGCTGCGGCCCACGTCGTGCAGGATGTCGACCTTGAGCACTCGGCTCTCGCCAGTCAGCGTGTCGATGGCCACCTCGGTGCAGGCCGCGCCGTAGGCAAAGTAATAGAACGGTCGGCCGCTCAACGTGGCCTTGTCGTAATGGATCTTGGGTGTGCGGTAGAAGCCGTCGCTCCACAGCTGAATGCGGTTGGCATAGGCCATCTTCACCACGTCGTCAAAGCTGCGGGTGCTGGTGGGCGAGATCACCTGCCCGTGTTCAAAACGCACCGCACCGGCGCCGCAGGCATCGAGCCCGCTGACAAAGGCGGCCAGGTTGTCGTGCACATGGCGGGCGGCAAACTGGGCGGCGCGGCCGTTCAGGTCGGTGCCGGCGGATGCAGCTGTGGCGGATGCATTGGGTATCTTGCTGGTGTCGCTGGCCGTGCACAGAATGCGGTGGTAGGGCACACCCAGTTCATCGGCCACGATCTGCGCCACCTTGGTGTTCAGGCCCTGGCCCATTTCTGTGCCGCCGTGGTTGACCTGCACGCTGCCGTCGGTGTACACATGTACCAGCGCGCCGGCCTGGTTGAACAGCGTGGCGGTGAAGCTGATGCCGAACTTGACCGGGGTGATGGCCAGGCCCTTCTTGATGATGGGGTTGGCAGCGTTCCAAGCCAAAACAGCCTCTCGCCCCCGCCGGTACTGCGCAGTCTGCTCTAGTTTTGATAGTAGAGGGGCCAGGATGTTGTCTTCCACCTGCATGCCGTAGTGCGTGGTGTCGCGCTTTTGGTTCGTGTGGGGAACAGCCTCGTCGCTGTACAGGTTGCGCATGCGCACATCCAGCGGGTCCAGGCCCAGATGGCGGGCTATGTCGCCCATGATGGTCTCGATCAGGATCACGCCCTGCGGCCCGCCAAAGCCGCGGAAGGCGGTGTGGCTTTGGGTGTTGAGCTTGCAGCGGTAAGACGCAATGTCCACATCCTGCAGGTAGTAGGCATTGTCGCTGTGGAAGATGGCGCGGTCGGCCACCGGGCCAGACAGGTCGGCGCTGAAGCCGCAGTTCACCGCCATCATCAGTTTCAGCGCGGTCAGGCGGCCCGTGTTGTCAAAGCCTGCACTGTATTCATAGGCAAACGGGTGGCGTTTGCCGGTGACCATGAAGTCGTCGTCGCGGTCCAGGCGCAGCTTGATGGGGCGTTGTAGCTTGTGTGCGGCAATGGCGGCCCACACCGCCAGATGCCCGGCTTGTGTTTCCTTGCCGCCAAAGCCGCCGCCCATGCGCCGGCACTCCACGGTGACCGCATGGTTATCGATGCGCAGCGCGTGCGACACCCAGTGTTGCACCTCGCCGGGATGTTGGGTGCTGGAGTAGACCCACCACTGGTTTTGCTCCAACGGCAGCACATAGGCGACCTGGCCTTCCAGGTAAAAGTGCTCCTGGCCACCCACCTCCAGCGTGCCAGTCAGTGTGTGCTGGGCACGGGCCAGTACAGCGGCGGCGTCACCGCGTTTGACATACACCGGTGGCAGCACAAAACTTTGCGCGGCCAGTGCGTCGGGGATGCTCAGGATGGCGGGCAGCGCTTCGATATTCAGTTGGACCTTGCGTGCGGCGCGGCGTGCCTGCATCACTGTATCGGCCACCACCAGGCCCACCACCTGGCCGATGTGCTGCACCGTGTCCATCGCAAACACCGGCTCGTCGCCGGCAAAGGCGGCCAGCATCGGGTCGCCGGGAATGTCGCGGGCCAGGATCACATCACGCACGCCGGGCATGGCCAGTGCTGCTGCGGCGTCCACACCCAGCAGGCGGCCATGGGCGACGGTGGACAGTAAGGGCGCAGCAAACAGCGTGCCGCGCACCTCGGGAATGTCGTCGATGTAGGTGGCGCCACCGGCCACCTGGGCCACCGCACTTTCGTGCGGTTTGGATGTTCCGCTTTCGTGCGGGCGGCTGACACCAGCGGAGCCCTGTTGCCTAGCGGTGGGCAAGCCTTGCAGGTGTTCGGGTTTGACTACGGTATTTAGCGTATTCATGCCATCACCTCCAGCTTGCGCAGATCGGTTTGCGCCGTGCCTTGGCTCTCCAGCCAGAAGCGCTGCAGCAGATTGCCCAGTACCGTGCAGCGGTAGGCGGCTGTGGCGCGCATGTCGGTGATGGGGGTGAACTCGTCCCGCAAGGCCTGCATCGCCTGCTGGATGGTGGCTTGTGTCCACGGCTGGCCCAGCAGCGCGGCCTCGGTCTTGCGGGCGCGCACCGGTGTGGCGGCCACACCGCCGGCGCCAATGGAGGCGCTGTGCACCACGCCGTTTTTAATGTGCAGGTTGATCGCAAGGCACACAGCTGAAATGTCGTCTTCAAAACGCTTGGAGATCTTGTAGACGCGACTGACTTCACCTTTAGCGGCCTTGGGCACCGTGATCCAGGCCAGTACCTCGTCTTCTGCCATCACATTCTTGCGGTAACCCGTGTACAGGTCTTCCAGCGGCAGCGAGCGGTGGGCCTGTTTTTTGCCGCTCTGGCGCATCAGCACCACGTGGGCGCCCAGCGCGATCAGCAGCGGCATGGAGTCGCCAATCGGTGAGCCATTGGCCACATTGCCGCCCAGCGTCCCGCTGTTGCGCACCGGCAGGCCGGCGAAGCGGTGGGCAAACTCGGCCAGTTGGGGGCGGTCGGCCACCAGTGCGGCAAAGGCGTCGGTCAGCGACACGGCCGCGCCAATGGCGATGTGGTGCGGGTAGTGCTCCACGCGGCGCAGTTCGGCCACCTGGGTCAGGTCCAGCACCTTGGCAAACTGCATGTGCATCTTGGTGACCCACACGTCGGTGCAGCCGGCGACTAGTTGGGCGTCCGGGTGGCGTGCCCGGTCTGCCAGCAGCTGGGCCAGGTTCTGGGGAGTCATATATGAAAAATCGGCCTCTAGCCCCCGTCGTTTCTCACTAATGCGCTCTATATTTGATAGCACTTCGGATTCGTTCACGTGTTGCAGTGGCAGTGCCTGCATGGCTTCTGCCGCGTCCAGTATCGGCCGGTAGCCGGTGCAGCGGCACAGGTTGCCGGACAGCGCGCCCTGGGCATCTTCGCGTGTGATGGCCTGGCCCTTGCAGGTCTTGCTCTGGTACTGGCCAAACAGGCTCATCACAAAGCCCGGTGTGCAAAAGCCACATTGCGAGCCGTGGCAGTCGACCATGGCCTGTTGCACGGGATGTAGCGTTGCCGAGACCGCCGCAGCGCTGGGCCGCCCCAAGCAAGGCACGGCCCCCTCGGGGGGCAGCGCAGCACACGCAGTGGCAAGCGTGGGGGCAATATCCTCTACTGTCCACAGTGCCATGCCGTCGATGGAGTGGGCCAGGCGTATGCAGCTGTTGATGGCGCTGTACTTCAGCGCCTTGCCATCACCATTTTCATCGGCCTGTGCCACCACAACGGTGCAAGCGCCGCAGTCGCCTTCGCCACAGCCCTCTTTGGTGCCGCAGCTGTGCAGGTCCTCACGCAGTACTTCGAGCAAGGTGCGGTTGGTGTCGACGGCGGGCAGGGTGACAACTGCGCCACGGCGGATGAATCGTAAGGGTTGGCTATGCATGGGTGTGAGCATAGAGCAAGTTCTGCGCCCCTGTCGGTGTGCGAATGCCCAGTGACTGGCTTTGGTGACACGTAATGACGTGCGGACCTCATGCGAAAATTCCATGCATTGCAATGAATTATCGTTTACCCGCAGTGCATTTATTGAGAACATTCCGTGACTAGAATGGATGAATGACTTACGCACCTCATTCTTTGACCCTGTTGCAATCCACACCTTTTCATGGGAAGCGGCGTGTGTTTGCAAGCCTGGCGATGGCAGGCGCCCTGTTGACGCCTGTGGAGTCCTTCGCATGTGACGCGCCGGTGTCCGTTTGCCCGCAAAAAAAGACGGGCAGTTTTGCGCTGATCCAGACAGGGCGCCCGGCGGCCGTTTTTGTCGATGCATCTGCGGACGCTGCGGTCCACCACGTTGCAAAAAGTTTTGCCAGTGATCTGGAGCGTGTGGGGGGCACACCCGCGCAGCGCATCCACGATGTGCGCAGTGCCAAAGCGGATGTTCTTGTCATCATTGGTGTGCTGGGTCAAAGCCCCGTGGTCGATGAACTGGTGCGTGCCGGCAAGGTGGATGCGAAGGACATCGCTGGCCAATGGGAGGCCTTCAAACAGGTGGTGGTCGAACGGCCATTCCCCCACGTTGCGCGGGCCCTGGTCATCGTCGGTGCGGACCGGCGCGGTGCGGTTTTCGGCACCTATGACCTGTCCGAAAAAATGGGTGTTTCGCCATGGCATTGGTTTGCCGATGTGCCGGTTGCCAGACAGCCCACGCTTTTCATCACCGCCGGTTCCCGCCACGACGCACCCAAGGTCAAATACCGTGGCATCTTCATCAACGATGAAGCGCCGGCACTGACCGAGTGGGCTGCCAGGCAGTTTGGCGGAGCCAATTCCAGGATGTATGCCCACGTCTTTGAGCTGCTGCTGCGCCTCAAGGGCAACTACCTGTGGCCCGCCATGTGGCCCCCACGTGCCTTCAATGATGACGACCCACAGAACATGGTGCTCGCCGATGCCATGGGTGTGGTGATGGGCACATCCCACCACGAGCCCCTGACCCGCGCACACGACGAATGGCACCGCAACACCGACAAGGGTGTGACGGGTGGCAAGTGGGACTACGCCACCAATGCGGCCAACTTGCGCAGCTTCTGGCGCGGTGGCATGGAACGCATGGTGTCCAAAGGCAAGGGCCAGGCGTATGAAAACGTGGTGACGATTGGCATGCGGGGTGATGGGGATGAAGCGATGTCGGAAGGCACGGCCACCCAACTGCTGGAGACAATTGTTGCCGACCAGCGCAAGATCATCCAGGAGGTCACCCAAAAGCCGGCAGACCAGACGCCCCAAATCTGGGCACTCTACAAAGAGGTGCAGGACTATTACGACCACGGCCTCAAGGTGCCGGACGATGTGACACTGCTCTTTGCCGATGACAACTGGGGCCAGATTCGCCGCCTGCCGACGTCGGACCTGAACCGCAAGGGCGGTTACGGCGTGTATTACCACTTTGACTACGTGGGTGGGCCACGCAACTACAAATGGCTGAACACCAACCAGATTGAAAAAACCTGGCAGCAGATGGATCTGGCCTATTCGCGGGGTGCCAAAACCATGTCCATCGTCAACGTGGGTGATATCAAACCCATGGAGTTCCCGATCAGCTTCTTCCTGAAGCAGGCCTGGAATCCCGAGGCCATGACCCCCGCCCAGCTGCAGCAATACCCGCAGCAATGGGCGCGCGCAACGTTTGGGGCCGCTCACGCCCGTGCGATTGGCGACCTGATGACCCGTTACAGCAAGTATGCGGCGCGCCGAAAGCCCGAACTGATCGACGCCACCAGCTTCCCGTTGGGGGGCATCCAGGGTGGCGTGCTGGACGGTGGCGAATTCGGCAGTATGGTGGCCCAGTGGCGCAGCCTGGAGCAAGACATGCGCAAGGTGAAAGCGGCACTGCGCCGTGACCAGCACGCTTCCTATCTCCAGCTGATCGAACACCCCATCGCCGCCTTGTCGAACCTGTACCAGTTGTATTACGCCGTTGCGTGGAACCAGCGCCTGGCAGACCAGGGTGATACACGTGCCAACACATTCGCGGACCAGGCCGAAGCCGCGTTTCGCCGTGACAGTGCGCTGACCGATACCTACCACCGCCACAACGGGGGCAAATGGGACGGCATGATGGCCCAAACCCACATTGGATATACCAACTGGCAGCAGCCCGACAAGCAGGTCATGCCTGCGGTTAAACGCATCGCAAGTCCGGCAGCGGCCAAGCCCATAACGTTCCAGTCGAACGCTGGTGGCAATACGGGCGCCAGTCAATCGCCCCACGTGGTGGCCATCGAGGCACCCCATTTCAGCCGCGCCGTCCACAGCGCGGGTCTGGTGTGGACAACCATCCCGGACCTGGGCCGCACGCTGGGTTCAGTCATAGCCCTGCCACAAGGCCGCGGCCCGACCACACAACGGGATGCTGTACGTCTGGAATACGACACCACACTTGCCCAGGCAGGTGATTTGACGGTGCAGCTGTATCTGGCGCCTACGCTGGACACCACCGGCAAGGGGGTTTTGCATATCGGGGTATCTGTCGACGACGGCCCCATGCAAACCATCACCGACAGGCTGTTGCCGGCGCCCAACGCGGCCACCTTGCAGGAGCAAAAGGACTGGAACCGTGCCGTTGAGGACAATGGACGCCTGGTACAGACCGTCTTCACAGGCATTGCCGCGGGCAAACACACCATCAAGGTCTGGCGCCTGGATGACAACGTGGTGCTGCAGAAGCTGGTTGCCAGTACGGGCCCCATCCCTGTGCGTTATCTGGGGCCACCGGCCCGGCAGTAGCAGTGTCCGCGACCAGGCGGTCGCAGGAATGGTGTGCAGGGCGGTGCTTGGGGGTGAGGTACCGGCCCATGAGCGTGTAAAGTAAGCCAATGACCACCCCCCGACTGCAGTTGACCGGCATCACCAAGGCCTACCCCGGCGTTGTTGCCAACAGCGACGTTTCGCTCACGGTAATGCCAGGTGAAATCCACGCCGTGCTGGGGGAAAACGGTGCCGGCAAGTCCACGCTGATGAAGATCATCTACGGCTCGGTCAAATCCGATGCCGGCCAGGTCAAGCTTAATGGCCAGGCGATGCACATCCGCAACCCCAAGGAGGCGCGGGCCAACGGCATCAGCATGGTGTTCCAGCATTTCAACCTGTTCGACACCATGACCGTGGCCGAGAACGTGTGGCTGGGTTTGACGCGCAGTTCATTGGCGGATGTGACGGCCAGCATCGTCGCCAAGGCCACCGAATACGGGTTGGACATTGACCCCCAGCGCCCGGTGCACACGCTGAGCGTGGGCGAGATGCAGCGGGTGGAGATCATCCGCGCGCTGCTGACCCGGCCCGAATTGCTGATACTGGACGAGCCCACCTCGGTGCTGACGCCGCAGGCAGTGGAGAAGCTGTTTGTGGTGTTGAAAAAACTGGCCAGCGAGGGTTGCAGCATTCTCTACATCAGCCACAAGCTGCATGAGATCCGCGAGCTGTGCACCGCCTGCACCGTGCTGCGCGGCGGCAAGGTCACTGGTGTGTGCAACCCGCAGGAAGAATCCAACACGTCTCTGTCGCGCCTGATGATTGGCGCCGAGCCACCGCTGCTGGAGCGCGCGGCGCGCAGTGCCGGTGCTGCGGTGATGCAGGTCCAAAGCCTGAGCCTGGCGCGGGAAGACCAGTTTGGCGTGGACCTGGACGGCATCCACCTGCAGGTGTGTGCGGGTGAGGTAGTGGGCATTGCCGGTGTGTCGGGCAACGGACAGAAAGAGTTGCTGTACGCCTTGTCGGGTGAAGACTGCCGCGCGCCGCGCGGCAGCATCCATATGGGTGAGGCGGATGTGTCACATCTGCACGCCGGCAAGCGCCGGGCCCTGGGCCTGCACTTTGTGCCCGAGGAGCGGCTGGGCCGCGGTGCCGTGCCCACGCTGAGCCTGGCGCACAACCTGCTGCTGACCCGCACCGAATCCATTTCCATGCCCCGTTTCGCCGGTGGCTGGATACGCGTGCGCCAGCTGGAGGCCCATGCGGCACGGTTGATCGCGCAGTTCAAGGTCAAGGCCAATGGGCCAACCGCTGCGGCGCGTTCGCTGTCGGGTGGCAACCTGCAGAAATTCATTGTGGGGCGCGAGATAGATGCCAACCCCAGGCTGCTGATCGTGTCCCAGCCCACCTGGGGGGTGGACGTGGGTGCAGCGGCCCAGATACGCGGCGAGATACTGGCCCTGCGCGACGCCGGTTGCGCCGTACTGGTGGTCAGCGAAGAACTGGACGAATTGTTTGAGGTCTGCGACCGTCTGCACGTGATTGCACGTGGAAAGTTGTCGCCCTCGGTACCCATTGCGGAGGCGACGGTGGTAAAGATTGGCGAATGGATGAGTGGGCTGTGGGAGAGGAATGTGGCCCATGCTTAAGCTTGAAGCGCGGCCTCAGCCGTCCTCCGCTTGGAGTTACGGATCGCCCTTGTTGGCCTTGTTGTGCACCGTAGTCATCGGTGTCATCCTGTTTGTGCTCTTGGGCAAGGATCCGGTGCGGGGCCTGCAGGTCTTCTTCTGGGACCCTATCAAGAGTGGGTATGCCTTGGGGGAGCTGGTGGTCAAGGCCACGCCCCTGCTGTTGATTGCGCTGGGGCTGGCCGTGTGTTTTCGCTCCAATGTGTGGAACATCGGTGCCGAGGGCCAATACATCCTGGGCGCCATCACCGCGGGTGGGGTGGCGCTGATGGCGGACAAGACCACAGGCGGTTGGATCGTGCCGGCCCTGTTGCTGGCCGGTGTGCTGGGTGGCATGGCCTGGGCGGGGCTGACGGCGCTGCTGCGCGACCGTTTTAATGCCAACGAAATCCTGGTCAGCCTGATGCTGGTCTACGTAGCGGTGCAGGTTTTGGGCTACCTGGTGTTTGGCCCGTGGAAAGACCCCAACGGCTACAACTTTCCACAGACAAAGAGTTTTGAGGCGGTCACGCGCATACCGCGGCTGTTCGACGGTTCACGCGTCAGCATCGGCGTCATCCTGGCGCTGCTGGGCGTGGCGGGGGTGTGGGTTTTCTTGTTCCGCACCCGTGCCGGTTTTGCGCAACAGGTGGGTGGGCTGGCGCCCGCGGCCTCGCGGTATGCCGGCTTCTCGTCCCGCCGCGCGTTGTGGACCGCCTTGCTGGTTTCGGGCGGTATGGCGGGCCTGGCCGGGGGGCTGGAGGTGGCGGGGCCGATTGGCCAGCTTACGCCGTATGTGCCTGCTGGCTACGGCTTTGCGGCCATCATCGTGGCCTTTGTGGGGCGCCTGCATCCGGTGGGCATGGTGTTTTCGGCACTGCTGATGAGCATGTTTTATATCGGTGGTGAGCTGGCGCAGTCCCGCCTGGGCCTGCCCAAATCGCTGACGGGTGTGTTCCAGGGGCTGCTGCTGTTTTCGCTGCTGGTCTGCGACACGCTGGTGAACTACCGGCTGCGCTGGGGGAAGAAATAATGGAATCCTACGCACTGCTGATCGCCGCCACGCTGAATGCGGGCACCGTACTGGCCATTGCCTCGCTGGGCCTGCTGATCAACGAGAAGGCTGGCATCGTCAACCTGGGGGCTGAGGGCATGCTGCTGTGCGCGGCCATAGCCGGCTTTGCCACCGTGGTGGCCACCGGCAGCGACACCCTGGGTTTTGCCGCCGGTATAGGTGCCGGGGCCCTGATGGCCGCCGTTTTTGGCGTGCTGGTGATCTGGCTCAACACCAACCAATACGCCACCGGGCTGGCGCTGAGCCTGTTTGGCGGCGGTTTCTCGGCCTTTGCCGGTATCCGGTATGTACAGGAAAAAATGCCGGAGCGGCCCAGTTTTGCGGTGCCTTTTCTGTCAGACATTCCGCTGGTGGGGCCCGCCCTGTTCCGCCAGCACCCCTTGGTTTACCTGGCCGTGTTGTTTGCGTTTGCACTGATCTGGTTTTTGTACCGCACCCGTGCCGGGCTGATTTTGCGCAGTGTGGGCGAAAGCCCCGAATCGGCACACGCCCTGGGTTACCCGGTGCGCTGGATACGCCTGGCCGCCGTGGTGGTGGGTGGTGCGCTGTGCGGTCTGGCCGGTGCCTACATTTCCATCATTTACACACCGCTGTGGGTGGAGGGTATGGTCTCGGGCAAGGGCTGGATTGCGCTGGCGCTGACCACGTTTGCGACCTGGCGCCCGGCACGGGTGTTGCTTGGTGCCTACCTGTTTGGTGGGGTGACCTTGTTGCAGTTCCATTTGCAGGGCGTGGGGGTGGAGATTCCCAGCCAGTTCCTGAGCATGTTGCCCTATGTGGCGACCATCGTGGTGCTGGCCCTGATATCGCGCAACCCGCGCTGGATTCGCATTAATATGCCTGCTGCCATCGGCAAACCGTTTTACCCTGGCTCCTGATATCGCTTTACTTGTTCCGCTCATCCATTCGCAACCAAGTTTTTATAGAAAGAACTGACATGACAGATTTGCAAAAACGCACCTTATTGAGAATCGCAGCCCTGACGGCCGTGGCGAGTGCTGCGCTGGTTGGCTGTGGCAAGAAAGAGGAGCCCGTGGCGGTAACCCCCGCCCCCGCTCCTGTAGCGTCGGCCCCCGCGCCCAAGCCCGAGCCGCTGAAGATCGCTTTTGCCTATGTAGGCCCGGTGGGCGACGGTGGCTGGACCTTCGCACACGACAACGGCAAGAAGGCCGTGGAGAAAGAATTCGGCGACAAGGTGGTCACCTCCATCGTGGAAAACGTGCCGGAGTCGGCGGATGCTGAACGTGTCATCCGCGAAATGGCCAGCAGCGGCAACAAGCTGGTGTTTGGCACCACCTTCGGCTACATGGAACCCATGCTCAAGCTTGCGCCCGAGTTCAAGGACGTGAAATTTGAACACGCGACCGGCTACAAGACCGCCGACAACATGCGCACCTACGACAGCCGCACCTACGAAGGCGCCTACATGGCCGGTGTGATTGCCGGCAAAATGACAAAGACCAACACGCTGGGTGTGGTGGCGTCCATCCCAATCCCTGAAGTCGTTCGCAACATCAACGCATTTACATTGGGCGCACAAAGCAGCAACCCCAAGATCAAGACCAAGGTGGTGTGGGTTAACGAGTGGTTCAACCCACCGAAAGAAACCGAAGCCGCCACCAGCCTGATCAACGGTGGTGCAGACGTTCTGTTCCAGAACACCGACTCTCCCGCCGTGCTGAAAACGGCGCAAGACAAGGGCAAGCGTGCCTTTGGCTGGGATTCCGACATGACCGCCTACGGCCCCAAGGCCCACCTGGCATCGGCCATCATCAACTGGGGTCCGTACTACATCAAGTCCACCCGCGAAGCGCTGGAAGGCAAGTGGACCGGTGGCACATCGGCCTGGTGGGGTGTGAAAGAGGGCGCCATTGACATCGTGTCGATTGCCGAAGACGTGCCGGCTGAAACCAAGGCCAAGGTCGAGGAAGTGAAGAAGGGTCTGGCCGACGGTTCCTTCACGATCTGGAAGGGCCCCATCATCGACAACACGGGCAAGGAACAGATTGCCAAAGACACGGTGGCCGATGACAAATTCTTGAGTGGCTTGGGCTTCTACGTCAAGGGCGTGGAAGGTAAGATCCCCGGCAGCAAGTAAGCAATCAATCCGTGATCCGGGCCGCTTACGAGCGGCCTTTTTCTATTCCACCCCTCCAAGGTCTTTTCACCATGAACAAACTCCTGCTCGGCACCGTGGCCGCATCTGTGCATCTCTTGTTTGCCACTGGCGCGCTGGCGGCCAGTGCACCCAAACCGGCGACGCAAAACCGTGCCGAAATCGCATCGCAGTACAAATGGGACTTCTCGCCCATTTACGGCAGTTGGGCCGAGTGGGACGCCGCCATGACCAGCATCGAGGCCAAGATGGATGCCTTTGCCGCCCGCAAAGGCACATTGAAGAACGGTCCGGCCGCCGTGCTCAGCACCTACCAGGCTTTCGACGAGATCGGCATGCTGCAGTACAAGGTCTACCGTTACCCGCAGTTGCAGCGCGATGTGGAGACGCGCAACCAGGAGGTGGCGGGCAAGTTCCAGCGTGTAGGGGCGGTGTTTGCGAAGTTTGGCACCACCACGGCCTGGTTCACACCCGAGCTGCTGAAGATTCCGCAGGCCACGATGGAGCAGTGGATACGGGACACCCCCGCGCTGGCGCCCTACAAGTTCACGATATTGGACAACTACCGCCAGCAGGCCCATGTGCTGGACGAGCAGGGCGAGAAGCTGTTGTCCTTTGCCTCGCGCATGAACGACACACCCAAGGCCACGTTCCAGGAGTTGTCAACCTCCGACATCAAGTTCCCCAAGGTGAAGCTGTCCGACGGCAAGGAGATCACGTTATCGCCTGGCACCTACCAGGGCGTTTTGCAGACAAACTATGTACAGGCCGACCGCGCCAAGGCGTTTGAGGCCTTCCTGGGTACCTATGCCGCCACGTCCAACACCTATGCCGCCATCTACAACGGTGTCATGCAAAAGGGCTGGTTTACCGCACAGGCCCGCAACTTCCCCACGGTGCTGGATGCTGCGCTGGACGACCATGCAGTACCCATGGATGTGGTGAAGACCCTGGTCGACACCGTGCGTGCCGGCACCGCGCCGTTGCAACGTTACGCCAAGCTGCGCAAGAAGTTATTGGGGCTGGACAACTACCACCTGTACGACGGCTCCATCCCCATCTACAAGACCACCGCCACCTATCCGTACGACGACGCCAAGGAGACGGTGCTGCAGTCCATGGCGCCACTGGGGGCGGACTATGTGGCCAAGTACAAGAAGTTTCTGGCAGGCCAGCAGATCGATGTGTACGAGAACGAAGGCAAACGCTCCGGTGCCTACGTAGGTGGCGTCTACGGCGTCGGCCCCTACATGCTTCTGAACCACAACGACACACAAAACGCGCTGTTCACGCTGGCCCATGAAGGCGGCCATGCCATGCACACCATACTGTCGTACGAGAAGCAGCCCTATGTCACATCCAGCTACACCATCTTTGTGGCCGAGGTGGCGTCCACCACCAACGAGCGCTTTTTACTGAACAAGCTGCTGGAGAGTACAACCGACCCCAAGGAGCGCTTCCTGCTGTTGCAGCATGCGGTGGATTCCATCGTGGGCACCTTCTACACCCAGGTGTTGTTTGCCGACTTTGAGCTGCAGGCCCACAAGCTGGTCGAGCAGGGCAAGCCGGTGACCGCCGCTGTGCTCAACGGCATCTACCTGGACCTGCTGAAAACCTACTACGGTGACGCGGTGACGATAGACGATGCCTATAAATACACCTGGTCGCGTATTCCGCACTTCTTCAATTCGCCGTATTACGTCTACCAGTACGCCACCTGTTTTGCATCGTCGGCCAAGCTGTTCAAGGACATGACCACGGGTGCACCCGCATCGCGGTCCGCTGCCACCGCACGTTACCTGGAGCTGCTGGGCAGCGGTGGCAATGACCACCCGATGGCGCAGCTGCAAAAGGCCGGCGTGGATTTGTCCAAACGCGAAACCGTGCAAGCCGTGGTGGACCAGATGCAGGAGCTGGTGACACAGATGGAGCTGGAGGCGGCCAAGATCCGCTGAGCCTGGCGAAGCCTGGAGCGCATACATGCGGATGAAACAAACCCTGGCCTTGGCCTGCTGCGCGTGGCTGCTGGCGGGCGGGGCCGTGGCGCAAGCCGGCCCGCCGCAGGCCGTGCAGGTTCCCACCGCGGGGCTTTCCTCTTCACCACAACCGCTGCAGGCCTTTGTATTCAGCCCCGCCACCGCCACCGCCACTGGTACCACGGCGCGGCACCCAGCCGTGGTCATGGTGTACGGCTGCGGCGGCGCCTATGGCCGGGATGGAAAACTGAATGCCCGTCATGCCATGTGGGGTGCGTACCTGGCGGCCCAGGGATATGTGGCGCTGATGCTGGACAGCTTCAGTTCCCGCGGCTTCGCGGAAATCTGTACGACCAAGTTCAGCGAACGCACACTCAAGGAGGCCGACCGCGTGGGGGATGCCTATGCCGCACTGGCCTACCTGCGCCAGTTGCCGAACGTGGATGCCAGTCGCATTGCCATACTGGGCTGGTCGCATGGTGGAGGTGTGACGCTGGATACCATCAGCCACCGGCCCGCCACGCGGACTGCATCGGCAAATGACGCAGGTTTCAACGCAGCCGTGGCCTTCTACCCGGGCTGCACCGCGCGCAATAAAAAGGCAGACCGTTTCGACCCCTATGCACCGTTGTTGCTGCTGATAGGCGAGGCCGATGACTGGACACCCGCCGCGCCGTGCAAGGCGCTGGCCGCCACGGTGGCGGCGCGGGGCGAGCCCATGTACATCGTCACCTACCCCGACACCTACCATGACTTTGACAGCCCTGCGCTGACCGCCAAACGGGTGCGCAAAGACGTGCCCAATGGGGTGAACCCCGGTGCGGGCGTGACCACCGCACCCAACCCCGAAGCCCGCGAAGACGCCAAGCTGCGCGTCAAGGCCTTTTTATCCGACAACCTGAAATAGACTGTTGTTTCAAGCAGGAGAACACCACCATGACCATCAACCACAAGCCCGTATCCCTTGACCGTCTGCCCGCACTGTTGCGCGCCATGCCCAAAGCCGAGTTGCACATGCACATCGAAGGCTCGCTGGAACCCGAGCTGATGTTTGCACTGGCCAAGCGCAACAACGTGGCGCTGCGTTTCCCCAGCGAGCAGGCGCTGCGTGACGCCTATGTGTTCAACAACCTGCAGGAGTTTCTGGACATCTACCACGAGGGCACCATGGTGCTCAAGACCGAGCAGGACTTCTACGACATGACCTGCGCCTACCTGGCCCGTGCCCAGGCAGACAACGTGTTGCACACCGAAATCTTCTTCGACACCCAGACCCACACCGGCCACGGCCTGGATGCCGCCACCGTCATCAACGGACTGCACCGCGCCTGCGCCGATGCGCCCGCCAAGTTCGGCATGACGGCCTCGCTGATCCTGTGTTTCCTGCGCCACCTGAGCGAAGAGGAAGCATTTGCATGCCTGGAAGAGGCCCTGCCGCTGCGCGACAAGATTGTCGGCATTGGCCTGGCGTCCAGCGAGGTGGGGCATCCGCCCGAGAAATTTGCCAAGGTCTATGCCCGTGCCAAGCAGTTGGGTTTTCGCCTGGTGGCACACGCCGGTGAAGAGGCGCCCCCAGCCTACATCTGGAGTGCGCTGGATGTGCTGAAAGTGGAGCGCATAGACCACGGCGTGCAAGCGATACACGACGCAGCGCTGATGCAACGCCTGGCCAAGGACCAGATACCGCTGACGGTGTGCCCCCTGAGCAACCTCAAGCTGCGCGTGTTCCCCACGCTGGCCCAGCACAACCTGCAGCGCATGCTGGATGCGGGCATCATGGCCACCGTCAACTCCGACGACCCGGCCTATTTTGGTGGCTACATCAATGAGAACTTCACACAGACTTTTGCCGCGCTGGGCATGACATCCGCCCACGCCTACCGGCTGGCACGCAACAGCTTTGACGCCAGTTTCATCGACGCGTCGCTGCGCAGCCAGTACATGCAGCGACTGGATGCGGTGTTTGAAACGTTTGAGTAAAAAGTGCCTGTAGCCCCCGAATCTATTGGATACTTTGCTATTGTTTTTGTATATGACTCTGAGTTTTCACACCACCCGGGCGATGATGGATGAAGACCTGTCCATGCAGGCCCAGGTCTTCCAGTACCAGTTGCACCCGTTCAATGTGTTTTATGGTGGTGCGGTGGCGCCCAAACCCAGACGCTGACAAACAGCAGCGCGTGCGACACGCAGGTGTAATCTGCGCGTCAATGTCCCACCCCGGTCGCCCGTAAACTGGCATTTTCAGTGTCAACCAGGGGGGTCAGGTGTCAGGGCTGCTGCGAAATTTGATAGCTTTCTGTGTAGGTCTGTTGGCGTATGCCCGCAACACGACGGCACAAGTGACCATGGCACGTTTTTGGGTTACCCCCTTCGACGCCGGGCTCAAGGTGCTCAAGAGCGACCAGTACCTCCAGTTCGCCGAAACGGCCCAGCTGGACTACCTGCTCAAGACGGGTCAGTTCTTCCCGGTATTGTGGAGTGGAGCCAGTTTTGTCAACGTGGCCCAACTAGTGAAGTTCCTGCGGCCCATTCCGGTCTTCAGTGTGGTGAGGGTCGAGACGCAACTGGTCTACGCCAATGAGAAATGCGCCTACTTTTCACATGTGCTGTTTGCCAAAGGCCAACGGGCTGCAGAGGTGCTGGTGAAGATGAAATTCAAGAAGGGGCGCCTAACCGTGCCACCAGAGGCATTTTTACCCTTGCCGTTCACAGCGGTACCCGCCAGCGTGCAGGCTTGGGAATCGGCACTGGAAGTTTTGTGAGAACGGTGCATTGCATTGGTAGTAGCATCCCTGTCGACCACCCATTCTCACCATTCGATCTGCATGAACAGGCTACCCATGAAAACACCAGCGTTGCGAGCCCTGCACACCATTCCCGTCCTTGTTTTGTCCCTGTTACTGCTGGGCTGCGCCTCGACACCCGCGCACCAGGAGGCCACTGATCAGCCCATCGTCGCCACCAAACTGGTGCAGAGCAAGACCAGCTGGGATGGAAAACTGTTGCCGGCCTATCCGACCACGCAGCCCGAGATCACGATTCTGCGCATCCGCATCGCGCCCGGTGCCCGCCTGCCCCTGCACCACCATCCGGTCATCAATGCCGGCGTGTTGCTGACGGGCCAGTTGAAGATTGAGACGGTCAGCGGTGCTGTGCTGCACCTGAAGGCCGGCGATCCGATTGTTGAGACGGTCAACATGGTGCACTACGGTGTCAACGACGGCACCGTGCCTGCCGACATCATCGTGGTGTATGCCGGCACCGTCGACCATCCCTTCACCGTGATTGAGAAGCCGTGAACGCCAGGCAGCACACCATCACCACGCGCCTGGCCACGACCGCACCTGCAGACCTCAGCGCCGTGGCCAAATTGTTTGATGCCTACCGCCAGTTCTACGAACAGCCGCCCAATGCGGCGCTGGCGGAACAGTTCATCACCAGCCGCTTGCAGAATGCGGAGTCTGTCATTCTGGTGGCCGAGGATGCGAGCCGCACCATAACCGGTTTCTGCCAGCTGTACCCCACGTTCTGTTCGGTAGATGCAACGCCCATCTACAGCCTGTATGACCTGTTCGTCGCACCCCAACACCGCAAGACCGGAACCGGGCGCGTGTTGTTGCTTGCCGCGGAAGAGCAGGCCCGCTTAAACGGCAAATCACGCATGGACCTGACAACGGCCAAGACCAATCTGCCGGCCCAGGCGCTGTATGCCGCACTGGGCTGGAAACGGGATGCAGTTTTTTACGCCTACAGCAAAACCGTCTCTGCTTGACGCCACCATTCAGAAAGAGAAACATGACACGTATCACCCGCGGTCGGTGCCTGTGCGGTGCCATTCGTTACACCGTTCAAGGGGAGTTGGCCCCTATCGAGGTCTGCCACTGCAGCCAGTGCCGCCAGGCGCAGGGCGGCCCCTTTGCCACCAACATTCCTGTCAAAACCTCTGCGTTCAGGCTGCAGTCTGGCGAGGATTATGTGCAACGATACGAGTCCATTCCCGGCAAGTTCCGCTGCTTCTGCAAGCAGTGTGGGTCGCCGCTGTACAGTCGGCGCGATGCTTTGCCTGGGGTGTTGCGGCTGCGTGCAGGTACGCTGGAGGGCGATGTTGCGACCCGCCCCGTATTCCATGCCTACTTCGGCTCCAGGGCCAATTGGTGGCCGGTGGACGATGACCTGCCGAAGCACGACGCGGCATCACCCCAGTAAATACACCTGAAAGGCGTCAACATGCCCAGAACCAAACACCTGTCGCTGGCCGTTGTCATGCTTGCAAATGTCCTGGTCGCGCCGCTGGCGCACGCGGCCGATGCACCCCCTATCGCGTCGCTTGCCTGGCTGGCGGGTTGTTGGAATAGCGAGAACGCCGAGCCTGGCTCCGGCGAGCACTGGATGCCCTTGGCCGGCAATGCCTTGCTGGGCATGAGCCGCACGGTCCGGGGTGGCAACACGGTGGCGTATGAGTTCATGCGTATTGCCAACGCGCCCGACGGCAAGCTCACGTTCTTCGCGCAACCCTCCGGTAAACCAGCGGCCAGCTTTGCGGTACACACGCTGAACCCGAACCAGGTTGTGTTCGAGAACCTGGAGCACCCTTTCCCGCAGCGCATCATCTACCGGCTGGAGTCACCGGACAGGCTGCATGCCAGCATCGAAGGTACCCGCAACGGTGCCAACAGGAGCATTGCCTACCCCATGGTGCGGGTCAGCTGCGATGCGCCTTTGCAGGCCCCCGCCCGACCTTGAGCCCACTGCGCGCGCAGTCCTTCGTTCTCCATGGACGCCGTGGTGCAGGGGCTAGGTGGCGAGCGCTAGCCTGTCGTCCGTTTTCAACTGCTGCTCCAGGCGCCCCAGCGCCCTGCGCTGTTGTGCAAATGCCGCCAAGTGGTCGGCATAAGGTTCCAGCACGCTGGGCTCCGCGGCCACCGGCAGACCCAGCCATTGCGCCAGCGCCTGTTTGGGTACCTCGCCGTGTTCGGTCAGGGCCTGCGTGATGCGCAGGAACACGGCGCCATGCTCCTGCAACAGCTGTGTGGCCCGCGCGTATTGCGCTTGCAGCAAGGCCTCGATCGCCGCGTTGGTGGGCGCGATGTCGGTGTTGACATCGTCGTCCATCTTGTGGGTCACGTCGGTGCGGCTCAGGCGCCCGCCAAAACCATAGTGGCGTACAAACTGTGCGGCGTCGGCCGTGGCCTGCTCCAGGTCGTGCTCGGCACCGGTGGTACAGGACTCGACGCCAAACACCATGGCCTCGGCCGCGCGGCCACCCAGGCTGACGCAGATGGCATCCAGCAGATTGCGGCGTGACTCGGCGCGCAGGCTGGTGTAGCTGTTGTAGCCGCCATCAAACGATGCCACGTTGATCTTGATCTCCTGCGGCGCATGGCCAAACAACACGCCGTACAGCAGCCCGTGCCCGGCCTCGTGCACCGCCAGCAGCGCACGAAAATCCGGGTTGGCGCGCTGCTTCAGCCGGTTGAGTTCAAAGCTGACCGGGTAGGTTTTGCTGTGCGGACCAAACTGGGCCAGCAGGTGGCGTTTGTCCGCACCCAAACTCAGGCGCAGTTCGTCGGCCGGCGTGGCACCGTGCTCAATCGCCCACAGCGTGGCATTGACCAGCGGTGCACTGACGATGGCATGGATGGAAGAGAACAGCGGCCGTGTGCCCTGGGCCGGAAACACCGCATTGGCGTAGATCTCGTCCTGCAGCGCAGGGTCGATCTTGAATCGCAGTTGCGAGGATTCCTCCAGGTCGCGCACATAACCGTCGCACATATTGGCAATCAATCGCTGGTAGGTGGCGCGGTTGAAGCTGGGGTAGATCACATGGTTGTTGCCCAGGCGCGCAATCTGCTCGGGTTTGAAGCGTTTGCCCAAGGCCTTCTTCACGTCGATCAGCGACAGCTTTTGCGTCAGTGCATGGAAGATGTCGGCATCGGTGTCGCAGTCTTCCACGCGCGCGGCGGTCTGGCGGTACATCTCGTCCAGGTTGCCGGCCACGAAGATCAGCAGCTTGCTGTAGTCGGTCTCCCAGGCTTCGGGCGAGTTCTGGAAGGCCTGCATGCGGGCCTGGATTTCGTCGGAGGTCCAGCGCATGATTTCCAGCAAGGGCTCCTGTAGCTTGAGCGCCTGCTTCAGGTCGCGTGCCTCGTAGGGTGACAGGTGCAGTTTGAACTTGCTGACCTCGTCAGCATCGGTCTTTTCGCGCTCCTGGTCGTACTGGGAGCGGCCCAGCGAATACTCCATGTCGGACATGAAGGACAGGGCTGGCGCCAGGCGGCCGTCGGACAGCAGGGTCCATACGTCCTGGTAACGCTCCACTTTGACGTCATCGCCATCCTTATCCAGCGTGCGGTAGCGCTGGAACTCGTCCAGCACCAGGATGCCCGGCGCCCCCTCCACCACGCCGGACTCGGCCAGCATGCCCGAGATGGTGTTGGGCCGGTAACCCGTGCTGTTGCTGAAGCCGTCCATCTGCACTTCGACAAAGCGGTCGTACAGGCCCAGCTTCTGCGCGATCAGGCGCGTCAGCTGGGTCTTGCCGGTGCCGGTCAGCCCCCACAGGCAGATGATGATCGGGCGCTTGATGAGCTCGGGCATCACGTACCAGGCGCGCAGGGATTCGATGACGCGGTCGATGATGGGGTCGATGCCAAAGAGCTCGGTCTTGAGCTCCGCGGCGATTTCGCCCAAGCGCGCGCTGCGCTCGGCGATCTGCGTGTGTATTGCGTTGTTGTTGATGTTGTTGTTGTTCATAGTCTTGTTGTTCCTGTCACTGGTCCAGCTGGCGCACCAGCTTTTGCAGGGTCACCTTCTCCGCACGCCGCATCGCCCCCTGGGCGCGGATGTGCTTGCCCGCGGCAGACGAAGCTGCGCGGTGCGCCATGGCGAAGACCACAGGGTTGCGTGGCGGACTCAGTGTTACTTTGATAGCCAGTGGCTGCTTCATGCGCTGCAGCTTCTTGACCTTACCTAGCGCGTAGTCGCGCGAAAAAACCTTGGCACTCATGTGTGCACACTCCCAAATGCAAAAAGCCCCGGCTGTATTAACCAGGGCTTGCGGCTGCGTAAGGGCGGCACGGGCACTGGCTGGACGGTATGGCACACATCCAGCCGGGGCGGCAGACGTGCGTTTTAGGTAAAGGTAAGGAACAACATAGGGGTGGCCCTTTCAAGGGGTTGACCACGCAAGGACACTCGTTGCGTGGCGGTCTCGAATCAGCGAAGCCGCGATTCTGTCAGAGCTTGGCGCAAGGGCTCAAGCGATTTTTGCAATTGGTGTGCAATGGTGTTGCAAAAAAATAACGGCGCACTTTTCACCACATGCACGTCACTGGCAGCCTGCAGTCTGCTTCCAGGTGGTCATGCTGCCCAGGTCCAGCATCTGGTGGTTGCTGGCGCTGCCCATGTAGCGCAGGCGGTCGTCTTGCGACGAAATGCCGACATAACTGTTGGTGCCGGTGTAGTGGCGGTAGTAGTAAGGCGCCAGGGTCTGAGAAGATGCCGGGGTGGGGTTCAACAGCTCGGGGTAGTGGTGTTCGCCCCAGTTGAAAACGCAGTTGGCCGACGTGGTGGTGTTGCCACGGTCCAGCGTGGATGTGCTGACCTGCGGGCTGCCACTGCCCAGGTAGAAAATGCCGGGCAAGCCCGTGGTTTCAAACCCTGCACTGGGGTTGGCACTGAGCACCGAGTTAGTGATGGAGAGCGTGCCGCTGCGGTCATTGCTGACGAAGAAGATGGCGCCGCCGCCCTCTTTGGCCGTGTTGTTGTTGATATCGCTGCCGCACACCTGCAGCTGGAAGCTATTGCCATCGTTGTAGATAGCGCCGCCGCTGCCACCACCGGCCGTGCCGGCCCGCGCCGGGTTGGCGCCCACGCCGATGGCGCGGTTGTGCGTGAAGCGGCTGTTGATCACCGAATAGGACACACCTATGCTGCTCAAAGCGCCACCGTTGGAGCACACATTGCCCAGGTCCGTGCGCCCGCCAAACGTGGAGCCCACCACATAGACCGGCAGGTTTTGTGATTGGCTGAAGGCACGGATGGCGGCGCCTCCGACATCGGGCCCCGTAGCGTCACACTGGTTGCGAAAGAAGCGGCTGTTGACCACTTTGAGGCGGCCACCACGCGCCCAGATGGCACCGCCACCGTCGGGGTTGGCGCCCGTGGCATTGGCGTCAATGAACGTCAGGTTCTGTACCGTGAGTTGTGGGTGGTCCTGGTCCTGGCAATGCGAGGTGGTCCACACCTGGGCGGCGTCACAGGTGTTCATGTACAGGATGCGAGTGGTGCCGCCACCGCTCAAGGTGACCTTGCCACCCCCATCAATAACGATCCTGGGTCCAGTGTTGTTGAAAATTTTTGCGGGCTGCGTCAGGGTGATGGTCACCGGGTCGGGCCCGCAGTTGAAAGTGATCACGCCACCGCGTGCCACACCCTGCACCACGGCTGCGCCCGTGCAGCTGGCGGGTGTGCCGTTGCCAATGACGGTGGTCGGCGTGGATACATCTTCCGCCGCAGCGGCGGCCGGTACGGAACAACTGCCCAGTGGGTTGCCAGCGGTGGGGAAGTGGTCATCGCCCCGGGCGCTGGCGCCCAGCAGGGCACAGGCCGCCATGAACAACTTGAATGTGGCGCTTGCTTGCATAGTGGCTTTCACTGTAGCGCGCCCCTGGTGCAGGTTATGCGGGCGAATTGCAAGCATTGGTAACGTACCGGTGCGCCTGGATAGGGTTTATGCGGTGCGCCATATGCGTTGCACAGCATTCCCGGTTTAAGCTACTCCCCATGAAAGCTTACCGCGCCTCCCTTCTCTGGTTTGCCCCGCACAGCGAGGGTCCTGTTCGTGCCCTGTTTGAAGAAGATGGCCTGCTGGTCGTAGGCCCCAACGCCGCTGGCACCCAGGTGGTCCAGGCAATTGGCGCCTACCGCGATGTGGCTGGCCAGTACCCCGGCGTGGCGACACAGCATTTCCCGCACCGCATCATCGCCCCCGGCTTTGTGGATATGCACATCCACTATCCGCAGACGAACGTAATCGGATCACCTGCCGACGGTTTGCTGCCCTGGCTGGAGAACTACACATTCCCTGAAGAAAAACGCTTTGCAGCCCCCGACTACAGTGAACAAGCCGCTAGGTTTTTTGTAGCGGAGTTGTTGCGCAACGGTGTCACCACCGCGCTGACCTTTGCCACCTCACACACCGCGTCGGTCAACGCGCTGTTCACCGAGGCCCAGGCCCAGCACATGCGCATCATCACCGGCCTGTGCCTGATGGACCGCAACGCGCCGGCCGACCTGCTGAACAGCGCATCGCCCGATGGCCGCATCAACGCCACCGAGCAGAGCTTGCGCGATACCGAGGCGCTGATCCAGCGCTGGCATGGCACGGACCGGTTGGGCTACGCCATCACGCCGCGTTTTGCCCCCACCTGTACCGATGCCCAATTGGGTGGCGCCGGGGAACTGGCCAAGCAACACCCGGATGTGTGGATCCAGTCCCACGTCGCCGAGAACAAGGACGAAATCACCTGGGCGCGTGAGCTGTTTCCCCAGTCCCGCAGCTACCTGGCCACGTACGACGACTTCGGTCTGATGCGCCAGCGTGCCGTCTATGCCCACTGCATTTACTTGGACGACGCTGACCGGGCGCTGATGCGCGACACCGGCACGGCAGCGGCCATCAGCCCGACCAGCAACCTGTTCCTGGGCAGCGGTTTCTTTGACTACGCAGGCGCGGACCGGGTGGGTTTTCAGTACGGCTTGGCCAGTGATGTGGGGGGTGGCACGTCGTTCAGCCCTTTTCACACGATGCTGGGCGCTTATTACGTGGGACGCGAGGGGCAGACCAAGCAGGGCCTGTCCTTGCATCCGCAGCACCTGTGGTGGCAGCACACGGCCGGTGCGGCACGGGCCTTGGGGCTGGAGGGCGTGGTTGGCAATCTGCTGCCAGGTTGTGAGGCGGATTTTGTGGTGTTGAACCCCCAGGCCACACCGCTGCTGGCGCGCAAGACGGCACTGGCGGCCAATCTGGATGAACTGCTGTTCTCGATGATTGTGCTGGGGGATGACCGGCTGGTCGAGCGCACGGTAGTGTCTCAAGCCATTTGAGGCTCTAGCCCCCGCCAATGCTAATGGTGTCGCTATAAAGTTGGTAGCGAATTTGGTTGCTCCGGCCGGCGCCTGTGCCTGTCTACACGCAGCAAATACAATCAGCCCCAATTTAGGAGCCACCCCCATGAGCATCAAAAGCGACAAGTGGATTCGCCACATGGCTGAAACGACCGGCATGATCGAGCCTTTTGAGCCGGGCCAGGTTCGCCAGGCCGAGGGCAAAAAGATCATCAGCTACGGTACCAGCAGCTACGGCTACGACATCCGTTGCGCACCCGAGTTCAAGGTGTTCACCAACATCCACAGCACCGTAGTGGATCCCAAGAACTTCGACGAAAAGAGTTTTGTCGACTTCCACGACGACGT
Source organism: Pseudomonadota bacterium (assembly GCA_040387325.1). Lineage (GTDB taxonomy): Bacteria > Pseudomonadota > Gammaproteobacteria > Burkholderiales > Burkholderiaceae_C > Allorhodoferax. The sequence continues at coordinate 19,866 of JAZKDY010000030.1, read as the reverse complement.
CTGCATCATCCCGCCGAACAGCTTTGCGCTGGCCCGCACCATGGAGTACTTTCGTATTCCGCGCAATGTGCTCACTATCTGCCTGGGCAAAAGCACCTATGCGCGCTGCGGCATCATCGTCAACGTGACGCCGTTTGAGCCCGAATGGGAAGGTTATGTGACGCTGGAGTTTTCCAACACCACACCGTTGCCCGCCAAAATTTACGCTGGCGAAGGCTGCGCGCAGGTGCTGTTCTTCGAAAGCGACAAGGACGACGTCTGCGAGGTCAGTTATAAGGACCGGGGGGGCAAGTACCAGGGTCAAGTGGGCGTAACCTTGCCCAAGGCCTAAAGGACTTGCCCCCACGCTCCACCGTTGCACGGGTCGCTGCCCCCCGAGGGGGCCTTCGCGTCTTGGGGCGGCCCGGCGACGCTCAACCTTTGGAGATGCCAGTATGAAATGGGAAGGCAACCGTGAATCCGACAATGTCGAAGACCGCCGGGGTGAGGGCGGGGGCGGCGGAAGAGGCGGCGGTATGCTGGGTGGCCGCGGCATTGGTGTCGGCACCATCGTCATTGCGCTGGTAGGTGGGTGGATATTCGGTATCAACCCCCTGACGATCCTGGGCGTACTGGGCGGCGGGGAGGGTGGTGCACCCCAGGTACAGGTGCAGCAGCAGGCGCCCGCGCAGGGTTCCGCCGCGGACGACCCGGAGAAGAAGTTCATCCGGACGCTGCTGGCCGACACTGAAGACGTGTGGCGGGACATTTTCACCAAAGGCGGCGCAACCTACCGTGACCCCAAACTCGTGTTGTTCCGCGGCGCTACGCCCACAGCCTGTGGCCAGGGCCAGGCCGCGATGGGTCCGTTTTATTGCCCCGCCGACCAAAAGGTTTACATCGATCTGGGCTTTTACGAGACCCTGAAAACCCGTTTGGGCGCCCCAGGAGATTTTGCCCAGGCCTATGTGATTGCCCATGAGGTGGGTCACCACGTGCAGAATTTGTTGGGTATCAGCAACAAAGTGGAGCAAAAGCGGGGCCAAGTCAGCCAGACCGAATACAACGCACTGAGCGTGCGCCTGGAGCTGCAGGCGGACTGTTTTGCCGGGGTATGGGCCCACCACGCCAATAATGCCCGCCAACTGCTGGAGCAAGGCGACGTGGAGGAGGCCATCAACGCAGCCGCCAAGATTGGCGATGACGCCCTGCAGCGTGGCAGCGGCGGCGCGGTGGTGCCGGAAAGCTTCACCCACGGCACCAGCGCCCAGCGCCAGCGCTGGTTTGCCAATGGCCTGAAAAACGGCAGCGTAAAGGCCTGCGACACGTTTTCGGCACGGGTTTTGTGACATAAGGCCCCTACGCTCCACCGCTGCGCGGGTCGCTGCCCCCCGAGGGGTCGAACCCGCCTTGGGGCGGCCCGGCGGCGGCTTGTTCCCCTTAAAAGGGAAACCTAGGGGATAATACGGGGTGCTCCCAGCGTTGGGCGCCATTCAGCTATCGGACGGATAGCACCCCTTTTTGCTATGCGTGACCGACTTGAATACTACTGAATTGATTACCCCTGCACCGACTGAAACCTCGAACGAACTGACCGCTGACACGCCCACCATGGCGTTCGCCCAGTTGCAGCTGGCTGCACCCCTGGCCCGCGCCGTGGCCGAAATGGGCTACGAGTCCATGACCCCCATTCAGGCCCAGGCCATTCCGGTGGTTATTACCGGCAAAGACGTCATGGGCGCTGCCCAGACCGGTACCGGCAAGACGGCGGCCTTCTCGCTACCGCTGCTACACCGCCTGATGAAGCACGAAAACAGCTCCACCTCTCCTGCCCGCCACCCCGTGCGCGCACTGGTGCTGCTGCCCACCCGCGAACTGGCGGACCAGGTGGCGCAACAGGTCAAGCTGTATGCCAAATACACCAACCTGCGCAGCGCAGTTGTGTTTGGCGGCATGGACATGAAGCCCCAGACGCTGGAACTGAAGCGCGGTGTTGAAATCCTGGTGGCCACACCCGGCCGACTGCTGGACCACATCGAAGCCAAGAACGCAGTGCTGAACCAGGTCGAGTACGTGGTGCTGGACGAGGCGGACCGTATGCTGGACATCGGTTTCCTGCCGGACCTGCAACGCATCCTGTCCTATCTGCCCAAGCAGCGCACGACGCTGCTGTTCTCCGCAACCTTTTCACCCGAAATCAAACGTCTGGCCAGCAGTTACCTGCAAAACCCGGTCACCATCGAAGTCGCACGCCCCAATGCGACGGCCTCGACCGTGGAGCAACGTTTCTACAGCGTACCCGAAGACGAAAAACGCCACGCCCTGCACCAGATCCTGAAGACCCGCGGCATGAAGCAGGCCTTTGTGTTTGTGAACAGCAAACTCGGTTGCGCGCGCCTGGCCCGCTCCTTGGAGCGCGAAGGTCTCAAGACGACTGCATTGCATGGCGACAAGAGCCAGGACGAGCGCCTGAAGGCTCTGGATGCCTTCAAAAAGGGTGAAGTCGATCTGCTGGTGTGTACTGACGTTGCAGCCCGTGGCCTGGACATCAAGGACGTGCCCTGCGTGTTCAACTTTGACATCCCGTTCAACGCCGAAGACTACATCCACCGCATTGGCCGCACCGGCCGCGCGGGTGCCACCGGCCTGGCCGTGAGTTTTGTCGGCGGCAACAACGATGCGCGCCTGGTGGGCGACATCGAGAAGCTGATCAAGACCAAGATCGAGCTGGAAGCGGTCGAATACGACGAGGACAGCCCGGACATACGCAAGCAAGGCCGGATCAACGACGGCCGTCGCATGTACGCGCAAGAGGGTGAAGGTCGCTCCAGCGCCGGTGGTGACAATGGCCGCAGCGGCGGCGGGCGTGGCGATGGTCGCGGACCGCGTGACGAAGCCTACGCTTCGCGCACACCGCGTGCGCCACGGGGTGACTATGGCCGCCCAGCGCCCGCAGCGCGTGACCCCTTCTTTGACAAACCGTATGAGCCTACCGCGGTGGGTGAGACGGCAGCGGCCCCCTCATGGGAAGCCAGCGCAAAGCCCGCGTCGCGCGGCATCTCTGCCAACATCAAGCACAAGGTCAAGGTCGCGGCACTGTTCAAGTCCGCGTAAGCCTGGCGGCTACCCAGGTTGTTGTGACATCGCGCACTGCACCTGGATCAGTTCCTGCGTTTGGTCCTGCAAGTTAAAACGCAGCGCACTCAAACTGCCTCCCCACACACAGCCCGTGTCCAGCGACAACACGTCGCTGCGTCCCAACCAGCCCAGTGTGGACCAGTGACCAAAGGCTACGCTGACCTGTGCCGTCTGGCGGTTGGGTACATCGAACCAGGGTAGATAACCTTGTGGTGCGCCCCCCGCGCCTTCCGTGCTGTCAAATTCCATTTCGCCTTGCGCGGTGCAAAAGCGCAACCGGGTTAACGCATTAACGATCACGCGCAGACGGTCCATGCCGGTCAATGATTCGCTCCACTGGTTGGGTGTATTGCCGTACATGGCCTTCAAAAATTCGGCTGCGTGCCCGCCCTGCAGCACGGTCTCCACCTCTTGCGCCAAAGCCATCGTGCGGTGTGTGTTCCAGTTTGGCAGCACACCGGCATGCACCATCAGCAGCGGTATGGTGCCGCGCTGCAAGAGCATGGCCATCTTCTGGTGGCGCAGCCAGTGCAGCATGGCATGTCGATCGTCTGCGTTCAGCACCCCGTCCAGGGTGTCCTTGCGGTGTGGCTTGCGTGTGCCTTGTGACACGGCCAGCAGATTCAGGTCATGGTTACCCAGCAAACAGTGCGCGGCGCTGCCATAGCCCATCAGGCGGCGCAGCACAGCGGCGGAGTCCGGCCCGCGGTTGACGAGGTCGCCCAACACATACAACGTGTCGCGGCTGGGGGAGAAATCCAGGGTGTCGAGCAGATCCTGCAGCGCCGCGTCGCAGCCCTGTAGATCACCAATCAGGTAAAGTGCCATGTCTTCATTCTCGCTTGGGTTCCATGGAATTTTTTCTGATCGTGCTGCTCACGCTGCTCAATGGTGCGTTCGCCATGTCCGAGATGGCGCTCACCGCCAGCCGCAAGATCCGCCTGCAGGCCATGGCGGATGAGGGAAGCAAAGGCGCGCAGGCGGCCATGGAACTGCTGCAAAACCCAACCCAGTTTTTGTCTTCTGTACAGGTCGGCATTACATCGATTGGCATGCTCAACGGTATCGTAGGTGAGGCTGCATTCAGCAATGGCCTCTCCTTGTGGCTGCATGCCACCTTGCCCATTTCGGAGCGTGCAGCCGATCTCTCTGCCACTGCCGTTGTGGTGACGGTGATTACGTTCATCACCATCCTGTTTGGCGAACTGGTGCCCAAGCGCATAGGGCAGCTGTATCCAGAGACTGTGGCCCGCTTCGTATCACTGCCCATGACCTGGGTGGCAACTGGCGCCAAGCCCTTTGTGCGCCTGCTCTCGGTGTGTACACACGGCATGTTGAAGATCTTGCGCATTGACACCACCGACACCCGCGCGGTGACCGAGGAAGAAATTACGGCGAGTCTGGAAGAAGGCGTGGACGCAGGCATCATCGAACAGCATGAACACCAGATGGTGCGCAATGTGTTTGATCTGGACGACCGCACGCTGACGTCCATGATGCTGCCCCGCTCGGACATTGAATGGATGGAGGCATCTGCCACGGTGGCGGAATGCCTGGCGTTGGCCAGCAACGGCGGCAGTAAGGGTACACATTCCTGGTATCCGGTGTGCCGGGAGTCGTTGGACCAGGTGGTGGGCTTGGTCAGCGTGGCGCGCCTTCTGCAACTGGGCATGCAGCACGCGGGCAGTGTCGAATCGGTTGCCGAACCCGCCGCCTTTGTGCCAGAAACACTCAGTGGCATGGAGCTGATTGAGCAATTCCGCGCCAAGTCGGGGCGCATGGTGTTTGTAGTCGATGAATACGGTGTGGTGCAGGGCTTGCTGACGCCGCATGATTTGCTGGAAGCGATCACCGGCGAGTTGAAGCCGGACGGCCAGTCGCAGGCGTGGGCCACCGAACTGCCAGATGGCTCCTGGGCGCTGGATGGGTTGATGCCCGTGGGCGAGCTCAAGGCCCGCCTGGGTATCGATGAGCTGCCCCAGGAGGACCGCGGGCGCTACAACACCCTGGCCGGCTTGCTGATGGCCGTATCGGGTGAGCTGCCCCGTGTGGGTGAACGCATTGAATGTGCCTACTGGCAGTTTGAAGTGACAGCGCTGGAAGGCAAGCGTATTGACAAAGTGCTGGCCCGCAGCGCCTAAAGTTGGCCCGCTAAACGGTAGGCCAGCCATCCCAGCCGTTCGTGCAGGACCAGCTGCCAGCTGCGCAAGGCTGGTCCCAGTGAATACTCGGTCCAGGGCGTTGCCGGACCGGTGCGAAAGTCCACTGGATAGGCCGTCACATTCCAGCCCGCCTTGGTGAAGGTGGCCATGGAGCGCGGCATATGCCAGGCCGATGTAACCAGCAACCAGCGTTGCGTGGTGTCCACCCCCGGCAGTTGCGCCGTCAGCACGGCGTTTTCGTAGGTGGTTCGCGACGCGCCTTCGTACGCCACGCCCGGTCCCGAAACGCCCACGCTGTCGAAGAAGATTTTGGCGCGCTGCGCCTCGCTGATCACACCTGCGCCCTGCGCCCTGCCTCCGCCGGTGTACAGCATGCGCAAGTGTGGATTGTGCTGGCGCATTGCAAGTGGTGCTGTCATCCGCTCTGCGGCTTCGTTGAGCAGAGGCTGGGCATGGGCGATAGCCACAAAACTGGCTTCTGTTGATCCCCCCAAAACGACCATGCCAACATAACCATGCAAGTCTGCCTGCGGTGGCATTTCGGCGTACTGGTTCTCCAACTGTCGTATCAGCATATCGGGCAGGGGTTGCCAACCCAGGAGCAGCAACAGTGCCAGGGCTGTTCCTGTCAACACACGAAGCAGACCAGGTCGGCGCCGTACCAACAGACCCACGGCCAGGAGGGTAGCGACCCAGGTCAGGGGTTGGGCCAGCATCACAAAAATCTTCGAAACAATGAACACGGTAACGGGGCGCAGCAGCGTGCCGGGATTGGAAAAACAGTGATCGTACGTGATGTGTTTCGCATCAAGGGTTACTACTTAGTGGAGCTCCACACTTGTAGCTTTTGGCCATCCGTTTAACCTTCGCATCCGTCTCATCACTAACGGAAATCACAATGAGAATTTGCGCAATAGCCCTTGGCCTTCTGGTTGGAGTCGTGTCCGTCACTTCGTATGCCCAACAAGCCATAGCTATCAAATTGAGCCATGTGGTGGCCGCCGACACGCCCAAGGGCAAGGCCTCGGATTTCTTTGCCAAGCGTGCGGCCGAACTGACCAGGGGCAAGGTCAAGGTAGACGTGTACCCGAACAGCCAGCTCTACAAAGACAAGGAAGAGATGGAGGCGCTGCAACTGGGTGCTGTGCAAATGCTGGCACCTTCGTTGGCCAAGTTCGGCCCCCTGGGTGTCAAGGAATTCGAGGTATTTGACTTCCCCTTCATCTTTGACGATACCGCTGATTTGCACCGCGTGACGCAAGGCGCCGTGGGCGCTAGCCTGCTTGGAAAACTGGACGCCAAGGGTGTCAAGGGCCTGGCATTCTGGGACAACGGTTTCAAGTCATTCTCGGCCAATACGCCTCTGAGAACCGTTGCCGATTTCAAGGGCAAGAAGTTTCGCATCCAGTCTTCCAAAGTCCTGGAGGAGGAGATCCGATCACTGGGCGGCATCCCACACGTGATGGCCTTCTCTGAGGTGTACCAGGCCCTTCAAACTGGCGTGGTCGACGGTACCGAAAACCCGATCTCCAACTTCTACAGCCAGAAGATGCATGAAGTGCAGAAACACCTCTCCATCTCCAACCATGGCTACCTGGGGTACGCCGTGATTGTGAACAAGAAGTTTTGGGATGGCTTGCCGGCCGAATTGCGCAACCAGCTGGAACAGGCCATGAAGGAGGCCACCACCTATGCGAACAAGATTGCCCAGGAAGAGAACGACCGCTCCCTCGAAGCGGTCAGGAAGGCCGGAAGAACGACGGTCCATGTGTTGAGCAAGGAAGAGCGCATGGCATGGAAGAAGGCCATGGCGCCGGTGCACAACAAGATGGTTGACCGGGTTGGCAAGGACCTGCTGCAGGCGATTTACAAAGAAACCGGCTTTGACGCGAACGCGCTGTAAATGCGACCCCCGGGCGGTCAGCACATACGCCTCTATCACTTTCACTTTTACGCATAGGGATAACCATGGATTTCAGTAGTCCACAATTTTGGATGGCGGTCTTGCAGATCGTCGCCATCGACATCGTGCTTGGCGGCGACAACGCGGTTGTCATCGGACTCGCCTGCCGTAAACTTCCCGATCGTCAGCGCAGATATGGCATCTTCTGGGGCATGGTCGGTGCGATTGCCCTGCGGGTCATCCTGATATTTTTTGCCGTCTCCCTGCTGGCGGTACCGTACCTGAAGATCGTGGGCGCTTTGCTGCTGCTCTGGATCGGCGTCAAGCTGCTGCTGCCGGAGCCGGAAGACGCACACAACATCCAGGCCAGTGTGACTCTTTTTGCGGCGATCAAAACCATCATCATCGCGGATGCCGTGATGAGTCTGGACAACGTGATCGCCATTGCCGGTGCAGCTGGCGACAGCAAGGGCTTGATTATTTTCGGCCTGGTGCTCAGTGTGCCGATCATCGTGCTGGGTAGCCAGTTGGTCATCAAGCTGATGGATCGGTTTCCATTCGTAGTGGTGGCCGGCGGTGCCTTACTGGGCTGGATTGCCGGCGGGATGGTGGTCGGTGATGTAGCCGTGAATACCTGGGTCAAGGCCACCATTCCGGCTTCGCAGTGGATGGGTCCGTTGGTGGGTGCGTTGCTGGTGGTCGCGCTCGGTAAGTGGCTTGCGGCACGCAGTGAAGCACAGCGCGCCCAACCACCGCAAGCGGAACTGGCGAATTAAGCGCCTTACCAGCTACCCCAATCTCCATTCGACATCTGCCATCCAGCGAGGACCGCTGGGTTTGTATTGCTTCGCCTGTCTTTTCATTCCTTATCGCTTTATTTCAATTTAACCAAAGGAGCTACGTACATGAATTCCAAATTTCTGCAATCCCTTGTCTGCCTGGCGCTGCTGGGCGGCGCTGCGGCCCATGCCCAGGAGTACCCAAGCAAGACCATCACCATGGTTGTTCCGTTCGCAGCCGGTGGTCCGACCGACACCGTGGCGCGTCTGGTCGCCCAGTCCATGGGGGGCAAACTCAAGCAGCAGATCATTGTTGAAAACGTGGGTGGTGCCGGTGGCACCATCGGCGCGGCACGCGTAGCCAAGTCGGCACCTGACGGGTATACGATCTTCCTGCACCACATTGGTCAGTCCACGGCGCCTGCGCTGTACCGCAAGCTGACCTACAACGCCATCGATGGTTTCGAGCCGATCGGACTGGTCACAGACGTGCCCATGACGCTGGTGGCGCGCAAGGACTTTCCAGCCAAGGATTTCAAGGAGCTGCTGGCCTATGTCAAAGCCAATAAAGAAAAAGTGACCTACGCCAATGCAGGGTTGGGCTCGGCTTCCCACCTGTGCGGCATGTTGTTCATGACGGCCATTGAAACCGATCTGACCACTGTTCCTTACAAGGGCACGGGCCCGGCCATGAACGACTTGTTGGGCGGCCAGGTGGATTTCATGTGTGACCAAACCACCAATACGACTGGTCAGATCAAGGCCGGAAAAGTTAAGGTGTACGGCGTGACCACCAAGACGCGTGTGGCTTCGTTGCCTGATGTACCAACCCTGAATGAAGCCGGCCTGCCGGGCTTTGAAGTCGCGGTGTGGCATGGCATGTACGCGCCGCACGGTACGCCCAAGGCGATCATCGACACGCTGTCCGGTGCGCTGCAGGTTGCATTGAAGGATCCGCTGGTCAAACAGCGTTTTGCCGACCTGGGCACCGAGCCGGTGGTTGAGAGCCGCGCCAAGCCGGAGGCCCTGAAAGCCCACCTGAAGGCGGAAGTCGACAAGTGGGCCCCCATCATCAAAAAGGCCGGCGCTTACGCCGACTAATCATCCCGGGAGGCAAAAGTGCCATCATTCATACGCCATCCCAAAGATTTCTGGACCGGCACCATCTTTCTCTTCTTCGGTATGGCGGCGGTCATCCTCGGCCAGGACTACCCGATGGGCACGGCAGGAAAGATGGGCCCGGCCTACTTTCCAGCTGTTCTGGGCACGCTGCTCGCGCTGATCGGTTTGACCGCCGTGGCCCGTTCCTTCGTGCGCAAGGGGGAGCCGGTTGGCAAGTTCTACATCAAGGAAATCATCCTGATCCTCTCCGCGGTACTGCTGTTCGGCGCGCTGATGCGCGGGGCTGGCCTGATTGCGGCTGTGGTTGTACTGGTTGTACTCAGTGCGTATGCCAGTCCCAAATTTCACTGGGGTTCCGCACTCTTGCTGGCGGGTGGCCTGGCTGCCTTCAGCGTTCTGGTGTTTGTCAAGCTGCTGGGCTTGCCAATGCCTATGGTCGGCCCCTGGTTTGGCTTCTGATTAGGAATCGACATGGAAATTTTCAGCAATCTGGCCTTGGGCCTCGAGACCGCCTTCACCCTCACCAACCTGTTCTATTGTCTGGTCGGGGTTTTTGTCGGCACGGCAGTGGGTGTGTTGCCCGGACTGGGGCCGGTCGCCACCATCGCGATGCTGCTGCCAGCCACGTTTGGCTTGCCGCCCATTTCTTCACTGATCATGCTGTCCGGCATCTATTACGGTGCGCAATATGGCGGCTCGACGACGGCCATTCTGGTCAATCTGCCGGGTGAGTCATCCTCAGTGGTGACCGCCATCGACGGTTACCAAATGGCGCGCAATGGCCAGGCGGGCAAGGCCTTGGCGACTGCGGCGATTGGCTCATTCTTCGCCGGCACGGTCGCGACCGTGCTGCTGGCACTGTTTGCACCACCGCTGGCGGACCTGGCGCTCAAGTTCGGCCCGGCCGAGTATTTTTCGTTGATGGTGATGGGGCTGGTGGCATCGGTTGTACTGGCCAGTGGTTCCATGCTGAACGCGATTGGCATGGTGATCCTCGGTCTGTTGCTCGCCCTGATCGGCACCGATGTCAATTCGGGCACGGCACGTTACACCTTTGACGCACCGGAGTTGGCAGACGGCATCAACTTTGTCATTGTTGCGATGGGCATGTTTGGGTTGGGCGAAATCATTCGCAATCTGGAGCATGACGAAACCCGCAACCTGGTGATGAAAAAAGTCTCAGGGCTCATGCTGACCAAGGACGATTTCAAACGCATCGCCGCGCCGGTTTTTCGCGGCACGGTTCTTGGCTCGGCGCTGGGCATTTTGCCGGGCGGTGGAGCGATGCTGGCCTCGTTCGCAGCGTATTCGATTGAGAAAAAAGTATCGAAGAACTCGGCGCAGTTTGGCAAGGGAGCCATCGAAGGTGTGGCAGCCCCAGAAGCAGCCAACAACGCGGGCGCCCAGACGTCGTTCATTCCGATGTTGACACTGGGGATTCCCTCCAACCCGGTGATGGCACTGATGATCGGCGCCATGATCATCCAGGGCATCCAACCCGGCCCGGCCGTGATGACCGAACAGCCCGCATTGTTCTGGGGTCTGATCGTGTCGATGTGGATCGGCAACTTTTTTCTGGTGGTGTTGAACCTGCCGATGATCGGCCTGTGGGTCAAGATGATCACGGTGCCCTACCACCGCCTGTACCCGGCCATTCTGATGTTCTGCGCCATCGGCGTTTTCAGTCTCAGCAACAGCGAGTTTGATGTGTATCTGATGGCCCTGTTTGGTTTGCTCGGCTACATCTGCGCCAAACTGGACTGTGAAGCGACACCGATGCTGCTGGGTTTCATCATCGGACCGATGATGGAAGAATACCTGCGCCGGGCCCTGTTGCTGTCGCACAGCGACCCCATGGTGTTTGTGCAGCGCCCGATCAGCGCCACCATGCTGGCACTGTCAGCGGTGGCAATGATGGTGGTGCTAAGCCCGAATTTGCGCAAGAAACGCGAAGAGGCATTCCAGGAGGATTAACCGGTGGCGAGGGTTTACAGCAATACCCATGGGGCGCTCCTGGGCCGATAAAGCAGTTTTAGGTTTGGGAGTGCAGGCCATGCCAGAAACGCCACAGAGTCTGATTGCCTTTTGCCGGGGGAACTACCGCGTCTGCCCCATGCCCAAACACTGGAACGCCTTGTTCGAGATGCTGCCTAACCGCAAACGAACGGCGTTGGGCTGGGAGCCGCCGCTACCGCTGATTCTTGAGGCCTGGGACAACACACCGGGCCCTCTCAAAACCCTGCGCCTGGCCGAACACATTGAGTGGGCGGCCGAGCACGGTGCGCTGGAGGCGGTTGCTACTTTTCTCAGAGCGCTGCCAGAAGGTGAATGGCTGCACGCCAGCTGACTGCGGCTATGCGGCTTATTTCAGGCCGTGTGCAACTTTCAGGTTCAGCGATTTTGCATAAGTAGGCGCGCGTCGTTGTTGGCTGGCCTGCTCATAGGCATAAGCCATTGCAATCAAGGGGCCTTCGGACCAGGCGGTGCCTACAAAAGACAGACCAATGGGTAAGCCGTGGACCGCGCCGCAGGGCACCGTGATGTGCGGGTAGCCCGCTACGGCAGCGGGTGATGTAAAGCTGCCACCCACAGCGTCGCCGTTGATGAGATCCGTCAACCACGCTGGCCCGCCGGTGGGTGCGACAAGGGCATCCAACTGGTGTTGCTTCAGAACCTGGTCCAGACCTTCGGCACGGGCATAACGGTGGTTGTTGGCCAGTGCATCCAGGTACTCTTTGTTGTCGAGCCCGCCTTTTGCCTGTGCCTGGATGAAATGCTCCTGCCCAAAAAAAGGCATTTCTTGGGTGCGGTGTTTCTCGTTAAATGCAATCACATCTGCCAGGGTCTTGATGGGTGCATTTGGGCCGTAGTCCGCCAGGTAGGCGGCCATATCGGCCTTCAACTCATACAACAAAACGGTTAGTTCGGACTCACCGTATTTGGAAGCGTTAGGCACATCGTCCACGTCAATCAGTATTGCGCCTTGCGTTTTTAGCACTGCCAACTGCGTTTCCACAACGGCCGCAACACGGTCGTTGGCGCTGGCCACTTGCGCGCGGACCACACCGATGCGTTTGCCTTTGAGTCCGTCTTTGTTCAAAAACCGCGTGTAGTCGGCCTTCTTGTGGTCGGCCTCCGCACTGGCCGGGTCACGCCCGTCGCTACCGGCCATGGCTGTCAACAACACCGCAGCATCGGCCACGATGCGGGTCATGGGCCCCGCCGTATCTTGCGAGTGGGAAATCGGAATGATGCCTGCGCGGCTGACCAGGCCTAAGGTGGGTTTGATGCCCACCAGGCCCGCGACGGATGCCGGCGAGGTGATGGAGCCATCGGTCTCGGTGCCCACGGCCACAGCGGCCAGGCTGGCCGCCATGCTGGTGCCCGAGCCCGAACTGGAGCCGCTGGTATTGCGGTCCAGCGCATACGGATTCAGCGTCAACCCGCCGCGCGCACTCCAGCCGCTGGTCGAACGTGTGGAGCGGATATTGGCCCACTCCGACAGATTGGTCTTGCCCAGGATGACGGCACCGGCATCGCGCAAGCGGACCACCAGTGCCGCATCGCGCGGTGGCTTCATGCCCACCAGTGCCAGTGAGCCGGCCGTGGTCTGCATGTTGTCTGCGGTGGCAATATTGTCTTTGAGCAGCACCGGTATGCCGTGCAAGAGCCCGCGCGGGCCTTTGGCCTTGCGCTCCACATCCAATGCCTTGGCGATGGCCAGTGCGTCGGGGTTGAGCTCAATCACCGAGTTCAGTTTCGGTCCCGCCTTGTCGACAGTCGCTATGCGCGCCAGGTACAGGCGAACCAATTGCTGCGCCGTTGTCTGGCCCGATGCCATCGCCGCCTGCAGCTCGACAACCGACTTCTCGGCCACGTCGAAAGGCAGGCCAGGGGTTTTGGCGAATGTGTGGGTTGCCATGGTCGCGCTTGCTGTCAGGGCCATCAGTTCTACAAATTCACGTCGTTGCATGGGCACTTACTCGGTTGGTGGGTCTGGGCCGCGTGCTCAGAGCGGTCAAGGCTTTGGTGGGTTGCGCGCCCGCTATCGCCTGGCGCAAGGCGCGCAGGAAGTCTTGCACCTCGTCGCTGGGTCGCACGGGCTCTTTCCAGTATTCACTGCAGTCGGACTTGCGGCCCAGCAGCTTCATGTTGACCAATTCGCGCCGCAGTGTGGCCTGGTCACCAAAGGTGTGGTGGGCGTTGAGTATCTGGTTCACTTCCTTCTCGGTGTATTTGCGCCGGACCGTGAATTGTGTCCACATCCACCACATGGCCATTTGCTGTACTGATAGTTTGTTGGGCAGACGCACCAAGCGGCCGGCAGTGTCAAATTGCATCAGCGTCTTGCGCACCGTTGGGGACAACGTGCCGTAGTTGATGGTGGCATCTTCCGGAGTCTGTAACGGTGCAGGCGCGGCGTCAGCAACCGAACCGACGCTGCCCTCGACCGAGGCCCTGAAGGTCTGGAAGTTGCGCATGCCGGCAGCGCGGGCCAGCAGGTTCAGCAGTTCCAGATGGGAGGGCGGCGACTGGCCTTGGTCGGCGCGTTCATCCAGATCGGTTTTGAGTTTCTTCGCAAAGGAAGAAATGTCCGTGATGGACAGGGGTAAAAGCATGCGAGTCATCAAAGTTCCTCGTGCGCCGTTGACTCCGTCAAGAGTGCTGGGGTTGCCACTTGCAGCGTAGGCACACAAAAGATTTTGATGTGTACTTGCGATTACCGATCAGGTTTAGCGTGAGTCAAACAAGACTCTGGCAACGCCTGGGTGAACTGCTGACCCTGGCGCGATTGTAGCGACTGAAAATCTCGATGGCACAAATGACAAAGGCGACCGAAGTCGCCTTTTGCCTGTTCACGCGTAAACCGTCTTACGCGTTGCGTTGCCGCCTTCTGCGTGCGATGGCGCCGATCAGGCCAAGGCCGGCCAGCATCATGGCGTAGGTTTCGGGTTCTGGCACAGCGGACACCGGTGAGGTGAACTTGCCAATGATGGTGGAGTAGTTGCCCCACTGGTTTTGTGTATGCTCTTGCTCCGGAACCGCACCACCAAAGTAGGTGGTGATGCCTACAGTATTGGTGCCGACAGCGACGTTGCCCAATGTGACGCTGAACACCGCGGTGGATCCCACGGTATAGACAGAAGATGGGTCGCTGCCCCACCAGGTAAACGACTTGAATCCGGCCGGCGCAAACAGGCTGGCCGAGCCATTGCCCAGCAGGTCCAGTCCGGTGCCAATGCTGGCAGACCAGAAGCCTGGCGAACCGTTGAATGGTGCGGGGGATGTTGAGTCGATAACGGTTGCGGATTCTGGAATGAAGATGGTGAAGCCGTCCAGACCCGTAAAGCCGCCCATGCCCTGGTTGTTGTTGGTCACTGAGTAGTCAAACTGCCAGGTATTGGCACCAACCCCGCTGGCAAATGAGGTGACGGAGTATTCACCAGACAGTGGAATGGCTGCGTTGGCCGCACCGCTGAAAGCGATGGTGATGCCCGCAAGCGCGTGTGCAATTTTGGAAATATTCATGGTTTGGGTGCGTAAGCGTATTTGTAGGGAAACAGTGGGGCAATGCATGAACCCACGCACAACCGAATTACCCTGACGGTACCAGCCGCCCCACAGTCAGGCAATAGTCCATATGGACTAGTGAGCACCTGAAAGCGACATGTTGACCGCGCATAAAAAAAGCCCCGATACAGGAATACCAGGGCTGTGCACGGTGGTGCCGCTTGACGGAATCGAACTGTCGACCTTCTCCTTACGAAGGAGCTGCTCTACCAACTGAGCTAAAGCGGCTAACCAGCTTTCAATTATACCGGGGCGACTTTAGTGGACGCCCTGGTATTGAAAGCCCGGGAGGGAGGGGTGACAGATGCTGCGGCATTGAATGCCACTTGACTTTGGCCATTGCGAGAGCAGATATCCACCCGTGAAATTTCAAGGCCTGGGAGTCAGAGTCGCCCCTTGGGAGTAGTTGGCATAAGGCTGGGCCAGAATGCGGTAGACATAGTGGTTGGGGCCATCCTGCCACTGGTAGTGCGTGGCATGGGCCGGTGCAATGATGCCCAAGGTCAGGTCTGCCGTCAGGGTAAGGTTTTGTCCACCCAGGATCAGGAACACCGTGCCATCCACTTGTACGTTCATGGAGCCGCCCAACAGTCCGATCTGTGTCTGCAAGGCAGCGGGGTCCACAAAGGCCGGGCGCATGATCTGGGTGTTACCCGCACTGTCGGTGAAGCGGTATAGACCATCTGCACCGACAAACAGGCGGGGGGCGCCAGGGGTTCCGGGTGTCACCACAAAATCCGGCCGCACGGCAAACACCGTGCCGTTCACCACCACCGTGATAACACCCTGCGGATTGATCTGGGCGGTCAACCCCATACCGGTCAACGTGGCACCGAGTTCATTCATGCTGTACACCGCAGGGGTCACGGTGAGGGTACCGCAACTGCTGATGACATCGAGTGGATTGAGGCTTTGGTTGCGGATGCCCGTAGTACCGGCGTTCGATGTACTGGCCGCCAGTGGGTAGAAAGAAATGATCTGGCCGTTCCACAAAATCTGTGTCGCACCGGATGCAGTTTGACCGATGTAGGTTGCACTGCCGCCCAAGGCTTGGCGTACAACATCGGCCGTACAACTGCCCATTGCAGGGCCGCTGCCAGTGGACATATCCACCACGCTGGGGACACCGCTGACGCCTGGCACCGGTGCGGGTGGCGTCAGTGGTGTGAACGGTGTTGCAACCACAGGCACAGCAGGGGTCACGCTGTTGGATGCTGCGGATGCCGCCCCCGTACCTGCGGAATTGGTTGCGGTGACCGTAAACGTGTAGGCGATGCCATTGGTCAGACCGGGTACCACGATGGGGCTAACCGTGCCCGTGGCGGTGATGCCGCCGGGGGTGGATGTGACGGTATAGCCTGTGATCGCCGCACCGCCAGCGAAGGCGGGGGGCGTAAAGGCCACGCTGACCTGGGCATCACCGGCCGTAGCCACACCGATGGTAGGTGCGCCCGGTACAACCGCGTTGACCGCAAAGCTGCGCACCACCTGGGGTGCCGCCAGATAGCTGCCATTGCCGGCCTGGTCGGCATTGATCGTGCAGGTGCCAGCCGTTATGAAGGTCAGCGCGCCACCGGAGGTGATCGTGCACACGCCCGTGGTCGAAGACGTGAATGTTGGGTTCAAACCGGAGTCGGCCGTGGCGCTCAGCGTTGGGGTTGTTCCAAAGTTCTGTGCACCCGGGGCCACAAACGTAATGGTCTGTGAGGCCTTGGGCGTTATCGAATTGGATGCAGCAGAAGCGGAGCCTGTGCCCGCAGAGTTGGTTGCCGTGACCGTGAAGGTATACGCAATGCCGTTGGTCAGCCCCAGAACAACGACGGGGCTTGCAGCGCCGGTGCCAGTCACACCACCCGGGTTGGAGGTGACGGTGTAACCGGTGATGGTGGCTCCACCGGTGAATGCTGGGGCGGTAAACGCCACCATGGCCTGGGTGTCTCCTGCCGTAGCCGCGCCAATCGTGGGGGCACCTGGCACAACTGCGGCTACGGTGAAGCTTTGGCTAACCTGTGGGGCCGCCAGGTAACTGCCGTTGCCGGCCTGGTCGGCATTGATGGTGCAGCCGCCGACAGTTACAAAGGTCAGCGCGCCACCGGAGGTAATGGTGCAGACGCCCGTTGTCGCCGACGTGAAGGTCACGCCCAGACCAGACAGGGCAGTGGCGCTCAAGCTTGGTGTTGTGCCGAAGTTCTGTGTGCCGGGGTTATTGAAGGTAATCGTCTGTGCAGCCTTGGGAGTCACTGCATTGGACGCCGCAGACGCAGAGCCGGTGCCTGTGGAGTTGGTTGCCGTGACGGTGAAGGTGTAGGAAACGCCATTGGTGAGCCCTGTCACGGTGATGGTGCAGGCTGCAGGGCCTGCGCAGGTGCCGAACGCGCCGCCAGGACTGGCAGTTGCCGTGTAGGTGGTGATGGCTGCACCACCACTGGATGCCGGAGCGGTGAAGGTCACGGAGGCTTGGGTGTCGCCAGCAGTGGCCGTGCCGATGGTGGGGGCGCCGGGCAAGATGGCGTTGACGGTGAATGAATGCGAAACGGTCGTGGCGGCGTTAAAGCTGCCGTTACCCGCTTGGTCCGCATCGATGGTGCAGGTCCCGGCAGTCACAAACGTCAGTGTGCCACCAGAGGTGATCGTGCAGACGCCGGTGGTGCTGGAGGTGAACGTGGGCGTCAGGCCGGATGTGGCAGTGGCAGTCAGGGTGGGCGACGTGCCGAAGTTTTGCGCACCGGGGTTGTTGAAGGTGATGGTTTGAGCGGCCTTCGGTGTAGCGCTGTTGGATGCACCCGACGCACTGCTCGTTCCAACACTATTGGTAGCTGTGACGGTAAACGTATAGGCTGTGCCGTTGGTCAAGCCCGTGACGGTGGCGGTGCAGGCAGCCGGTCCCGCACAGGTGCCGAACGCGCCCCCGGGACTGGCAGTCGCCGTATAAGTTGTGATGGCCGCACCACCGTTGTTGACAGGTGCCGTGAAGGTAACGGATGCCTGGTTATTGCCTGCCGTTGCTGTGCCGATGGTCGGGGCATCAGGAACAGTAAGAGGGGGATCGGTATCACCCGCAAATGCATCCAGATTGGTATTTAAGAAATCCGTGGAGGTTACCCTAACCTCGTCGACATCGAGATTAGCGAAGGTAAGCGTGGCGAACGCGCCAGTATTAACCGACTGTGCACTACTGACCGGCGCATTGCTTCGATATCCGGCGACGGTCACTGTTTGCCCGGCGGTGTTATTGACGAACAAGCTGGTGAAAGTAAAACGTCCCCCGTCCTGCCGCTTGATAGTGAATTTTTCCGTAGTGCCAAAGTTGGCGCCAGGGGGAGTTGACAAAAGGTTGATAGAGGCAGAATCGCCTAAACCGTAGGTCGCTTCCCAGGCGGTGTTTCCACCATCGCCGTCTCCCGTGAAGGTGTAGACATACGCCACACCGCCGAGAACACGTGTGAACGTGGCGACGTTTGAGCCCGAGTTGGCGTTGAAGTTGTCGGTAAAACCCGTTGCCTGTGCGTTGCCTGCGGCCATGAACAGCAGTCCCAGTCCCATTGCCAGATGCGCGAGCGACCGGCGAATCTGGTGCAGACCTGCCCCCAAACTTGGCAGTGAGCGGGTCAGAATCCGCAGAAAACGGGAGTGTCTTGCAGAGCTGTCGGCATGCACCGAGGAATGGCAACTAATAGGCATGATTGGCAATAAGTTACCCCACGGCGGGGTGCTGCTGCGGCCA
This sequence comes from Pseudomonadota bacterium, assembly GCA_040387325.1. GTDB lineage: Bacteria > Pseudomonadota > Gammaproteobacteria > Burkholderiales > Burkholderiaceae_C > Allorhodoferax. Next base: position 1,488 of record JAZKDY010000030.1, on the reverse strand, counting down.
TGGCGTTTGGCAATGCGTCAGCATACGCGGTGAGGGGTGTTCGACAATTCAGTACGTTTGGAACATCCCGCGGTGGGCCTGAGATGCGAGGCAGCGTACTGGGTACGGTAGGCACAAAGCCAGTGTAGTGTACTTTTCACCGCAGGCCGAGGGGCCGTCGTCGCCGTACGGCGGCCCGGCGGCGACTAGCTTTCCAGGTGGTAGCGGGTCACGCGTTCCACTTCATTCTTGGAGCCCAGGCACACACTCACACGCTCGTGCAGCTTGCCGGGCACGATGTCCATGATGCGCTCGCGGCAGTTGGTGGCAGCGCCGCCAGCCTGCTCGACCAGCCAGGCCATGGGGTTGGCTTCGTACATCAGGCGCAGCTTGCCTGGCTTCTCGGGCTCACGTTTGTCCCAGGGGTACATAAAGATGCCGCCGCGGGTCAGGATGCGGTGCACGTCGGTGACCATGCTGGCGATCCAGCGCATATTGAAGTCCTTGCCACGTGGGCCTTCCTTGCCGGCCAAGCATTCGTCAATGTAGCGTTTTACCGGAGCGTCCCAGTGGCGCATATTGCTCATGTTGATCGCGAATTCCTTGGTGTCTTCAGGAATGCGCATCTTCTCCTGCGTCAGCACAAACGAGCCCTGTTCGCGGTCCAGCGTGAACATGGACACGCCATTGCCCACGGTCAGTACCAGGGTGGTTTGCGGGCCATAAACGCAGTAGCCGGCAGCCACCTGCTTGGCGCCGGCTTGCAAAAAGTCCTGCTCTGACACGCCCGCGCCTTCGGGCTTTTTCAACACACTGAAGATGGTGCCGATGCTAACATTGACGTCGATGTTGCTGGAGCCGTCCAGGGGATCAAACAGCAGCAGGTATTCGCCTTGTGGGTAACGATTGGGCACCAGGTAGATGCCTTCCATTTCTTCCGATGCCATGGCCGCCAGATGGCCGCCCCATTCATTGGCTTCGATCAGCACCTCGTTGGAGATGATGTCCAGCTTCTTCTGGACTTCACCCTGGATGTTTTCGCTCTCGGCCGTGCCCAGCACGCCGCCCAGCGCGCCCTTGTTGACGGCATGGCTGATGCTCTTGCAGGAGCGGGCCACCACTTCCAGCAGCAGGCGCAGTTGGGCGGGGATGGAGCCGTCTACGCGTTGTTCTTCGACCAGGTAACGGGTCAGGGATATTTTTTGTGCCATATCGGTATCAATCCGCTGTATCAATCAGCCAAGGCGCGGTCGATGACCTCACGTACGTCGTTACTCAAATCCGTCTTGGCGGCCACGCGGGCCAGGGCCTCGCGGGCGGCGCTGCGGTAGGGGTCGGCCAGGCGTTTCCAGCGGTCCAGCGCGCGGGCCAGGCGGGCGGCGACCTGGGGGTTGATGCCGTCCAGCTCGATGACACGTTCGGCCCAGTACACATACCCTGCCGCGTCCGCGCGGTGGAAGCCGCCCGGGTTGGCATTGCAGTAGCTGAAGATCACGCTGCGGGCGCGGT
>JAZKDY010000029.1:12697-40267 GCA_040387325.1 Pseudomonadota bacterium | reverse complement strand
CTTCGACCACCGCGTGGTGGACGGCATGAACGCGGCGGAATTTGTACAAAAGATACGTGGCTACCTGGAATGTCCGGCCACCTTGTTTGTGGAGTAACTGGATATGGACATTCAACACACTACTTTGCTGGTCATAGGCGGCGGCCCCGGCGGCTACATCACGGCGATTCGCGCCGCGCAACTGGGCATAGCCACCACGCTGGTCGAAGGTGAACAACTGGGCGGCACCTGCCTCAACGTGGGCTGCATCCCGTCCAAGGCCATGATCCACGCGGCCGATGCCTTCCACCAGTCGCGCAACTTCATGGGCGACAGCACGCTGGGCATTCATGTGGAAGGCGCGCGTATCGACATCGGCCAGACCGTGCGCTGGAAAGACGGCATCGTCGCGCGGCTCACCGGCGGCGTCGGTGCTTTGCTGAAAAAGCATGGCGTCAAGGTCGTCAAGGGCTGGGCCACGATGGTGGACGGCAAGACCGTCGACGTGGTGCAGGACAAGAACGACACCAAGCCCGTGCGCATCCAGGGCGAGTACATCGTGCTGGCCACGGGTTCGGTGGAGCTGGGCTTGCCCGGCATGCCGTTTGGCGGGCGTGTCATCTCGTCTACCCAAGCCCTGTCGCCGGACAACATTCCCAAGAAACTGGTGGTGGTGGGCGGCGGTTACATCGGCCTGGAGCTGGGCCTGGTCTACCGCAAGCTGGGCAGCGACGTGACGGTGGTCGAAGCGCAAGACCGCATCCTGCCGCTGTATGACGAAGAGTTGACCAAACCAGTTGCAGCATCCCTGCGCAAGCTGGGCGTGCAGGTCTTGCTGGGCAGCAAGGTCCAGGGCCTGAACACATCCGGCGACGCGGTGCGTGTGTTGGACGCATCGGGCCGCGAGAGCGAACTCGCTGCCGACCAGGTGCTGGTCGCCATTGGCCGTGTGCCGCACACCCACGGCTGGGGGCTGGAGAAGCTGATGCTGGCCATGAATGGCCGCGCCATCCAGGTCGACGACCAGTGCCGCACTTCCATGCGCAACGTCTGGGCGATTGGCGATTTGACGGGCGAGCCCATGCTGGCCCACCGGGCAATGGCGCAGGGGGAAATGGTGGCCGAGATCATTTCGGGCAAACGCCGCCATTTCACCCCTGCGGCCATCGCTGCCGTGTGCTTCACCGACCCCGAGGTGGTGGTGGCCGGGCAGACACCGACTGACGCGGCCAGGGCCGGGCTGGACTGCATCACGGCCCAGTTCCCGTTCGCGGCCAATGGCCGTGCGATGACGCTGGAATCGACCGACGGTTTTGTGCGCGTCGTCGCCCGGCGCGACAACCACCGCATCGTCGGCTGGCAGGCAGTGGGCGCCGGTGTGTCGGAGCTCTCCACAGCCTTCTCGCACTCGCTGGAGATGGGCGCGACGCTGGAAGACGTGGCAGGCACCATCCACGCGCACCCGACGCTGGGCGAGGCGGTGCAAGAGGCGGCGCTGCGGGCGCTGGGGCACGCGCTGCATATTTGAGTGGTGGCCGAAACCCCGTGACATACTTGCGCGCATGCGTTTGAATGTCCTGTCTGACCATCACCATTGAGAGAGTTCGCCGCCGATGAGTTACGTCGTTCATATCTGGGAAGAGCCCAGCCCTGCGACCTGGGCCGAGGCCCAGGCCGTCTTCCAGCGCCTGGTGGACCGGTCGGCCCCGCGCAACCCGCGGTTTGCTGAGCTGGCGCGACGCATCCAGGCCGCCTGGCCGGATCTGGCCGACGAATGGACGCTGGACGCACCCGACGGCGCCGTCGACGAAGCCGTCTGGTCGCTGGGGCTGGAGCGCGGCCTGCCAGAGACCTTCTATCCCCGGTTGATCGACGCGGCGCTGGCCTTGGGGCTGACCGTCCACGACGAACAAACCGGCGAATGTTTCGTGCCCGGTCCCTGGCGGCTGTCACAGGCTGCTCGGCAGCCGCTGGCTTGGCCTACAGCCCCTGCTCAGGCGCCTGCACTGCTGGACGTGCAAGGGCGTGCCCGCGCCTTGCTGCTACCGCCACTGGCTCCCCACGGTTTTGAGCTGGAGACACCGCCGTCACGCGGCAGGATGGTGCGGACCGTGCTGCGGCGCTCGACGCCCCTGGGCCGTCAGTGCATCGAGATCGCATGGACGGGCGACGCGGCCAGTCACCATGACGCCACGATGGTGTGCAGCATGGAGCCGATACTGCCCGGCCCGGTCGCCAAGATTTGTGGCGCCCAGTCGATCATCGATCTCAAGATTCTCGACACGCCCCAGCTCAACGGCTTCCTGTACGGTTTTGTGCCTGCTCAGCCGACGTCGCGCGAATACCGTGCGTCAGGCCGTGCGCGCCTGGATGCGCTGTTGTCGGCGTTGGCCGATTGGCTGCTTCAGGAACTGCTGCCCGTCCTGGACCGCTGCAAAACGTTGGAGGGTTTTCTTGCCAATGAACAGGGAGAGCCCCGGCATCCGATCAGCGTAAAGCCGTATCTGGCCAACCTCGCCTTGGCCCATTGCGCGGGCGTGCCCGACCTGGACGGGCATTTCGACAAACTCATGGAGCGCCGCCGCCAGGCCAGACTCAATCCTGGCCAGATGGACCAGGCCTACGAGGGCCTGCGGACGCAGGCTGGTGAGTTCTTCGGATGTTTCAAGGAGGCGTCGGCATGAGCACCGGCAGGGGCGCGTTAAGCGAAATCGGTCTCTAGCCCCCGTAGAATATGATTCACTAGCTATTAAATTAGGAGTGATTGTGCCGTGGCCATGCGACCCTACTGCGGCTGCCCGGCCCACCGCCGGCACTGTTGGCGCACTACTTCCGGCAGCAGGCGCTCGCGTTCGGCTACGCCACGTATCCAGGTCGCGTCGTTGCCCAGGCCGACCAGTTCACCGCGTACGAGTGACAACGCGTTCTCGGCATGCAGCGCTGTCGCATGCGGCGCCAGGGCGGCCAGCGTGGTGTAGATATCGTCGCGCAGCGTGCGGTGTTCGCCCGTCTTGGGGTCTACAAAGGTGCCGTCCAGCCCAAAGCGGCAGGCCTGGAAACGGTTGAAGGTGTAGGGCAGGTAGTCGTCTTCTGCGGGCTCGAACGGTTGCTCCATGCTGATCCAGCGCGCCAGGCACTGCACCAGGCCGGCCATGGCAGCTGCCTTTTCGATGGTCAGGGGCGTGTCCAGCACCCGCACTTCAATGGTTCCGTACTCCGGCTTGGGGCGTATGTCCCAGTAGAAGTCTTTCATGCTCTTGACGACGCCGGTGCGGGTCATCTTGTCAAAGTAGATCTTGAATTCATCCCATGTCAACACAAAGGGCGCACGGCCTGACAGCGGAAACGCGAACACCGAATTCAGCCGTGCCGAATGGAAGCCGGTGTCCGTGCCCTGCACAAACGGCGACGAGGCCGACAGCGCGATCAGGTGCGGGATAAAACGTGACAGCCCGTGCAGCAGCACCAGGGCCTGGTCCGGCCCCGGGCAGCCGATGTGGACGTGCTGGCCGAAGATGGTGAACTGTTTGGACAGGTAGCCATACAACTCGGCCACCTGGTGGAAGCGGGGCGTGTCGTAGATGCGGCGCTCGCTCCACTGCTGGAACGGGTGTGTGCCGCCGCCACTGAGGCCCAGGTTCAACTGCGCGGCGCATTGCACCAGCGTGTCGCGGATCTCGGTCAACTGCGACAGTACCTCGGCGTGGCTGGTGCAAACGCCGGTGCACAGTTCGATCATGCTGTCGGTGATTTCGGGTGTGACAAAGCCCGGCAGCTTGCGCTTGCCGACCAGGCGCAACAGGTCGGCCGAGCCAGGGCTGAGGTCAAAGTCGTGCAGGTTGACGATTTGCAGTTCCAGCTCCACCCCCATGCTCAGGGCGCGCGATTCTGCGAAGTTGCCCAGGCTCATGGCTGCACCCCTTTCCTGCCGGTTCCGGTCGATGCGGGCAACTCACCCGATGTACGCAAGGCCCACTGCACAACGATGGGCCCCAGCAGCTCCATGATGGCAATGGCGCTGAAGACGATGGGCGCAACCTGGGTTGCAAAAGCGGGGTGGCTGATCTGCAGGTCTGCCAACAGCACCAGCGCAGTACCGGAGATCGGAGTCAGTGCCAAGGTCAGTGCCAGGGACTGGCGCAGGCTGATGCCGCTCCAGCGTGCACCCGCCACCACCACCAGGCCCTTGGCCACGGTGCGTGCCAGCAGCAGCACGATAGCCGCAACACCACCCACCACCAGGGATTGCACCGACCACGACGCACCAACGATCACAAACAGCATCAACACCAGTACGCCGCCCGCCGTGCCGAAGTGGCGTGACCAGACCCAGGGCCGCTCGGAGGTGTTGCGCAGCAACACGCCGGCCAGCAGCGGCACCAGCAGGCTGGACAGCTTGAACATGCGCGCCGTGGTGAGCGCCAGCATGATCAGGCCCAGCAGCAGCAGCACGGAATTTTCATCGCGCAGGTCCAGCCGGCGAGCGATCCAGGCGACCAGACCACACAGCAGTGCTGCCACCAGCACCGAACCGGCAAACGTGTACAGGGGCTGGGTGATGGCCTGCATCCAGTCGCCCAACGTGTCCAGGTTCAGCCAGGCGATGATCAGCTTGTGCAGCAGCACGGCAAAAAGGGTGTTGATCGCCGTCATGATGACCATGCGTTCGGTCACCTGGCCTGCGGAGTGCAGCTCGCTGGCCACCCGGCCAATCACTGCCGCCGAGGTGGCCATGGTCAGGGTCGCACAGGTCAGTGCAACGTTGAGGCTGAGCCCCATCCAGCGCAGCGATACAAAGACGGCCAGGAAACTGAACAGGGCTTCTGCCAGGCTGGTGCACAGCAGGGCCGGGTTGGCACGCAACCAGCGCAGGCTGACGCGGCTGCCCAGCTCAAACAACAGCAGCCCCAGAGCCAGGTCCACAATGACCCGCACCACACCACCCAGGTAATACTCGCCGGCGCCCTGGCCCATCACCGCAATGACCATGCCCACGGCGCTGTAGCCAACAATACGGGGCAATCCTGCCTTGCGAAACACCAGTTCACCCAGACTGCCGCCTGCTACCAGCACCAGCGCCGACCAGAAGACGACACCCGGCTGCAAAGGCCATGGGGTGATCTGCAAGTAGGCCAAGAGGTCATCCATCATGCGCAGCCGTCCCCCAAAGGTTGTTTGTTACCGCTGTAACGATAACAAGCGAGGTCCCGGAGTCACGTGCGCCAGGGCACAGACGGGCCAGGCCTCAGGCCGGCTCAAACGACTGCGTGTACTGCGCCGCCCAGACTTGCACCTTGGCCAGCGGCATGGGCTTGCAAATGCCATAACCCTGACCCAGTTCGCACCCCAGGGACAGGAGCTTGCCCGCCTGCTCCGCCGTCTCCACACCTTCTGCAATCACCGAGCGGGAAAACGCCTGCGACAGGCCCACGATGGCGCTGACCAGCGTGCGGTCCTCCGCGTCGTCGAGCAAACCATCCACAAACGTGCGGTCGATCTTGATGGTTTCCGCGGGTAATTGCTTCAGGTAGGACAGGGACGAAAAGCCGGTACCAAAGTCATCCAGTGCGAACTGCACACCCAGCGCCTGGCAACCCTGCATGACCGTGCGCATATGGGCCACATCCTGCAGCGCGGCCGACTCCAGGATTTCAAGCTCCAGCAAATGCGCTGGCACACGCGGGTACTGCGCCAGTAGTTCACGCATGCACTCCACAAAATCCGGGCGGTGGAAATGCCGTGCCGCTATGTTCACGCTGACCATCCAGGCATGCCCCTGCTGAACCCATTCATCAAGCTGCGCCATGGCGACATGCAAGGCCCAGTTGCCCGCTTCGACAATGACGTCCGTCTGCTCAATCAGGGGCAGGAATTCGCCCGGGCTGACGATGCCCCGCTGCGGGTGCTCCCAGCGCATCAAGGCCTCGTAACCCATGATCTGCCCGCTGCGCATATTCACCTTGGGTTGGTAGAAGAGGCGCATTTCTCCGGACCGCAGGGCGTAGGCGATGCGTGTTACCTGCGAATGCTGGGTCTGGATGTTCAGGTCGTTTTGCGCGTCAAACTGGTGCAGCGTGTTGCGCCCGGTTTGTTTGGCCTGGCACATGGCCTGGTCTGCGTGGCGCATCAGGGTGTCCGGGTTGGCGTTGTCCAGCGGGAATATGGAGATGCCAACACTGGCCGTGAGTGTGATCTGCTGGTCACCGATGGCATAGGGCTGTGCAATGCGCTGCAGCAGCTGTTGCGCCTTGTGGCGAATGCTGGCTACGTCGGCGTGACCGGGCAACAGCACCACAAACTCGTCACCACCGAGCCGGGCAATGTTGGCCTGGTCCGCCGAGATGTCCATCAAGCGCAGGCCGACTTCCTTCAGCAGCAGGTCGCCCAGCGCATTGCCATACTGCTCGTTGATGGCCTGGAAGTGGTCCAGATCCAGCAGGCACACGGCAAGCAGCCGGTTGTCTTGCCGGGCCTGGAAGATGGAGTGGGTCAGGCGCTCAGCCAGCGCGGTGCGGTTGTTCAGCCCGGTCAGGGCATCGTGGGTGGCCTGCCAGGAAATCTGCTGTTGCAGATCCCGCGTTTCACTGACATCGCGGAACACCAGCACACAGCCCACATGCGGGCCGTTGCCCCGCCGGATCGGGGCCGCCGTGAACTCAATGGGATAACGCTCACCCGAGCGGTGCACCAGCACCTGGTTGACCGCTTGCAGCCGTTTGGTCGTCGCGTGCAGCCCGTGCACGGCCGTGCCATAGGGCAATGCCTGGGACGTGCTGTCGAGATGAAAGACTGCCGCCAGTGGCCGGCCCACCGCGTGTGCACTGTTGTGGCCGGTCAGAAACTGGGCGACCTCATTGATGGACTCGATATGCCCCGTCAGGTCGGTGGTGATGACCCCGTCACCAATGGACGACAGGGTGACTTCAGCACGTTCTTTTTCGGCAACAAGTTCTTCCTGTGCGAGTTTGCGCTCGGTGATGTCCACCAGCGCGCTGATCGTGCCACCCTCGGAACCATCGGTGGTGGAAAACGTGGCCTTGAAGTAAGACATTTCCCGTACATCAAACGCGCCAGACCTGACCAGCACTTCGTTGCTCAGGCGGGGCACTGTGCGGCGCTCCGCGCTGGCGCGCACGGGCTCGATGGGGACAAAGTTGCTGTGCAGCGGGCTGCCAACTACGGTAGCGGCCGGCGTGTCGAACAGGCGCTCCCAGGCCTTGTTGACACTCAGGCACGTGCCGTCGCCAGTGCGCACAAAAACGGGCAGCGGCAGGGCATCTACCAGCTGGCGGGTGAAGTGCAGTTGCTCCTCTTGTTGCTTCTGCGTTTGCTCCAGCGATTTCACCAGGCGCTGTATTTCGCTGGCCATCAGGTTGAAAGTGCGGGCGGAGGCCCGTGCTTCCAGGGTGCCGGTTTCGTCCATACGCGTCTGCAGCTGGCCCGCGCGAAACTTGCTGGTCGCACGGTCGAGGCGTTGCAGCATGCGGCCATTGGAACGCACCAGCAGTGTCAGCAGAAACAGGATGGTAAAAATATTCAGCGCCGAAATGGGTATCTGGGAGCCGACGGTGTTCCACACCCGCTCTTGTGCATGGAGCGTTCCCAGCTGCACCGCCAGTGTTGCCGGCAGCCCGTCTGTTGACGGCACCTCCCAGGTGGTTTCCAGGGGCTCAACACCCGCCAGTCGCCGAAACCATGCCGGCGCCGTCGAATCCAGGGCAGACGGCGGCGTGACCGACAGGGTGGTACCACCATGTTGCCAGCGCAGGCCCAGGATATCGGGGTTCAGGCCCAACTCGGCGTCCAGCAGGGCCTTCGCCGATGCGGTGTCTCCGGACGTGCTGTGGGCCAGCAGCCGCGGCACAACATAGTGCTGCATGTGTTGCAGCTGGTCGTGTCGCTGCAATTGCACTTCCTTCACCTCTGCCTTGATCAGCAGGTCATAACGAAGCGCGGAGACCAGCAGGATGATGGCGATGATCGGCAGGTACAGCCGTGGGTAGGTGCCGCGGGCAAGCCACGTCGTGAAGGAGATTTTTTGCATGAACGGGGGCTGAGATGCTGCGATGGGTCGGCCTAGCGGTTGAGCTTGAACACGGCCACGGCTTGCACCAGTTGCTCGGCCTGCATTTTCAGGCTGTCGGCGGCGGCGGCTGACTCTTCGACCAGTGCGGCGTTTTGCTGGGTCGCCTGGTCCATCTGGGTGATGGCTTCGCCGACCTGTTCCACACCGGTGCTTTGCTCGTTGCTGGCCGCACTGATCTCACCCATGATGTCGGTCACGCGTTTGATCGAGGCCACCACTTCCTGCATGGTGGTGCCTGCCTGATCGACCAGCGCCGTGCCCTGGCCCACACGCTCCACGCTGTCATTGATCAGGGTTTTGATTTCTTTGGCGGCCTCGGCACTGCGCCCAGCCAGGGAACGCACCTCGCTGGCCACCACCGCAAAGCCACGGCCCTGCTCACCTGCACGGGCGGCTTCCACGGCCGCATTCAGCGCCAGGATGTTGGTCTGGAAGGCAATTCCGTCGATGACGCTGATGATGTCTGCAATCTTGCGCGAGCTGTCGTTGATGCCCTTCATGGTCTCCACCACACGGCCTACCACTTCACCGCCCTGAATGGCCACTGTGGACGCGCCCATGGCCAGCTTGTTGGCTTCGCGTGCGTTGTCGGCGTTTTGTTTGACGGTGGAGCTCAACTCTTCCATGGAAGCTGCCGTCTCTTCGAGTGCGGAGGCCTGCTGCTCGGTACGGGACGAAAGGTCGTTGTTGCCCATGGCAATTTCGGCGCTGGCCGTGGCCACGCTCTCTGAACCGCGGCGCACGGTGGACACCACGCCAGACAGGCTGTCCTGCATGTCCTTGAGTGCGCCCAGCAGATCGGCCGCCTCGTCACTGCCCTCTGTGTGAAACGATTCCGTCAGGTCACCCTGCGCAATCAGGCGTGCACTGCTGGCCGCCTGCTGGATGGGTTGCACGATGGAGCGTGACAAGGCTATGGCGAAGAACACACCCAGTGCCAGGGAAGCGATGCCACCGACGATCAGGATGGTCTGGCCCTGTTTGGCGTTTTGTTCGGCCTTCAGCAGCGTGGCATCGGCGATGGCCTGTTGTCGCTCCTCCAGCTTGGTGATGGATTCGCTGTAGGTGATGGCCAGGGGTTTGAGGTCCTTGTCCAGCGCGGCCGAAACATCCTCCCCCGCCAGCTTGCGCTTGAGCAGCGCCGCACGCGGTGTGCGGTAGGCCTCCCGCGCCGCGTCGATGGCGGCAATCAGCGCCTTGCCTTCGTCCGACTGGACCAACTCGATCAGCCGCTTGCGCGAAGCAACGGAAATCTCGGAGGTCTTGTCCATGTCCACCTGCCATGCCGGTATGCGGCTGGTGTCCGAGTCCAGAATCGCCGCCCGGGTGCGCACCCAGTTCAGGTCGATGGTCTGACGCCAGCGCACGGCCAGTGTCAGCTTTTCACTCTCCACCGTGCCCAGCGCCCGGGTGGTGGCAGCCAGCTCCTGCAGGCGCCACACGCCCACCGCCGCACTGACGGCCAGCACAAACAAAATTACCCCAAACGCCAGCGCCAAGCGACTGCCAATGCGCAAATTGCGAATTCCGGACATGCGACATCCCCCCTTTGTGTATATGGCTCACATTCTTGCACCAATATACGATACACACCACGCAGGGCTGTGACAGCTGCGCCAAGGGTTGATTTAAGGGAAATGTGCCAATAGCCCCCGAGATATATGACTGTATTGCTATAACAAAAGTAGCATTGCAGTTAAAAATTCCATCCAGAGTCAGGCAAATAAAGCGGCCAGACGATTCACCGCTGCGAGGGACAACGCGCGGTCGACGGTGGTGTCGTTGTTGCCAAAGTCGTGCACGCCCTGCGCCTGTACCAGCAGGGTGTCACGCCGCGACAGCATGAACAGGTTGTGTCCCCGGTAGATGATGGCGTAGTCCACCTCGGCCTGCGGCACCAGGCGGGCCGTCTGCCCGCGCACCGGAATGATGCTGTGGTCGCCCAACAGGGCCCGCGCACCGTAGCCGGTGCAGTTGACCACCGTTTTCTCGCGCAACTCTGCGAACTGGCGGGGGTGCTCAAAGCTGCGCTGCACGATCTCGCCACCCGCGCGCAAAAAGTCGTGCACCAGCAGCCGCTGGTAGGCCGCGATGTTGAAGTTCATCTGGGTGAAGCGCCGCACGTGGGGCACTTTAAACGGGTGTTCACCCGGCCTCAGCGGCACGGAGCGGGGGCGCATGTCGGCCAGGCGTTCCTGCAAATCCGGGTACTCCGGCTCGCCGTCGTCGTCGCCTTCCAGCGGCTGGTCAAACGGGGTGTCCGACAAGACATACCCGTCGCGCCACTCCACCGGGTTGTCGGCCAGGCCCAGCAGGCTTTGGTAGGTGCGAAAGGAATGGCGGGCCATGGTCTCCCAGCGCTGGCTGAAGGCCGGCGTGGCGTGCTCTTCTGTACAAATGCGTGAGTCGGGTGACCAGGTGCCGGTGGCAAAGGTGGACGCCACCTCGGGCGGGCGCTCCTTGCAGTAGATGCGCACCCGCAGGCCGTGTTGCTGCGCCACCCGGGCCGTGGTCAGGCCGATGGCGCCGCAGCCAATGACAGCAATCTGGCGCGCGCCGGTGGCCTGGATAAGTGGCAAGGCCACTTGTGCCGACCCCCACGAGAGCGACCAACCGCTGCCCCCATGGCCGTAGTGGTGGACGATGGTTTTGCCATAACGCCGTTCGGATTCAATGCGCGGACCATGCGCCCGAAACGGCCGCAGGCACACGGTCATGTCGATCAGGCGGTCTGCGCTGGCGCGCACAGGGGCCAGTGGGCGGGGCGCCGCAAAGCTGTTCTGCTGTGCGTGGTTGATGGAGGGCAAGGTGGCGAGCGCAGCGGCGCCCGCGCCAACAAATTGGCGGCGTTGCATGGGATGCTCCTTGGAACGGTTTAGATGTGCAGCTTGGCCAACTGGATCAGCGAAGAGCGTATGCGTGTGGCATCGCGCAGGCGCTGTGCCGAGCCATCGGCATCCAGCAGCACCACGGTGAAGTGTTTGTCGCCACTCTTCATCCGCATGGTCAGGCAACGGCCGGCTTCGTCGGTGTAGCCGGTCTTGGAGAGCAGGATGTCCCAGCCGTTGCCGCCCACCAGCTTGTTGGTGTTGTGCACCGCACGCACACGGCCGTTGACCGGCACACTTGCCGTGCGGTCGCTGGTGATGCTGGCAATGGCCGGGTAACGGGCCGCCGCGGCCACAATCTTGGCCACCTCGGTGGCGGTGGACGTGTTGGCGGGCGAGAGGCCAGTGGCATCGGCAAAGCTGGTGTGGGTCAGGCCCAGGCTGCGCACCTTGGCCTGCATGGCCTGTACAAAGGCAGCTGTGCCACCCGGGTAGGTGCGGGCCAGAGCGGCCGAGGCGCGGTTCTCTGACTGCATCAACGCCAGCTTGAGTGCGGCCAGACGCGGCATCTCAGCGCCCACGCGGATGTTGGATGCGCTGTGTTTGAGCATGTCCACATCGTCCTGGCTGATGCGCAAGGTCTCTTGCAGATTGGGCTTGGCATCCAGCACCACCATGGCCGTCACCAGCTTGGTGATGGAGGCAATGGGCACGGGCACGTCGGCATCCTTGGCCATCACGATGCGGCCCGTGCCTTCCTCCAGCACCAGCGCATGTTTGGCATTGACCGGTAATTGCAGCAACTGCGGCGCAGTGGGCAGGGCGGCGGTGGCTACGGGTGCCACTGGCCCGGGTGCCACGGCCACTGGCAGCACGGGGCTGTTGGCCACTGGCGTATTGCGGGCCTGGACCCACAGGCTGGTGCAGGCCAGCAGCAGGGCGGGCAGTGCCATCTTCCAGCCGGAGGTGTGGGTGTGGTGCGGTGCCATCAGTCGTTCCAATCGTTGTAGTAATTTGCCGCCGTTGGCGGCCAGCGCCAGTCTGGGCATGGGGTCTGGTTGTTGCAGGGCCAGTGCATGCAAGGCCTGGGCCAGGCGGTGAGGGTCGTCCAGTGCGGCGGCGGCCAGTTCATCGGCCACTTCTTCACGCGCATCCCGCATGCGGCCCGACAACCACCACACCACGGGGTGGAAAAACAGCAGGGCCTCGACCACGCTTTGCAGCAGGTTGGCCAGGTAGTCCCAGCGGCGCACATGGGCCAGCTCGTGGGCCAGCAGGGCCTCCAGCAAATGCACGGGCATACCGCTGAGCAGGGCAGTTGGCATCAGCACCAGGGGCCGCAGAAAACCCACGGAGATGGGGCTGGGCAGATCGGGCAGCAGCTGCAGCAAAACCTTGCGCTGCACACCCAGTGTGTGCGCCAGCGCATCCAGCCGCGCCTGCCAGACCGCGGGGGCTGGTATGGCGCGGCGGCGCAACATGCTCACCCAGGCCAGGCCTGCGCCCAAGCGCAGCGCCATCAGGCCCACACCCAGGCTCCAGGCGGCCACCAGGGCCGGCAGTTGGCCGCTGAGCGATTGCAGCCAGGCGGGCAGTTCAAACGTAGTGCTTGCCGACACATCCACCGTTGTCAGCATCCAGGCCATGTGGGCCAATGGCAGGGCCAGGCAAATGAGCAAAGACAGCGCACACACCGCATACCGCCAGCGCGGGCTGGCAGGGCGCAGCAGGGCCAGCGCCAAGCCGGCCACCGCGCCCACCACCAGGCCCTGCCACACAAAGTGCAGCAGCGCCCAGCCCAGGGCTGGCACCAGCATCGCTTCCATGGTGGTCAGCGGGCTCATGTGGTTTCGTCCTTATTGCTGCCACCACCCAGTAGCTTCTGGATGTCGGCACGCTCCTTGGCGCTGACATGGCCCTTGAGCGCGGCCAGCACCAGGGCCTTGCCCGAACCGGCAAAGGCCTTGGCGATCAGGTCTTTGAGCAAATGGGTTTGCAGCTTGTCCTGTTTTTGTGCGGGGGCGTAGCGCTGGGGGCGCTGGCTCTCGTCACGGGTCAGCAGGCCTTTGCCGTACATGACCTGCAACTGGCGCAGCACCGTGGCATAGGTCGCGTCGGGCCGTTCTTCCAGCAGGGCTTCATGCACCAGCTTGGCGTCGGCCGCGCCTATGCGCCAGAGTATGCGCAGCAGATCCAGTTCGGCGGCGGTGGGGTGGGGGATAGGGGTTGTCGCGTGTGGCATGAATCTAGTATAGATGTTCTAGAACAAGTATTCTAGATATGCCTGGAAATAATTGTGTTGGTGAAAGTTGGCTGTAGCCCCCGTGCAATATGCTTGTATTGCTATGTTTGTAGGAGCGATTTTGGTTGGGGTGTTGTTGGAGCGGATAAGATTCGGAGGATGGCCGCCACGGGCGAGTTGGTAGCGGGGCGTAAGCGGGCCCCAAACTGGTGACCAAGTTCGCTGAAAACCTTTATGAACTACGTTAGGCCGCTCAAGTAAAACATCGAATCTCCGCTGGTGTCATCCTCGAAGAAGAAGGTCGCATCCTGCTTGTCCGGCACTCAAAGCCGGGCGCGTACGACTTCTGGGTCGCCCCAGGCGGTGGCGCTGAAAAGACTGAAGATCTCTTTGCGACCGCTCGCCGCGAAGCCTTCGAGGAGTGTGGTTTGCACGTCGAACCTCTGCAACTCGCATACATTGAGGAGTTCTCAAGTCCTGATACGCGCGAATGCAAGGTGTGGTTCACGGGTCGAGTGATAGGTGGCACGTTAAACACATCCCGCATTGAAGCTACGCGGGAGCATATTACTGAGGCCGCTTGGCTTAGTCCCACCGAGTTTGAAGGCAAGACCGTCTTCCCGCCTATGCTTCATCGCGACTACTGGCAAGACAAGAAGAACGGTTTTGCATTTCCGCGCTACGTAGGCCTTCGCGTTATGGAGTTTTACTAACACTGCGTTCTGATACGTAGCGGGGAACGGCTTCCATACGCCCGCTGAGATGTTCAGCGAATGTGTTGCATTGACCGGTTGAATCCGCCGGCGAAAGCGGTCGTTCAGATTGAGCGTCTAGTTGAAAGAAGTCCCTCCAAACGGAACAAAGTAGACGACGACTTTGTCGTTTTCAATATACCTGTACATTTGGCTAGACCTCAAGCTTAAGTACCTGATTTGAATGAACAATCTGAGATTTTCGCTGCCACGTTATCCGACTGGCGCCGGTGTTATCCCGCAAAACTGCTGGATATATCAATAGTTAGCCGGCACGAAAATGTCTTTGGTTATCAAAATCCTGTTCACCCTTCTTGCGCTGGCCGTCGCGCTGGCCGCCATCTGGGTACTTCGGCCCTCGCAGTTGCGGTCGGTAGCGAGCGGCTGGTTTCGTCTCGGCGCCCGAGATCCGCTGTTTCGAGTGCTCTTCGAGGAAACGGGTCGGCCTCGAAGATTCAGTTGGCTATTCGTTGTCGGAGTGTTCGCGCTGTGGCAAGTGTTGGTGTGGTTTTTCTAGGGGTGCTGCCGCACGGCGGACCACATTCGCACATGTGTGCAGTGCAGGGTAACAAGTTGGTCAACCGGACAGGCTCTGGTCGGCTTCGCCTCACGACGCGCGCTGGATAGCCTAACCTAAATGAAAAATTTGGCGCGAGCAGATTAACGAATGCGTCTAGTACCCGTAGCTGCAGTGGGGCGGAAGCGGTCACTCAGGAACGTTGTCTGCCGAGCCACAATCCGGCGTAAACTCAATCTGCAACACGTTCGTCAAAGGTGAAGTCTTACACCTATCGCGTGCAAGGGAGGTTCCTCATGACAAGGCAAGTTACGTACTGGTTTCCTGCGAAGACTCACGGTTGGGGTTGGGGCTTACCAACGGTGTGGCAGGGTTGGGCGACGTTGGCAGTTGCGTTATCGCTTTGCGTACTAGGTAGCGCGCTCATACCTCGCGGCGAGCAACCATTGCTGTACGTTATGTTCATGGTGGGTGTTGCTTTAGCGCTTCTTGCCGTGTGCTTGGCCAAGGGCGAACCAACCGCTTGGCGTTGGGGTGGAAAATAGCCCATAACCTGCTTTCGATTTTTGCCAACAGTTTTCTCCGAGGCCAATGGTCCAAGCTCTGCGTCCAATTTAGTGCGTGACGTACTTCTGCCGTGGGGCGATAGCGGTCTTTTGGAGTTATCCGGATGGAATTCTCATTCACGCTTCTATTTGGCATCGTTGGGACGTTGGCAGGTCTCACGGTGTCTGGTCTGGGCATCACCGCGCTCAATCATCTTTCCACTGCTACAGAAGCTGACCGCACCATAGGTTGGTCCTTATGGTGGTGGCTGGATAAGAAGCGTTATGACTCAGTTGGGCAACGGCTTTGCGATCGAGGCGCCTGGGCATTTAGCCTTGGTGCCGTATGTTGGATATTGGCTGTGTACTTTTGGAAACATTGAACATGGTCAAATCAATTCGGTCGCTTGCTCGACCAGTTGACTGGCCTAGCGATGCCGGTCCGATGATGGGCGGAAGCCGACGGTAGAGCTGGATCTTCGTTTGTAACTCAAAGGTTGCGGCACACTTCGTTGATGCTGAGGAGAAGATGAGAAGGTGAAAAAAAGCGTTCATGCAACGGCCCTCATACTATTCGTTGTTGCCTTCATTTTTTATCTATTGGCGTGGCTTCCAGGGGCTGGCATTTTTACGTTCCTTGGCATGGTGATTGAACTTGCAGCGTGGCTCAGCCTAGTCGAAGATCCAGGCACTCGCTCTGGTGACGATAAAGAAAGTTAGGTACTCGACGCCACTTCCTCATCGGGGCGGAATCCGTTCGTTGTGTCTCGCGATTTGCACTGGCACGGCTAACATCCCATCAATCGACACGGACGTCCTATCGGCTGGCTTCGCCCGCCTACTGTCCGCCGGTCATCTCTGGCGTTGAATGACTGCTCCGGAGCGGCGGCAATGTCCGGTGTGTGTCTTTAACGGCTGTTCAATCTGATGCCCGCCCCCCACCCAAGGCGGGTGGTGGGGTTTGCGGGCGCAGGCCATAGTCGCGGTTGCCTCAGAGCCGGCACACCAACCCACTCCTTAACACAGCAGCGCCAGCGCACCAGCCAGATGGCTACTAGTCAAATGTGCCTCTAGCCCCCGTCAAACATAACAACTACGCTATCAATAAAGCAGCAACCAGTCCCCCTCTCCAGCCGGTCTCCACATTGGGTAACTGCGCGTTGACCTTGAACGGCAATTCAATCGTCAGTGCCTGGCGGGCCTGACTTCGGTGACCGCCACGCGGGCAAACAACTGCTGGCTGGCCGAAAAGTCCCACTGCTCTATGGTGCAGCAGCCGGCTGCAGAATCATTGCCCCAGCGCAACAGGTTCACCGAATTCGGCACCCCCTGGCGCACCCTGGATGAGACCGCCGTGCCGGCCTGCACGGCCCACCCTGGTCGCGCCAGCCCGTGCAGCGCCATCACGTAGGGCAGGTGGATATGCCCGCCCATCACCAGGTCCACGCCGGCGGTGGACCACTGTTGAATGGCGGCAGCGTGTCCGCGCAGCAGGTTGGGTTTATCCTCGGCCCGCGTCACGGCCACCGGCTGGTGCACAACTACGACGCGCAACTGCGCAGCTTGGGCATTGGCCAGCACACGCGCTACGCGGTCTATCTGGTGACCGGACACTTCACCATCCTTGTGCCGCCAGGCCCGGGTGGTGTTGACACACACAACCATCAGGTCGTCCGAGGCATACACACGTTCCATATCGGAGCCGAATGCCGCCGAGAAATGGGCATAGGGACGGCGCAAACGCGTCCACAGGTCGAAAAGCGGTATGTCGTGGTTACCCGGAATGGCCAGCACCGGTATGCCTAAGCGGTCCACAAATGTACGTGCCGCCGTAAACTGTGCTGGCCGCGCGCGCTGCGTGATGTCGCCCGAGAGCACCAACAGATCGGGCTTCTGTTGCCAGGCCAGCGCAGCCAGTGCTTCGACGACGGGTGCCTGTTCGGTGCCGAAGTGGGTGTCCGAGATCTGCAGTACGACGCTCATGCGGCCGGTCCTTCGGGTCGCGGCTTCAACAAATACAGGGGTTTGTCGAGTACGCGGAAGTTCAGCGGCGTACGCATCCGCGCCACTTCGCCGTCGAATGCGACCTTCACTCCGCGGCGGCCCGCGGTGAGCGTTGGCCGCACCACCATGCGCTGGAACTCGAAGTGTTCCACGCTGTGTGCGTCGCCGAGGGTGCCCATGGCGCCCTTCAGCATCAGCCGCAGCATGGACAACGTGCCGATGGGTCGCAGCATCACCGCGGTGATGCGCCCATCTTCGGGTGCTTGCGCCGAACCACTGCCGGCATGCACTCCCACCTGTTCCAGCTGCAACCGGTTGTTGCCGACGAACAGCGTCAAGGTTCGCACCTGGCGCGCCGCCGAGCCCTGTTCAATGGACAGCCGCAGCTTCCTCTGCGCGCGCAGCAGCGTGGCGCTGGCCGCCCAGAAAGCAACCCATCGGCTGCGCCCGAATCGCGCCTTGTAGGCCTCGCGTTCTTCCAGTAGTTCGGGGTACAGGCCCAGGCTGGCATTCACCAGAAACACCCTGTCGTTGACGGCGGCCACCTGCACCGGCAACGGTGTGCAGTCGAGCAAGAGCCGCACAGCCTGCGCGGGATCTGCAGGAATGCCATGTGTGCGCGCGAAGTAATTGAACGTACCTTGGGGCACCACACCCATCGCACAGCCCAGGGCGTGTGCGGCCTGCGCCACCGTGTTGATAGTGCCATCACCACCGACGGCAACCACGGCCGTTCGCGTAGCTTGTGCCTTTCTTGCGGCCTGTTGCGCCACGCCGGGCAAGTCTTCGGGGCGGCTGAATAACAGGTCCCCGCGCCGCCCGGCAGCCTGCAGCGCGGCTTCAATGACCACACGCTTGGCATCTGCGTCGCTGCTCCCCGCTGCACCATTGATGACGAATTGAACCGGTGCAGTGGGATCTATTTCAGGACAGTCGGGCATAGATTGTTCGCAAAACGCAGTGGGTGATCCTCAATCGTGGCGCAACAAATCACCAAAGACTGTGCGCTCGCCCTCCATGCGATCGGCACCGGGCGCGTCGTACAACACCAGCCAATTGGGCTTGCCCCCCGACAACGCAGGCGGCAGGTCGCAAATCGCCTCGGCGCGGTTGGTGCCGCGACCATGGGGCAGCGACACCGAATCGGTCAGTGCCGACTCGAAACGAATGGGGTCGCGGTTGGCGGCAAGCAATGGTTTGGCTGCGGGCCATTTGAAAACGCGGATTTCTCCGTTCAGCACCATCGTCGGGCCAGCCAGGATGTAGAGGTCATCGCCAGAGAAATGCAGGTCGCGCACGCCCAGGCCATCGAGTTGCAGAAAGTGTTTGCGGATCAGCAAACCGCTGTCGTCCAGCGGTACCAACCGCAGTTGATCCCCTTTGGCCTCTATTTCGATCTCCAGCAGCGCCGACCAGCCACGCAGCACCGGGCCACGCAGGCCGAGCAGCAATCGGCGTCCGTCTACCGCCAGGCCTTCGACGTCAAAGCCGTTGTCCTTGCCCGGGATCGCCATGTAGGGTCCAAAGTGCAGGTCGTCGGCCAGTGCGCGGGTGAGCTGGTTCTCCGCCGAATCACCTTTCAAGCGCTTGGCGTTGCGGCCGTCCTTGGCTTGGCGCACCAGGCAGGGTTCGCCCTTGGCGTCCTTTTCGATGGGCAGACAGGCCAGCAGGCGGCGGTTGCCGTCGAGTGTGACCTTGGCCAGCCGCTTGGCGTTGTCGGCGTGGTCGCGGTCTGGCTTGGTGCTTTTGCGTTTCAGGCCATGTGAGCCCACGACCCAGAGGAAGCCATCGGCTACGGCCATGCCCTCCAGGTCCGCCTCGTCATCGGCGGCGCCGGGCAGATCCAGCAGGTCGGCCAACGGAAAGTCGCGCACCTCGCCAAAACGCAAGGTCTCCTGGCCCACTGGGTCGAGCCGGCGCAGGCGGTCAATGCCGCAGGCTTCGTCGCCGGCGACCCACAGCCAGTCATCTGTAAAGGCCGCCCCTGACAGATTGGTCTGAACCAGGGAGTCCGTTGCGAACTCCAGGCGGACGGCATTGGTACTTCGGGTGTTGGCCATGGGATGTTTTCTCGGGTGGTGCTACACCATAGCCAGCAAAGGCTGCAACACACTGGCCCCCAGCTTGCGCGAGCGCTCACCGCTCCAGCCCGTCTCGGCATTCGGCCACTGTGCGTTGTCCTTGAACGGCATTTCAATCGTCAGCGCCAGACAACCAAAATGTTGGGCCACCCAGTTGGTCGCCAGCGTGGGGTTGGCGCTGCCGGGGGCACTGCGGCCGTAGTTGTACTGGTCCTGGAAGTCGGGGCAGTTGGCCAGCCACGCGCTCTTGAACGTGTTCTCCAGCATCGCGATGCCCTCGGTG
This sequence comes from Pseudomonadota bacterium, assembly GCA_040387325.1. Taxonomy (GTDB): domain Bacteria; phylum Pseudomonadota; class Gammaproteobacteria; order Burkholderiales; family Burkholderiaceae_C; genus Allorhodoferax. The sequence goes on along the minus strand of JAZKDY010000029.1, from coordinate 20,950 downwards.
TAACCCGGGTTGCCCTCGGAGCCCACGACAAAGTTGTAGGGCAGGCCTTCGTCGCCGTGCACGTCCAGGCACAGGTCCACGCCGGTTTTCTGCATGTGCTGGCGCACCAGAAAGACCTCGGGTGATGTTTCCATGCTGGGTGTTGCCCACTCGCGGTTCAGGTTGGCACCTGCGGCGTTGGTGCGCAGGTTGCCGCGCACGGCGCCGTCGGGGTTCATATTGGGCACCACGTGGAAGACACAGCGGTCCAGCAGTACGCGGCTCACCGCATCGTCCGGGTCCAGCAGGCGCTCCAGAAACCCTTCGGCAAACCACTCGGCCATGGTCTCGCCGGGGTGCTGGCGGGCTATCACCCAGACCTTTTTCTTCAGCTCCAGCGGCGTGGCGCTGTGGCTGTTGGTGATGCGCAGCAGGCTCATGTCGCGCCCGTCCAGCGTGCTACCCAGGCGGTGCAAGGCCACATGGGCAGACTGCGCGGCCGAGCCCAACAGGTCCAGGTGCTGCTCGTACGAGTAGGGCTCAAAGTACGCAAAGTACATGCAATTGCATTCCGGCGTGGCGTGGGCCGTCATCACTGTGCCGTCAAATTCGGTGGCGATGCGAAACCAGGTTTGCCGGTCGTGGCTTGCCACCACGCGGTAGCCGTCCCAGCCATCCGGGTAGGCGCAGGCGCCGGCATTCATGAAGCGCAGCGTGACCGCCTTGTCGGCCGCACCGTGCAGGCAGAAGTGGAACCACTGGGCAAAGCTGCTGGCGTTGTCGGCGCGGATGTTGAGCTGGATATCGCGCGGGTTGTCCAGGCTCAGCACTTCAATGGCGCCGGAGTCGAATTGGGTGGAGATGTGCAGTGCGGGCATGGGCGTTGTCTCCTTCAAATGGGTGCTGCCACTGTAACGCCCCTGCCCATTCCCTTGCACTGCCCGATAATTGGGCATGACCCTCAAGAACACCGCGCCTGACGCATCCCCCCCCACCAGCTTTGCCAATCTGGCCCTGAGCCCCGCCGCCCTGGCCAATCTGCAGCAGCTGGGCTACAGCGACATGACGCCCATCCAGGCCGCCAGCCTGCCCATCGCACTGGCCGGCAACGACCTGATTGCCCAGGCCCAGACCGGTAGTGGCAAGACGGCGGCCTTTGCACTGGCGCTCCTGGCCAAGCTCAATCCGCGCTGGTTTGCCGTGCAGGCCATGGTGCTGTGCCCCACGCGTGAGCTGGCCGACCAGGTGACGGTGGAAATCCGCCGCCTGGCGCGTGCCGAAGAAAACATCAAGGTCGTCACGCTGTGTGGCGGCATCGCGCTGCGCGGTCAGCGTGCCAGTCTGGAGCACGGCGCCCACGTCGTCGTCGGCACGCCGGGCCGCATCATGGACCACCTGGAGCGCGGCTACCTGACGCTGGAGGGTTTGAACACCCTGGTGCTGGACGAGGCCGACCGCATGCTGGACATGGGTTTCTTCGACGACATCGCCAAGGTTGCCAAGCAGTGCCCGGCCAACCGCCAGACGCTGCTGTTCTCGGCCACCTACCCCGAGGGCATTGAAAAACTGGCCAGGCAGTTCATGCGCGACCCACAACGTGTGGAAGTGGCACCGCCCAAGACTGAGAGCCTGATCGAACAGCGCTTTTATGAAGTGACCCAGCCCAACCGCCTGCACACCGTGGGCCAGTTGCTCCGCCACTTCCGCCCTGTGAGCACATTGGCGTTTTGCAACACCAAGCAGCAGTGCAAAGACCTTGTGACCCTGCTGCAAGCCGAAGGTTTCTACGCACTGGCTTTGTACGGCGAGCTGGAGCAGCGCGAACGTGACCAGGTGCTGGCCCAGTTTGCCAACCGCAGCTGTTCGGTGCTGGTGGCCACCGATGTGGCCTCCCGCGGGCTGGACATCAACCAGCTGGAAGCGGTGATCAACGTCGACATCACGCCCGACCCCGAAGTGCATGTGCACCGTATCGGACGCACGGGCCGGGCTGGCGCGACGGGCCTGGCCCTGAGCCTGGCCATCATGAATGACATGGGCCGCATCGGAAAAATCGAGCAGTACCAGAACAAGCCATCGGTCTGGCACAAAGTGGATGAGCTGACAGCTGATGGCGATGGCCCGTTGCTGCCACCCATGGTGACGCTGCAGATTCTGGGGGGCCGCAAGGAGAAGATTCGCCCCGGTGATGTGCTGGGTGCGCTGACCAGCGAAGAGGGCGGCCCGGCCTACACGCGTGAGCAGATCGGCAAGATACAGGTCACCGAGTTCAGCACCTTTGTCGCCGTGACGCGGGATGTGGCCAAACAGGCCTGCGCCAAGCTCAATGCCGGTAAGGTCAAGGGCAAGAGTGTGCGGGCGCGCCTAATGAGTCTGGCCGATTACACGTAGATTGCCCCCACGGTCGCTCACTACGTGTAGCTCCCTGCCCCCCGAGGGGGCCGTGTTTCACCTAGGGGCGGCCCGTCGGTGAAACTGTGCGGCTTACTGCCGGCCCAGGTTCATCGTCCAGTAGCGGTTGTAGGTGGAGCTGCTGTTGCTGACGCAGGCCACGGCCACGCCCGTGAAGTTGCTGTTCATGATGTTGCTGCAATGGCCGGCGCTGGCCATCCATCCGGCCATTACCGAGGCCGCGCTGCTTTGCCCTGCCGCAATGTTTTCACCATAGGCGGTCCAGCTATAACCAGCGGCGGTGATGCGCTGGCCGGCATTGCGGCCATCCAGGCTGGTGTGTGAAAAATAGTTCTGTGTGGCCATGTCGGCCGAGTGTCCCGCCGCAGCGTCAAAAAGCTGGCCGTTCCAGGCCACCGCAGCGACCGCCGGGTGGATAACGCCACCACAGGATTGGCTGCTGGCGCGGGCCTGGTTGATCAGGGACAACAGGTCGGTCTGGAAGTTCGCCAGGTTGCAGGTGTTGGCCGCCGTCAACGTGCCGCCCGGCGTGGTGGGGGCTGTGGGCGTAGTCGGTGTTGTTGGGGTCGTCGGTGTGGTGGGCGTGGTTGGTGTTGTGGGTGTGCCCGGGGTAATGGCTACCGGTGTGGCGGCCAGCAGTGTGAACGCGTTCAGCTGCACCCGTACGTTGTTGTAGGTTGTGCCCTGGAACACGACCGACCCCAGCGTCAGCAGGTTGTTGGCTGGGTTAAAGGTGTCGCTACCCGGTGTGCCGTTGTCCACGCCCAGCAGGGTGTAGGAGTTGACCGTTGCCGACACGTTCTGGTAGCTGGTCCCGCTCACCGAAACCGATGTGATGAACAGGCGGTTGATGGTGGGGTCAAATACGCTGGCACCATGGGCCTGGGTGGCGCCCAGCAGTGACAGTGCGGCCAGTGTGTGTGCAGTATGTTTGAGAGCTATTTTCACTTTCCAACCCATCCATTTTTCTGCGACCGCCGGTTGCGGCCCAGCACGAATTCTGCGCCAGTTCTCACCAGGCTGCTGGCGCGCAAAGGTAACAAGGCGTTTGGTCCTGGACGCCCTGCCTTGTAAGGCAAATTCCTACATGCTTTCCAGCCTGCGGCTGACTCCAGTTTCGCAACACAGTGACTACAGTTGCATCAAGCGCCAAACCCATCCACCCCCTTGGCGCAGGATGATGCAACCGGAGAACCACCATGACAACCGCAGCCCTGGCACTTAACCCCTTCAGCCTGATGATGGAACCCGAACTGGTTCTGCAAACCATGGAGCGCTCCCAGCAACTGCGCGGCCTGCGCCGCCACAAGCTGCGCCCGCTGGACAAACCGCTGATCCCCTACACCAAGGAAGCCCTGGCCAGCCGCGCCGCCTTTGACGCAGCGATTGACGCCGAAGACTTTGAGGCGCATGCCGAGTCGTACCTGAACTGATAAAACCACCGCGCAGGCGGGGGCCCGGCATGCGGAATAATCACCGCATTCCACTGCAACAAAGGCACCCCCCATGCGCACGCTGTACCGCAATTTTGAAACCCAGGCGCAGATAGACGCCCAGTACAACCCCAGTCTGGTGCTGGCCCCCGGCGACCAGCCCATGCAACATTTCACTGCGCAGGCCGAGCGGGCACGCAGCACCTTGCGCAACACACTGGATGTGCCCTACGGCCCCACGGTCGAAGAAACCCTGGACATTTTCCCCGCCGCTGTGCCCAATGCACCGGTGTTTGTATTCATACACGGTGGTTATTGGCGTGCGCTGTCCAGCAAAGATTTTCACGGCGTGGCGCTGGGCCTGAACGCCCTGGGCATCACCACCGTGGTGGTCAACTACGCGTTATGCCCTTTTGTCACCATTGACGAGATCACCCGCCAGTGCCGCTCCGCCATTGCCTGGGTGCTGCGCAACATCGCCCAGCATGGTGGTGACCCCAGCCGCGTGGCCATTGGCGGCCATTCGGCAGGTGGGCACCTGACCGCGATGTGCCTGCAGACCGAATGGGCGCGTGACTATGGCCTGCCCCAAGACCCCTTGGCAGGCGCAATTGCCTTCAGCGGTCTTTATGACCTGGAGCCACTGCGCTACAGCTACCTGCAACCCATGATCCAGCTGGACGATGGTGTGGTGCGGCGCAATTCACCGGCCTTTATGGTGCGGCCCTGCAAGACCCCGCTGTGGATCACCTGGGGTGGCCTGGAGAGCGGCGAGTTTGCCCGCCAGTCGCAGACCTACCACGCTGCCTGGCAAGCCGCGGGCAATACATCCACCTTGCAGGACCATGTGGGGACCAACCATTTCACGGTGATCCACGGGCTGGAAGATGCCAGCAGCCCCGTCTGCCAGTGGCTGGCACGCGCGTTGGGCCAGGCCTGATGCGGCGCCTGTGTTGGGTCAGCCTTTGGATGCTGGCCGGTGCCGTGTTGGTACCTGTGGGCGCTGCAGATGCCAAGCCACAACCCAAGGCCAAGCCGCCCAAACTCATAGTTTTCATGGCCATAGACGGCCTGCCCCAACGCCAGGTGCTGGCCTACCAGGACCAGCTGGCGCCCGACGGGTTCAACCGTTTCCTGCAACGCGGCAGCTGGTTTTCCAACGCGCACTATGGCCATGCCTACACCGTGACCGCGGCCGGCCATGCCACCATGTTGACGGGTGCGTATCCACACCGAACCGGCATCATCGGCAATGAATGGCGCGATGCCCAGACCGGTGCTCGCGAATACTGCACGGGTGACACCACGGCTACCTACATCGGCCACGCCACCGACCCGTTGGATGGCACCAGCCCGAAGAATCTGAAGGTGGAAACGGTGGGCGATGTGCTGCGCCGGGCGTACCCGCAGTCCAAGGTGATCGCCATCTCGGGCAAAGACCGTGGCGCCATACTGCCGGCAGGCAAAACCGGGACGGCCTATATGTACATGGGCTCCACCGGGCAGTTTGCCTCCACCACCTTTTACATGCAGGCGCACCCGGCCTGGGTGAACACGTTTAATGCAGCGAAGCCTGCTGACCGTTACTTTCGCAGCGAGTGGACTGCCCTGTTGTCTGAGGCAGCCTACGCCCGGTCGCTGCCCGACAACCAGCCCTGGTTTGGCCTGGCGGGTGGTCGCCTGCCGGCCCGCTTCAGCGCCGCGGAAGACACGGAGCCTGGTCCCAATTTTTATGGCTCCCTGTTGCGTGGCCCCTTTGGTGACGCGTTGACGCTGGACTTTGCCCGCGCCGCACTGGCTGGTGAACAACTGGGCCAGGACGGCGCGCCGGACATCCTGTCCATAAGTTTGTCGGGCCATGACTATGTCAACCATGCCTTCAGCGCCGAGTCACGCTTGTCGCACGACCATGTGCTGCACCTGGACCGTTTGTTGCAAAGCTTCTGGCAGGATCTGGATGCCAGAGTGGGCAAGGACCAGTATGTGGTGGTGATGACAGCCGACCACGGATTCATGCCCAATGTGGAATACAGCGCAAGCCTGGGCCGGGCCAGCGGCCGCGTCGATGGTGCGCAAACCCTGGTCCGTATCAACCAGGGCCTGGAGAAACAGTTTGGCCCTGGCAAGTGGATCATCGGCAATTCAGGTTTCACCCTGTTGCTGGACAAGCAGCTGCTGGCCAGCAAAGGCCAGGATGCCAACGCGGTGGCGGATGCGGCACGCACGCTGCTGTTGGCCGAGCCCGGTTTTGCAGCCGCGTACACACGGGCCGAGCTGCTGAGCGGCAGCCGCGCCGCCGAACCCCTGTTTGCCCAGATGCGCAAGGCCTGGCACGCGGACGTGTCGGGTGATGTGCAGTATGTGCTCAAGCCCTACTGGATGTTTGGCGGACGGGCCGTGGCCACTCACGGGTCACCCTATGGCTACGACACCAACGTGCCCATCCTGACCTATGGCCCACCCTGGATTGGCAAGGGGCGGGTCGATACGCGGGTTGAAGTGGTGGACATTGCACCCACGCTGGCAAGCTTGCTGGGTATAGACCCACCGGCTACATCGGAGGGCAGGCCCCTGCCAGTTGCCAAACCGGTGCGGTCGGCAGGGGGCTAAATCCGCGTAGCGGTGGAGCGTGGGGGCTAATTCCTCGCGTGGCTGATCTGCAGACTGTCCACACCTTCCACCTCACGCAGTTTGCGGGACAGTTCGAACAGCGAGTTGGGCTCCGGGCGGCTGCGCAATGCCACCATCACAAAATTCCATTGCACAACATGCTGGGTGGCAGAGATGTTGAGCGAACCTTCTGCGACGATGTAGCCCCATTCACGGATGGTTGCTTTGAGCGTGGATTCATGGGGCTCAAAACCGGGTTTGAAACCCAGCACCACCCCCATGGCACGGCGTGACGGCAGCCGCACCTCAAGTTTGGGTGCCCACATCATCAGGGCCAGCAGCAACAGGGTGAGCAGGATGGACGCTCCAAAGAAGCCCAGCCCGACCAGTACGCCGATGGCACTGGATGCCCAGATGGATGCCGCCGTGGTCAGGCCGCTGATATTCAGGCCTTCCTTCATGATGACCCCGGCGCCCAGAAAACCCACACCGGTCACGATGCCCTGGATGACCCGGGTGGGGTCTACGGGAATCGGGGGGTGGCTGCCGCCCCACCAGAATTCGGGGTAGCCGCAAAACACCGTCAGCGCGGCCGATGCCATGCAGACAATGCCGTAGGTGCGCATGCCCGCCGCCCGCCCATGGTAGGAGCGCTCGTAGCCCAGCAACAGGCCCAGTGCCAATGCGCCTGCCAGGTTGAAAAATACCAGCAGATTGACCTCGACCATGGGCTGTGACCAAAACGACGCCAGGTAAGACGGATTCAACGACACCATCACAATGCTCCTCGTTATTTTGGCTGCCAGCCCCCATCAAATGGACGCTGGTAGCTATCAATAGTAGAGCAAAACCGGGCTACCCGGTAATGCTTGCACAATCGTGGGTGTAGAAACCCAAAAGGTCGCCATGAAAACAGCAGGCAACGCCATCGACCCGTCCAACGCACCCGAGCAGCGGGTGCGCCTGCGGCGTTTTTTTGTGGGCACCGCAGCCCATGTGATGAACCTGGCGTTTGTGCTGCTGTGCTGGGGCATGGGGTTTCTGGGTACGGTCAACGTCGCCGTGTATGCGGCCATAGCCGTCGCATTCAACATCGTCGTCTACGGCGTGATACGCAGCGGTATGAACCTGCGTTTCAAGGACCCCAGTCTGACCTTTTTGCAGATTGCCGTGCCGGCCATGCTGGGCCTCTACATCATGTATTTCGCCGGGCTGGCGCGCGGGGCCTTTCTGCTGCTGGGGCTGGCCATGTTCTCCTTTGGCATGTTCCGCTTCAAGGCCCGGCAGTTTCTGCAGCTGGCCGCCTTTATCCTGACGGTATATGCCCTGCAGACCGCTCTGCTGCTGTATTTCCATGCCGATGAGGCCAACCTGAAGCTGGAGCTGCTGCTGTGGGTCGCCTTTGCCATGACACTGGGGCAGTTCAGCTTTCTGGCCGCCATGGTGGGCAGCCTGCGCCACAAGGTCGAGGAAAAAAACCAGGCCCTGGCCAAACAAAACGGGGAGCTGGAAGTCGCCCTGCAACGCATCAGCGACATGGCCATCCGCGACGAGTTGACCGGTGTCTACAACCGCCGTTACCTGATGGAGCGTATCACCGAGGAGACCCACCGCTGCCAGCGCAACGGCAGCGTTTTCTGCGTGTGTATGGTGGACATCGATTTCTTCAAACGGGTCAATGACGTCCATGGCCACCTGCCCGGGGACGAGGTGTTGCGCGGTGTGGCCCACGCCGCATCCAAGGCCTTGCGCCAGCTGGATTTTTTTGGCCGCTACGGTGGCGAGGAATTCCTCATGGTGCTGACCGACACCGCGCTGG